>QGVD01000090.1 GCA_003242685.1 Pseudomonadota bacterium | reverse complement strand
CCTCAACCAACCCATTCTCCCCCCCAGCAAGCCCCGCCAGCGAGCGATCATCACGAGTTCTCGCCTCTCGAATGGCCGCCGAAAACTTACTGACGCTTGTTAAAAACCCCCCGTATGCCCTTCCCGCCTCAACCACGTCGCTCATTATGTCCGCCAGCAAGTCACGAAGCGATGATGGGCCGCTTAGCTTCGCGTGCTCGTCGACCTTGCTGATCGCGGGTATGTAGACCAGATCGCCGAACTTCCCACTCTGTACATTCTTAGCGCCGTAGAATGGCTCTTTGGAGAGCGTTCCATCGCGCTTGTAACCAAATATCCATCCCGACGCCGGCTTACCATCATGTGTTTTCTCCGAGGTCTGAAAGTACTTCCGAACTCGGAGCCGCTTGCCCGGAGCCTTGTACTCGTCCTTAAGAGAGTCGAACTCCTGATCCGTCAGATCGAACTCACACTCTATCCAAGATTCCTCATCAGCTGGTGAGGCGAGCGGAGCATCACTCTCCTTTCTGAACTTGAATCCGTCTTTTTCGTAGAATGCACGGATAGCATCGATTACCGTGCTCTTGCCTGCGTTGTTTGGCCCGACGAGCAAGCTGTAATCCCGGAAAGCAAACTCCTCGTCTACAATCCCCCGATATCCATGGATCTTGATTCTTCTTAGTTTCATGATGTTCTCTCCCTGAGGACAAATTCACGATTCTTATTCGTGACTAGCCAATTGCGGATCGCTTAGTAAGGCGCTGCACAGCAGCAGAAACGCGGCTACCTTAGCAAGGCGCGCGACGTAGTCACCTGCTGCGCGTGAGTGATGCGGATTACGAATGTTTCCATATCTGCAGCTACGGCACGCTCAGCAGGTGCGCGAGACGTGGTTTTTTGCGTAGCCCAACGAACGTGATATCGGGCGCCCCACTCGCCGCAGGTGCGTAGCGCCCTCAACTAAGAGCATGGAACGCTTAACAGCCGCCTTCGCGGCGCACTTGAGATCTGCCCCACCCCCCGTTCTTCTCTTGCACGCATGATGCCGCCTTCGCACCGCAGTTTGCCCCTACGACGCTGTGCCTGACCGGCAGGCCAACGCTCCATGCGCCTCCATCGGAGGGCACCTTAAGAGCGGTGCCAAAATGTAGCGGTCCCAGAGAGGACCGCGTTTCGTGTATGACTTGATTCCGAAGCCGAATCCTATAAGTGCGTCACATTTCGACCCAATTGCAGCGTTTGACGCGCCGTCCACCATGCCCGCGCTTCTTTCGGCACAGCGACTGTTGCACCTCAAGTTTGACTCTCAGTGATCGTTGCGCTCTCAGGTGATTCGTCATTGGGACCTGCCAGGTCATAACGCGCTGCCCAAGCATCAGTACATAGCTTTACCTACGAACGCGTCCTGACGCATGGTCGCGACCGCCGGCAACCTTTTGAAGGCGATTGCGGGAGCCCATCGACCGTTTAGTAGACTTCAACGCGGCGTATCGTGTGGTTGGAGTTTCGACGGAAGATGAGTTCAACGCCGGCGCACGACTCGCCGCGCTGAGTCTAAACGGAGACGAGCTGATGCTGACGCCGACAGCTCCACATCGCCATTGGCCTCGACCCTAGAACTTCAGGCACCTGGATCAGTTCAGGCGGATGATCGACAGCTCATTACCACACGCGACCGTCGGGCAGGCGATCAAGGAGGCATGGAGGCTCTGCGAGCCAATGCCATCGGACGGCTCGCAGCACAATCAGCCGTTGTCGACACGCCGCTGGCTACGATGAGCTCTTCTGCTTCTCGCTCAACGCCCGCAGCTTCGCACCGATGAACTGAGAATGCGAAAGGTGGAGCAGATCCGCGATGCGGCGGATGAGGTGCTCCTCGTACTCGTGCAGCCTGTCGTCGGAATACGCGGCGCGCCAGAGCTCCTCGAGCAGCCGCAGCTTCTGTCCGAGGTCGAAGCTGGCATCGATCCGGGATGTGAACTGGTAGAGATCGTGGGCAGAGTTTGACTCCTGCTCGGCGAGCTCGAGCAGCTCCCGCGCTTCCTCGGGGCTCAAGCCGAACTTGCGCGCCACGGAGCCGAGCACTGCCTGGCGCTCGGTATCGGAGATGTCGTGGTCGCTGCGCACGACTTCGACCAGCAGCACCGCCGCCGCGAGCTGAGTCCGGTGGTTGGATTCAGCGGGCGTCTCTTCCGGCTGGGGTGCGAGGTGTCGATCGAAGAAGCTACGAAGTGCGTTCAGCATGGGGTACCCGAGGTCTCTGTCGAAAGAACTGACAGAATATTCTGCTCCGGGCTCCCCTCGGTACCTTCATTGAGGCCGCACGGTCGGAAGCTCCGAGCCACGACGGGAACTGCCGTCAGCCCTGGCTCAGGCGCGGCGCACGCCTGCCGGGGACGGTCGAGGCGGCGAGCTCTGGTGTCTCGCGGCACCACACCATCCCCGCGTTCGCGACCGTCTGACACTGAAGTCATTCTGCAGCGAAGGCCACGCCGTGGTCGCGGCCACCGGCACTGGTCACGCACTCGTCGACCGGGGGTTCGCAAGGAAGCGAATCGATCGGAACATGGTGCTGCGCGTTCCGAGCTTCCTCGGCATCGCACGGATCGTCGCCACCACGGAGCCCCTCGCGATCGTCGCGCGAGTTCCGCTCGGCGAGCCGTTCCTGTTTCGTCAGCCCAGTGATACGGCGTGCTGGCGTTTCTCCAGGACCAGCGAGTCGAGCGAGTAGCGACCACCGCCGCGGCAGGCGAAATCGAGACAGATGAACACGAGGACGATCGCCGGCCACCAGCCACGGAAGTCCTGGGACCAGTGGACCATCACGACGGCGACAATGAAGTTGAACACCATCACGAGAGCAGCCCAGCGTGTCAGCAGCCCCAGCACGAGGAGCCCGCCGCACACGAACTGTGCGTAGACTGAAAGCGGCGCCATCAGCTCCGGCCAGATGAACCCGTGATGATCGAGGAACGCCACGAATTCCTCCATCCGCTCCGCGCTGAACACGTTGTCCTGCGTTCCGTACACGAGAAAGGATCCCGTGAGAACCCTGAGGAGCAGTAGGCTGAGATCGGCGTGACGGCGCAGGAATGGAAGGCCGAGCGCTGACGACATCTTCATCTTCCCGGTTGTTCGCGCACACTTTCGAGCGCGATTATCGGACGAAGTCTCCGCAATCGCATCCTTCTCGCGGCTGCGAGACACCAGGACCCGCGACGCCGGCGCGGCTGACAGGAGCCGCAGCAGCCGGCCACCGCGTCATCTGCGCCCTGCTCCCGTGCTGCCGCGCCGTAGCGACTGGAGTCGTTCCTGCCGAGGAATCCAGCGGCCGCACGTGCTGCACCAGTGCCGCGAGCACGCGCCCGGGCTCCTCGACCATCGGCAGATGCGCCGAATGCTCGAACCAGATCGCGAGTTTCTTCGGCGCCTCGAGTCGCTCGAGCCACTTCTCCGCGATGGACGAAGGCGTGGTGTAGTCGTGGCGGCCCAGGAAGAGCACCACCGGAACTTCGAGCCTGCGCAGGTCGCTGAAGCTGAGGTCCGCCATGTACGGCCACAGGGTCTTCACTGAAAGCAGGCTGCCGTCGTTCCAGCCCTGGATATCCGCCGGCGTGTAGTCGGGCGAAAGTCGCGGCGCGCGGAAGTAGAAGTTCGCGTCGGGACGGTATGCCGCGAGCGCGCCGAACTGATTGGCCCACCTGCGCCAGCGGTCGGCGTTCTCGATGGTGAACGGGCCCTCGTCGGGATACGGCCGCAGTGACTCGATTTCACGGACCGCCGCGAAGTTGTTCGTTTCCTTCAGGCGCTCGATGGCCCACGCCATGCCCACGCGCTCGTTCTCGCGCACGTCGATGAGCTGGCCCACGCCGATGTAGGCATGGAGCAGATCCGGCCGTTTGGCCGCGACCATGAGGCCGACTGCGGATCCCCAGCTATGTCCAAGGAGGAACACCTTGCGCTTGCCGTAGCGCTCGCGCAGGAACTCGATCAGCTCGATTGCGTCTTCGCGATAGCGTTCCGGCTTCATGGTCGGCGCGAGCGCCTGCGGATCGTTGAGCGCGTAGGACTTTCCGGCTCCGCGCTGGTCCCACTGCACGACGGTGAAGAAGTCCTCCCACGGACGCTGGAAGGTCCAGGCGATCGGCATCTCGACGGAGCCCGGACCGCCGTGAATGAAGAGCAGAATGGGATTCTCGCGATCGACGCCGCGCACGCTGATCGCCTGGCGCGCGCCGCCCAGCGTCACCACGAGACTCTCCTGCACGCCGTTCGGCGCGACGATGCGGCCGATGTCGGCGATCAGCTCCCGGGCCTTTGCATAGGGATCCTCATCTGCCGGCGACTGCGCGAGGAGCGGCGAGGCGACGAGCAGCAGCGCCAGCAACGCGGGGAATCGCTTCATCGAAGAGGCTCCTGATCGATACGGAAGAAGAGGAACTCGCGGCTGCAGTGCGTAAGGCTCCGGCCGCGATGCGCGCCGCGCTCAGTCCGGCACCGGAAGCGGGTACCAGTTCACGAGGGACACGCCGAACCCGACGTACGTGGCGGAGTGATTGTAGTCGATGAGACTCTCGCCGTAGCCGTTGAAGATCTGCAGGTAGCCGCGGAGATTTCCCGAGATCGGGAACGCCCAATCGAGCCCGATCGAGCCTCGCGAACGCTCGCCGTCGCGCAGTGAATGGCTCAGCGACAGCGCGAGCTCGTGCCGGCGCCAGGTGCGCGTGACGAGGAGATCCGCGCGGCCGATGTAGTCCTCGATGTCCGGATTGTCGTCGTCCTCGGGATCTTCGTTGATGCGCGACCAGTAGCGCGCCGTCACCGTCCAGTCGCCCTTCTCCAGCCCCAGCGTGCCGATCAATCGATTCCAGCTCCGTGACAGCGGTATCGAGCGGCCGTTCGACTGGTGATTGATGCCGATGCCGGCCATCCGGCCTTCCCATCCGAAGACGGAGAACGGGGTGCGGAAGGTGAGCATCACCTCGGGCTCGTAGTCGGTCTCGCGGAACGGGCGCGATGCACCGGCGTTGTAGAGCTGCCAGCGCGAGGACTGCGTGTAGGCGAACCACAGATCCGAGTAGTCGCCGATCACGTTTTCCCAGAGCTTGCTCTTGAAGCTGATCTGATACTTCGCTTCCGTGTCGCGGACGTCGAGCGGACTGGTGGCGGTGTTCTCGGGATTCGCGCTCCTCGGCTGCCGGTTGGGGCTGCTCGCATGGAACGCCGCAAGGATGTAGACCGGCTTGTACGGCCGCAGATGGAAAGTCCCCTGCTTCGACTCGGGGCTCAGCTCCCAGCGCTCGTCGAGCCGCGATTCCAGCGGACCGCGAACGGGCGACTCGAGCGATCTCTGCCGGATCGGTTCGTCCTGCTCGATGACGTTCGGCTCGACGCCGCCGAACGCGGCGTCGTAGCAGGCGAGGCGCGCCGTGGCATCGGAGATCGACCGGCACTCGCTGGCGGCCTCCACATCCTGCGCCGATGCCTCACCGTGGGCACAGATGACGCTCACGGTGAGGACCGTGAGAATGAGAACGCGGGGCGTGGCCGCGACCGTAAAGGTACTCATTCGACGAGCTTGTATCGGTACGGATGCACCACGCAAGAACGAGCCGGCACGACATCCTCGCGCAATTGTGTGGCACGGCCACCCGATCACGCTCCATCGCGGTGCGAAGCCGCGCACGAAGAGCGCGCAAGGCCTTGACGCTCAAGCGTCCGGGCCCATGGCACGGGCCTTGCACCTGACCCCGCGTACAACTGTCCGGCTGGCGTCACGATGGACGCCGCACGCCGGTGAGCTCGATGCCGTCAGGATGTGGCCACGCGCGCTCTCGAGGTGCGCAGAAACGCCGAGGGATGGCGTCCTTGCAGTCATGAGCACCGACCACGTACCGACAGTGGAAAGCCTCGAAGGGCTGTGGACGCGCTCCCTCATCGTCTGGCCGGACGGAAGCCGGGACACGACGACTCAGGTCCGCTGGCTGCAGGGGCCGGGCCTCTACTGCGATCTGCGCCAGCCCGAAGGTGCGCCTTCATTCGAAGGCGTGCATCGCCTCGCAGACGTGACGCCCGTTCACCTCGAGTGGATGGCGCGGCAGGAAGCGTTCGCCGGAGAGCTCACCTTCGACGGTGAATGCTTCGAGTGGGCGCGGGAGATCGATCTTCAGCCGCGGGCCGCGCTGCCGGATCGCGGGCACCTTCGCTTCGAGGATGACGTTCTGGTGGAGCTCGGCGAGCACGTCGCCTACGTCGAGCACTGGCATCGTCGCGCGTCATCCGCCTGGTGCTCCGCGGCGGCACGGCTCACGGACGACGACGGTCGCCGTGTCTATCTCGTCCGTGTGGACGACTTCTTCATGTATGCGCGCGGGCGCGAGCAGGAGCTGCCGGCCGGGACCACGCTGCTCGAGTGCATCCGCACGGCGCCTTCTCGTGAAGCCGCTCTGCAGCTCTTCGACTTCGAGGTCGCCTTCGGGCGCATCGGACCTCTGGGCTGGACGATCGAGCGTTCCTCTCTTCCATTCCGTGAGGGCCTGCGGTTCGAGCCACGGGCGCTCGGCAGCAGCGCGCTCGCGGTTCCCGACAGCGATCCGCATCGCGGGACACGGGAGCGGCGGTGGCGAATTGCGGAGCTGTGGGGCGACATCGCCGATCTGCTCCCGGTCATCGAGACCGTTTCCGCGTCCTGATGGATGCGGTGATCGAAGAAGAACACAACGGGGTGAGATGAGCACGATCAGTTCGTTCAGGGAGATTCCGGTCGTCGATGTTTCGAGTCTCGTGTCCGGCCCGCCGGAAACGTGGGGCCCGACGGTGCATCTCCTCGGGCAGGCAGCGCGCGAGGTCGGCTTCCTCTACGTCACCGGCCATGGCGTGCCGCAGAAGCTGTTCGACGATCTGCTCGACGCCGCGAAGCGCTTCTTCGCTCTGCCGATGGAAAAGAAGATGGCCGTGTACATCGGCAATTCGCGCAACCATCGCGGCTACGTGCCGATCGGCGAGGAGGTGTTCTACGGCGGCACGGTGGACCTCAAGGAGGCGTTCGACCTCTCGATGGATCTGCCGGACGATCCGGATTACCTGGCCGGCAATCCCCTGATCGGACCGAACCAGTGGCCGGACCTCCCCGGATTCGCGGAAGCCGTGGATGCCTATTACCGTGCCACGCTCGACTTCGGCCGCGTTCTGCTGCGAGGCTTCGCGCTCGCGATGGGCGAGCGCGCCGATGCGTTCGACGCGTGGGTGAGGAAGCCGCCGAGCCAGCTGCGACTCATTCATTATCCCTACAACCCGGGCGCGAAGGACGCGCAGGGAATCGGCGCGCACACCGACTACGAGTGCTTCACCCTGCTCTATCCCACCGCGCCGGGACTCGAAGTGCTGAACGGCGCCGGTGAATGGATCGATGCGCCGCCGCTTCCGGGTGCCTACGTCGTCAACATCGGCGACATGATGGAGCTGCTCACGAACGGCGAGTTCGTGGCCACCTCGCATCGCGTGAGAAAGGTGAAGGAAGAGCGTTACTCGTTCCCGCTCTTCTTCTCCTTCGACTACCACACGGAAGTGGCTCCGCTTCCGCGCTTCGTGAGCGAGGATCGCCCTGCGCGCCCGCCGCTCGTCGCAGGTGAACACCTCTTCGCGCAGACCGCGCAGAGCTTCCGCTATCTCAAGGAGCGGCTCGCGCGCGGCGAGATCCGTCTGCCGGGAAGTGCCGTGCCGCTCTCTTCCTTCGGCCGGGAAGCGCGGCTGCGGCTTCAGCGATAGGAGGCCGGCAGCGGATACGTTCCGTCGTAGTACGGCGCCCAGTTGGGCACGGGACGGTCGTCGGGCGCGTAGTAGAACGCCGCGTGGATGTCGCGGATCTTTCCGTTGTCGATGTGGAAGAGCTCCGTGAAGTGATTGCGGAGCTTGGGATTCCCTGCATCGCGGCGGAACACCGCCGAGACCATCACCGCCTGCGCTTCCTCGTCGATCACGAAGAAGTTGCGGATCGCGACGGTCGCCACGCCGAAGTCCGCCTGCGTGCGGCAGTCCGTCTTTCCTTCGTGACCGATATCCATTCCCGGCTTCATGGGTGACCCGAAGGTCGGAAACCCGTTCTCGTAGCGGCTGCAGCCGGGATGGCCCTTCACGATGCGGCCGTCGTGGCTCGTGATGCCGTCGAAGTAGGTGTTCACGATCGCCTGCAGGGCTTCGCGCTGCATGCGCTCGGCGGGTGGCACGACGCGCTCGGGCGGCAGCGTCCTGCGCAGCGTCTCGATGTCGAAGGGCGTCCTGCCGGGCTCACCGGTGAGGCCCGGGTCGCCCTTTCTCGCGATGAACCACTCGGCCTCGGTGACCTGATCCCATTCGACCTTGAGGCGCAGTGCGACGACGGCTTCTTCCTCGCCCATCATCACCGTGCCGAAATAGCCGGCCTGGCTCTGCGCGGGATCGAAGTACCGGCGCTGCACGGATCCGAGCGCCGTGATGCTCTTCCACACCCCCTCGCCCTCGGGGATGACGATCGCGTTCTCCGTCTGCCGGAAGCCGACCCACAGTCGTGCCGCGGACGGACGGTTCTCGGTCACTGCCCGGAGATACGAGTCCAGATGCTCTCGCAAACACTCGCGGTTGCAGCTCTGCGCTTCGGCGCGATCCGGAGCGCCGATGAACAGAGCCACGAGACAGACTGCAGTCAGAGCGTTCTTCATGCTCGCCCCCGCCTGGCAATTACTCGGGAATCGGCGCTAAGGCGCGACCACCTGCTCCATGAAATTGTTGTTCTCCTCACAGATGTGCTCGATGAGCTCCGTGTCCGGAAGAAAGTGCATGGACTGCCGCACGGTCCAGGGACGAGTGTAGGCCTCCGGATCGTCGATCGTGATGTCCACCTCGAGCCGGCCGAGACGCCGCGGCGCGCGATCCGCTGCTCGAGCAGCTCGCGCGCCCAGGGGCGGAACGGCGCATCGCCTTCGATGTCAGCCGCGACGTTCGCGAGGTACCGGCCCGGGTTGTCGTTCTCCCAGAGCCCTGAGAAGTCGGGCTTCCCGTTCGCGAGCCGCGGCGTGGGCGCGTTCATGTCCACCTTGCCATCCGCGGTACGCGGCACACCGGGCGTGGGCACGTGCAGCCACTGCGCCATTGCCGTCGCGCCCGCGAGAACACTCGCCGGCAGGGCGAGCAGGACGGAGCGGCGCGTGCGCATGAAGGAATCGGCCCGCTGCGCGCGCGGAAACCCTCGACCGTCACCTGCTCGCCGATGCTCAGGGACTTGCGGGACCAGCCGAGTCGCATGAGCCCGTTCGGGCTCGCGAGCTCCATTTCCCACAGCTCGGTTTCCCCGGCCTCGTTCTTCTCTCCACGAAGAAGCGCGCGTGAGGATTCAGCCACTCGACCTTCGTGACGGCGCCGCGAACGGTGACGCGCTGGTCGCGATCGAAGACCGAAGCGAAGGAATGGTGTACCGGCGCGATGTCGCAGACGGCGATGCCCGCCAGTGCACAAAGCAGAACGCGTGCCCGTCTCACCGACCTCTCCCCTGTCGAGCGCCGGACCTGCGCCGCCGGACGGCGGCGCGACATTCTAGACAGCATGTGCCGCGCGCGCTTTATCCAGATGGACGCGGTGTTTGTCTGAGATGGAAGCCGGCACCCCACGCCGATGGACTGGCGCGCAAGGTGCCGCAAATGCTCTATGCTTTCGCGTCCCTGCGCAGAGGACCACAATGTTCCCGAAGAATTCCATAACCACCTTTGGACTGTGTCTGTCGCTCGGCCTGCTCGCCGCATGCAGCGGGAAGCAGGAGGCGACGGAGAGCGCCGCGCGTCCGCATCCGTTCGGCGCGCGCGCATACGGCGACATCACGCGCGAGCGGCTCCTCAATGCGGACTCCGAGCCCGAGAACTGGCTGACGGAAGGCCGCGACTTCGGCAAGAGCCACTACTCGCCGCTCGATCAGATCAACCGCGAGAACGTCTCGCGACTCGGGCTCGCGTGGGAGTACAGGCTCGGCACGAAGCGCGGTCTCGAGGCCACGCCGATCGTGGTCGACGGCATCATGTACACCTCCGGCAACGCGGGGCGTGTGTACGCGCTCAACGCGGCCACCGGTGAAGAGATCTGGACCTTCGATCCGAAGGTTGACGGTCAGGTCAACCGCTACACCTGCTGCGACGAGGTCAATCGCGGCGTGGCGGTGTGGGAAGGCATGGTATACGTCGCGTCTCTCGATGGCCGGCTCTTTGGACTCGACGCCGCGACGGGCAAGGTCGTCTGGGAAGTCGACACGCTCATCTACAAGGACCGCGCCTACACGTCGAGCGGCGCGCCCGAGGTAGCCGGCGACGTCGTGGTGATCGGCAATGCCGGCGCGGACTACGACGCGCGCGGCTATATCAGCGCCTACGACCGCAGGACCGGTGAGCTCAAGTGGCGCTTCTTCATCGTGCCGGGAGACCCCGAGAAGGGTTACGAGCATCCCGAGATGGAGATGGCCGCGAAGACGTGGGATCCGAAGAGCCGCTGGGATGTCGGCGGCGGCGGCACCGCGTGGAACGGCATGGTCTACGACCCGGAGCTGAACCTCCTGTATGTCGGCACGGGTAACGCGGCGCTCTTCAACTGGCACGAGCGCAGCCCCTCGGGCGGCGACAACCTCTTCCTCTGCTCCATTCTCGCCATCAACCCGGATACGGGCCGGCTCGTGTGGTACTACCAGCAGGTGCCGCGCGAGAGCTGGGACTTCACCGCCACCCAGCCGATGATCCTCACGGACCTCGAGATCCGCGGGCAGAAGCGCAAGGTGCTGATGCAGGCGCCGAAGGCGGGCTTCTTCTACATCCTCGACCGCGCCACAGGCGAGCTGCTCTCCGCGGACCCTTATGTGCCGGTGAACTGGGCGACGCACGTCGATCTCAAGACCGGCCGTCCGGCGATCAACCCGGCCGTCGACTACAAGGACGGTCCGGTGTTCGTCGTGCCCTCGGGGATGGGCGGACACAGCTGGAACCCGATGGCGTGGAATCCCGAGAACCAGCTCGTGTACATCCCCTCCATCGAGGGCGGCGCGATCATCTACGACCCCACGGACGGTCACGAGTACCGCCCGAAGCAGCCGAACTCCGGCGTGAGCGTGCTGTTCGGCAACATGCTGCTCGCCGACCCCTCGGCGTTCGCCGAGCCGCTGCGCTCGAAGCTGCGCGAAGTGCAGGCCAAGGGACAGCACAAGTCGCGCGCGGCGCTCAAGGCCTTCGATCCGAAGACCGGCAAGGTGCGCTGGGAGCATGAAGCGGTCGGCTACTGGGATCGCGGCGGCGTGCTCGCCACAGCGGGCGGGCTCGTGTTCCAGGGCGCGGACACGGGACACTTCCGTGCCTTCGATGCCGACACGGGCAAGATCCTCCTCGAGCTCGAAGTCGGCACGTCGATGCTCGCCGGGCCGATGACGTACATGGTGGACGGTGTGCAGTACATCGCCGTAATGGCCGGCTGGGGCGGCGGCGGCTGGTTCGCGCCGCATCCGACGAGCGCGGTGGTCCGCTACGGCAACGACAACCGCATCCTCGCCTTCAGGCTCGACGGCGGTCCCGTGCCGCTGCCAGAACCGGTGAGCAAGGTGGGTCCGATTCCGAAGCCGCCGGTCCCGCGTCCGACGGATCAGGAGCAGATCGCCGAAGGCGGCCGGCTCTTCGCGCGCAACTGCTCACTCTGCCATGCGAACGTCGACTACGGCATGACGCCGGATCTGCGCCGCATGAGCGCCGCGACCCACACGGCCTTCAAGGGCATCGTGCTGGGCGGCGCGCTGCGTTTCCGCGGCATGCCCGCCTGGGACGATGTCTTCAACGAGGCCCAGGTCGAGGCCATCCACGCCTATCTGATCG
>QGVD01000151.1 GCA_003242685.1 Pseudomonadota bacterium | reverse complement strand
TTTGGGTGGGGGCGAGGTTCGGCGATTCGGGCAGGGTCTGAGCCCCGTGGCCCATCGCGCCCACGGGATTGCGGATCTCGTGCGCGATGCTGGCCGAGAGCCGGCCCAGCGCGGCGAGCTTCGACTGCTGGACCTGCTCGGCGAGCAGACTCGTGTCCTCCAGGAACACGAGGATCGAAGCCGGCTGTGTCGCCCCGAGCGGGGCGAAGTGCGGCCGGATGACGCGCGCGCCGTCCGCCGCCACGAAGGTCTGCACCGTGTCCCGCCCTCCGTCCGGGTTCTGTCGCCAGGTCTCGAGCAGATAGAGCAGGCGCGGTGAGGCCTCGCCGAGCAGCGCGCCCGGACAGGCATTGCGGTCGCCCAGGATCTGAGCCGCGGATTCATTGATGAGCCGGATGCGGTCCTCGGGGTCGATGACCAGAATGCTCTCGCGCAGGTGCTGCACGATGTACTGCGAGAGCTGCGCGAGATTGGCGAGATCGATCTCCTGCCGGCGTACCAGCGCCTCGCTCTCGCGCAGACGGTTCGCGACCGGCCACGTCGAGACGACGATGACGAACAGCACCACGCCGAGGACGCCGGCAGTCATGTAGTCGGCCGCCGGCGCGAGGCCCGCCAGGTGCACGGCGATCTGCTGAATGAGCACGCCGAGCGCCGCCATGGCGGCGATCAGGAAGGCGTCGCGGCTGTCGGCAAGGAGTGCCATCGCGCCGACGGGCAGCACCAGCAGGATGCCGAGTCCCGCGGCCACGCCGCCGCTCGCGTAGAGCAGCAGGGAGATGAAGACCGAGTCGACGGTCGCGTTGAGGAGCGCCACCCGCCGCAGGCTCGGCCAGGACGAGAGCCGGCGTGCGAGCACGAGCAGCACGCCGGCTGCGAGATAGACGAGGCAGACGCCAGTGAAGAGCTGTGCGTGTTCGGGATCGCCGCTTCCCAGCTCGGCGAACTGCTGCATCACGAGCAGCACCAGCGGCACCAGCAGCCGGTAGAGATTCACCAGGCCGATCACGCGCCAGGCGAGATCACTGGGGGGCAGGGCGGCGGAAGCGGCGCTGGCCGGCATGATGGTCGAAGGTGGTGCGACTCGAATCGACCGTGCTCACTCGAGCGGTTGGCGACTCTAGCACCATCCGCGGCAGGGAAACGCGATCTGGCTCACTCGGCTGGTCTCGGGCCGGCCTTTTCGCGAGAATACGCGCTTTATTCCCGCTAGAAGAAACCGGTTTCGCATGAATCTCCACGAGTATCAGGCGAAGGAAGTCTTCCGGAGCTACGGCATTCCGGTGCCCGACGGGCGCGTCGCATCGACCGCGGAAGAAGCGGTCGCCGCCGCCGAGGCACTCGGAGGATCGGTGTGGGTCGTCAAGGCGCAGGTGCACGCCGGCGGCCGCGGCAAGGCAGGCGGCGTCAAGCTGGCGCGCGACCTCGAGAGCGTGCGCTCTGCCGCGCAGGAGATGCTCGGCCGGCGGCTCGTCACCCACCAGACCGGCCCCGAGGGTCTCCCCATCGAGAAGGTGTACGTCGAGGTCGGCTCCGAGATCGACCGTGAGATCTATGTGAGTCTCACCCTCAACCGTGAGAAAGGCCGCATCGCGGTGATCGCCTCGGCCGCGGGAGGCATGGACATCGAGGAAGTCGCGGCGAAGACGCCGGAGAAGATCCTCACGGTCAACGTGCATCCGGCCGCGGGCCTGCAGCCGTACCAGTGCCGGAACATCGCCTACGGGCTCGGGTTCAAGGGCGCCCAGGTCGCGGAGTTCGAGGCCATCGCGAAGGCGCTCTATCGCCTGTATCTCGAGAAGGACGCGAGCCTCGTGGAGATCAATCCGCTCATCGTGACGAAGGCGGGCAGGCTCGTCGCCCTCGACGCGAAGATCAACATCGACGCGAACGCGCTCTTCCGGCAGAAGGAGCTGGCGGCGCTGCGCGATCCGAATCAGGAAGATCCCATGGAGCGGCGCGCGAGCGAGCACGATCTCAACTACGTCTCGCTCGACGGCGACATCGCCTGCATGGTGAACGGCGCGGGTCTCGCCATGGCGACGATGGATCTCATCAAGCTGCACGGCGGAAACCCGGCGAACTTCCTCGACGTCGGTGGCGGCGCGACGAGCGAGCGCGTCACGGCTGCCTTCTCGCTGATCCTCTCCAACCCGAAGGTGCGCGCGATCCTGGTGAACATCTTCGGCGGCATCGTGCGCTGTGACCTGATCGCGGAGGGCGTGATCAACGCCGTGCAGAACGTCGGAGTGAAGGTGCCGGTCGTCGTGCGCCTCGAGGGCACGAACGCCGAGAAGGCGCGCGAGATGCTGGCCGGCAGCGGACTCACGATCACCGCCGCCACGGATCTGACGGACGCCGCGCGCAAGGTCGTCGCGCTCGCGGCCGGGGAAAACGCATGAGCATTCTGGTCAACCGCAACACGAAGGTCATCTGCCAGGGCTTCACCGGCCGGCAGGGTACTTTTCATTCGCAGCAGTGCCTCGAGTACGGCACGAAGCTGGTGGGCGGCGTCACTCCGGGACGCGGAGGCGAGACGCATCTCGGCCTGCCGGTGTTCGACACGGTGCGCGAGGCGGTCGAGAAGACCGGCGCCACCGCGAGCATGATCTACGTCCCGGCCGCATTCGCCGCGGACGCCATTCTCGAGGCCGCCGACGCGGGCATCGAGCTCGTCGTCTGCATCACCGAGGGCGTGCCGGTCAACGACATGGTGCGCGTGAAAACGGTGCTGGCCGGCATGGGCACGCGCCTCATCGGGCCGAACTGCCCCGGCATCATCACGCCCGGGGAATGCAAGATCGGCATCATGCCGGGCTTCATCCACAAGAAGGGCTGCGTCGGCATCGTCTCGCGCTCGGGTACGCTCACCTACGAGGCCGTGTACCAGACGACGAACATCGGGCTCGGACAGAGCACCTG
>QGVD01000020.1 GCA_003242685.1 Pseudomonadota bacterium | reverse complement strand
CTTCCTCGATAGCAAAGCGCTGGCGAAGGAGAAGACACTCGCGGCGTAGCACCAACCGACAGTGACGAAGCGGATCGACACTCGGAGAGAAAACGCAGACTGTCAGATCAAGTATTGACTTCTACATGTTGTGAATGAAGCGTTCATGACGGGCTCCTTCCATTGAGCAGGGGCTCCATCATCCGGGCCGCACGCGCCGCGAGTCGATTACGTCGGAGGTAATGGCCGCTCCGCCGCGGCTGCACTATCGTTCGCGCATGAACGCGAACACCATGGTCGGCGAGCTCCTGCGCGACTGGCGCCGCAAGCGGAGGCTCAGTCAGCTCGAGCTCGCCTGCGCGGCGGAGATCTCCACGCGCCATCTGAGCTTCCTCGAGACCGGTCGCTCGCGCCCCAGCCGCGAAATGATCCTGCGCCTCGCGGAGCGGCTCGCGATCCCGCTGCGCGGTCGCAATGCGCTGCTCGTCGCCGCAGGGTTCGCACCGGTGTATCCGGAGCGCAGGCTCGATGATCCAGCGCTCGAGCCGGCGCGGCGCGCGATCGATCTGGTGCTCGCCGGCCACGAGCCGTATCCCGCGCTCGCGGTCGACCGTCACTGGACGCTCGTGGCCGCGAACCGCGCCGTCGCGCCGCTGCTCGAAGGCGTGGCGACCGCGCTCGTGCAGCCGCCGGTCAACGTGCTGCGCCTGAGCCTTCATCCCGAAGGCCTGGCGCCACGCATCGCCAACCTGAGTGAATGGCGTGCCCACGTGCTCGAGCGCCTGCGTCAGCAGATCGAGGCGACCGCGGACGACGTGCTCGAAGCGCTGCATGCGGAGCTCGCCGCGCTGCCGGCGCCGGACGGATACCGGGAAGAAGCAGGCAAGGCGGCCGCGTACGCCGGCGTCGTCGTGCCGATGCGCCTGCGCACACCGGCCGGCGTGCTGTCCTTCTTCAGCACGACCACCGTGTTCGGCACGCCGGTCGACGTGACGCTGTCGGAGCTCGCGATCGAAGCCTTCTTCCCTGCCGACCGCGCGACCGCCGAAGCGCTGCGCGCTCTTGCGGATGCGGCGAACGCGCAGGCAGGCTCCACGTGACATGGCCGATCCTGCACGCTGGTCGCACGTCGTTGGCTTCGACGACGCGCCGTTTCATCCGGCGCATCGCGGCGACGTGCTCGTGGTCGGTGCGGTCTATGCAGGTGAGCGCCTCGACGGTGTGCTCTCCTGCCGTGTCCGGCGCGACGGCGCCAACTCGACTCGACGCGTCGCGCACGCCGTGCGCGAGTCACGCTTCCATCCTCAGCTCCACGCGGTGCTGCTCCAGGGCATCGCCTTCGCGGGCTTCAACGTCGTCGACATTCACGCATTGAGCGAAGCGATCGAACGGCCGGTGCTCGTCGTCGTGCGCCGCCGGCCCGATCTCGCAGCCATCCGCAGGGCGCTGCTGTCACGCGTGCCGGACGGTGCGCGCAAGTGGCATCTCATCGAGCGCGCAGGAGAGCCCGAGGAGATCTGCGGCCTCTTCGTCCAGCGGGTGAACATCACACGCGAAGCCGCCGCCGTTCTGCTGCGCCGGCACGCGCGGAACGGCGTGATGCCGGAGCCGCTGCGCACCGCGCATCTCATCGCCGGGGGCGTCACTCTCGGAGAGAGCTCCGGCCGGCCGTAAATCGCGCAGCAGCGGGTGAAGATGCGTCACGCCGCATGACTACAACAGGCTCGCGAACGAGAGCACGGCGAAGAGTCCATAGAAGAGCGCCATCAGCACCAGCGTCACCCGCCGCCACATCGAAGGCCTGAGCGCAGGAGGCAGCAGGCGCGTGTTGAGATAGAGCAGGTGGAGCGAGGCGACGATGAATACGACGCCGCCGACATTCGCGCTGATCTGGAGCAGCACGATCGGTTGCGCGAGACGCAGCGCAATGATGCCCCAGACGACCACGATCGCGAGCACGCCGTAGTACACGAGCCGCACGTCGCCGCCGCGCCATCTCCGTACGCGCCGGCTGCCGGTCCACAGGATGTCCGTTACCGTGCGCGTGATCGCCTCCACCGTGTCGAGCTGTGTCTTGAAGAGCAGCCAGCCGCCGAGGAAGGCGACCACGCCTGCGAGCACGGGACCCGCGACCGCACCGACGCCCTGCGCGAGCGCTGCACTGATGCCGAGGCCGACGATGTCGGTACCGCGAGGCAGAAACGTCACGTACAGCAGCGCGGGCAGTGCCATGCCGAGCAGCGCGCCGGTGAAGAACACTCCCCACTGATCCGCGCGCACGATGCGCCACCATCCGTGCCACCGGCGCAGACTCTCCGCGGACGGCTCGAATGCGAAACCATGGTGAGCCAGATTGATCCGGGTGCCGCCGACCGCTGCGGGGATGTAGCCGGCATGCTGCCCCATGCCGTAACCCTTGTCGCGCGCCCAGTTCGACAGCGTGATGTTGAGCACGCCGCCGCAGCCGGAGTAGGCGACGAGCGCACCGATCAGGAAGAAGTCCACGCCCTGCGGCATGAAGTCGAAGCGGCCGTTCGCCGCGTCGTAGCCCGCGAAGCCGGTGAGCGCGGCGAGCCACCTGTCGGCGGGCACGTAGATGAGCGCCAGCACGAGGAAGCTGCCGAGGATGCAGAGCACCAGCACCCAGTTGAGGAGCTCGAGCGTGCGCGCGATGCGTTTCCCGAGCACGAGTATGAAAACGCAGAGCAGGAAGGTGCCGACGCCGATCAGATAAACGGTCTCGGTGTCCTGGGGTCCGGCAAGACGGCCGACGAAGAGGAAGAACACCGCGCCTGCGGCCGTCGCGGCCCAGGCGGGCCAGCCGACCTGCAGGAAGTACAGCACGGCGTAGATCCACGCCCAGAACGTGGACGACGGTCTCGTGCGCATGAACCCGGTGAACACCGGCTCGCCGGTCGCCACCGTGTACCGCATCAGCTCGGTGTTGAACACCGTCTGGAAGAACACGGCGACCGCGGTGACCCACAGCAGCGAGAGACCGTGGCGGACGAACGCGGCCGGACCGAGCAGGAACTCCCCGCTGCCGATCGAGATGCCGAGAACGATGACGCCGGGTCCGACGACGCCGAGCCAGGCGAGACCTCTCGGCATCGGAGGAGGCGGGAGCTCCACGCGCACCCAGGGATCGAGTCCGGTGCGCGTCTCCGGCGCTGTGACGGCCTGATCGACAACCGAAGTCGACGTCGTGCTCACGCGGTCCCCCTCCCCGAAAGTCGCGTGATCGGCGCAAATGCCCGAGCCTCGTGCCGGAGCTCGAGCGTGAGCCGATAGTGCCGGGGTCTCCGCGGGATTGGAAGCAGGAGCACCAATGACAGCAGGTGGCGGCGGCGCGAAGGCAGCGCCTGTCTCAGCGACGAGATCGTGCCCGTCGGCCGCGTCGGGTTCTCGCGAGCCGCGCCGGATTCATGCCGGACGGTGCTGGATTCATGACACGTCGTTCTAATCCGCTGCACCCGGATGGTGCGATCCTAGGGGCGCTCGAAGGAATCGGATCGCGTGCCGCAGATGTCCGAAACGTCCGCTCGTACGACGATATCCGAAGACTGGGCTTCCGTCTGGCTCGGGCTTGCGATCTTCGTGCTGTCGCTCGGCGTGCTCGCCGGCGTGGATCTTCTCGGCTGGTCGGCGACGCCGCGCGTGTGGCTCGACCCGGCTGCATCGGTCGGAGCCGTCGCGAAGAGTTCTGGCGTGTTACCTTTCGCGGCACTCGCCTTCACGCTGATTTTCGTGCTCGCCGTCACGACGCTCGGTGCGCGGCTGCTCGGTGTCGGGCTGCGCCGCTTCCTTGCGTCTTTCACCGTGCTGCTCGCCATCGCGTATGTGTGCTGGATCGCCGGCCACTACGCCTACATCGCCGCCACGTCCGACAAGCTCGAGAGCCTCGGCATCGGCTGGTCGCTCAATCTGACGGGTGAGGCGGGTTACATCGTGGCGCTCGTCGTCGGCCTCGTCATCGGCAACTTCTTCAAGGGGGCAGCCGCTTGGTTCGCGCCGGCGCTGCGTCCCGAGTGGTACATCAAGACCGCCGTGGTGATCATGGGCGCCGCGCTCGGCGTGAAGTCGGCGGAAGCCTTCGGACTCGCCAATCACGTGATCCTGCGCGGCGTGTGCGCGGTGATCGAGGCGTATCTGATCTACTGGGCCATCATCTATTTCGTCGCGCGGCGCTGGTTCGGCTTCGGCCGCGAGTGGGCCGTGCCGCTCGCGTCCGGCATCTCGATCTGCGGCGTCTCGGCGGCTATCGCCACCGGTGCCGCGATCCGCGCCCGCCCGATCGTGCCCATCACGGTCTCGTCGCTCGTCGTGATCTTCGCGGTCGTGGAGCTCCTGCTGCTGCCCTTCCTCGCGCGGCAGTTCCTGTACGACGAGCCGATGGTAGCCGGCGCATGGATGGGACTCGCCGTGAAGACGGACGGCGCGGCGATCGCGAGCGGCGCGATCACCGAATCGCTGATCCGCAGCCGCGCGCTCGCGGAGGACGGGATCGCCTGGGCGGACGGCTGGATCCTGATGGCGACCACGACCACGAAGATCTTCATCGACATCTTCATCGGTGTGTGGGCCTTCATCCTGGCGCTCATCTGGGCCGCGAAGATCGAGCCGCGCGCGACCGACAGACCCCGCGCGGCGGAGATCTGGGCGCGGTTCCCCAAGTTCGTCATCGGCTATCTGCTGACGTTCCTCGTGATGCTGATCCTGGTGCGCGCGGACCCGGACGTCCTGCCGGCGGCGCGCGCGGCAACGGACGAGTCGAACGTCTACCGTCAGCTCTTCTTCGTGCTGACCTTCCTCTCGATCGGCATGGTGACCGACTTCGGGAGGCTGCGCCGTGAAGGCATGGGGCGCCTCGCGGTCGTCTACGGGCTCAGCCTCTTCGGCTTCATCATCTGGGTGGGGCTCGCCATCTCCTGGCTGTTCTTCGCGGGCGTGAAGCCGCCCGTCCTGACGGAGTAGGCATCATGGACGCACGGGTCGAAGATCGAACGCGCGGTGAGAGCCTCCTCGACGAGGCGGTGAGCTACGAGCCGCTGCTGCCCATCGAGAAGAAGCTCATCGGCTGGAGCATCGGGCTCGGCGTCGCGCTCCTCGCCGCGCTCGTGTGGGTCACGCGCGTGCTGCTGCCGCCGGGCGGATGACCGTGCTCACCGCAGTCCGAGTCTGCGGATGAGACGGTGAAAGTTGCCGCGGTCCACGCCGAGCGAGCGCGCGGCTGCGGACAGGTTCCCGCCATGCAGGCGCAGCCGCGCCTCGATGAGCTCGCGCTGAAAGCGCTCCATCGCCTCGCTCAGATGAACGTCCGCGCCGCTCGAGGAGACGGCGGCAACACTCGCCACGGACTCGCGTGGCGCGGCGTCGAGCTCCGCACCCAGATGCTGTGCGGTCAGCTCGAGCACGGCGTCGCGTGGCTGTCCCGCGCTCAACGCCTTGACCGTCGCGCGCAGAATCGCGTGCTCGAGCTCGCGCACGTTGCCGGGCCAGTGGTAGCTGCGCAGCCACTCGCGGGCGGCGCGTGACAGCCGGATGGCCCGCACGCCGAGCCTGCGCTGCGCGCGCTCGAGGAAGTATCCGGCGAGCAGCACGACGTCATCGCCGCGTTCGCGCAGGGGAGCGACCGTGAGCGGATACACGCTCAGCCGGTGATACAGATCCGCGCGGAAGCGCCGCGCGACGACTTCCTGCTGCAGATCGCGATTGGTGGCGGCGATGACGCGCACGTCGACGCGGTGGTGGCGATCGCTCCCGATGCGCTGGATCTCACCGTTCTGCAGCGCCCGGAGGAGCTTCGCCTGCAGTCCGAGCGGCAGCTCGCCCACTTCGTCGAGGAACAGCGTCCCTTCGTGCGCGAGCTCGAACTTCCCGATGCGATCCTCCGTCGCACCGGAGAAGGAGCCGCGCACGTGACCGAACAGCTCGCTCTCGGCGAGTGACTCGGGCAGCGCGGCGCAGTTGACGTGCACCATCGGCTCGTGCGCCCGCGACGAGCGGCGGTGAATGAGCCGTGCGACGAGCTCCTTACCCACGCCGGTCTCTCCCAGTATGAGCACCGGCAGGCCGGAAGCGGCTACCGCGTCGATTTCGCGCCGGAGCCGCTGCATGACGGGACTCTCGCCGATCAGCTCATCGGGTGCGCCTTCGGGCGTGCGCGACTGCTCGATGCGATGGTGACGCTCGAGGCGCTCTTCGAGACTGCGTATCAGATCCGCCGCGCGCACCGTGGCGGCTGCGACGGAGACGAACGCGGAGAAGATCGACTGGTCGATGGCATCGAATCGCCCCGGCATCAGGGCATCGAGCGTGACGACTCCCCAGCACTGTCCGTCGACGTAGAGCGCCGCGCCCAGGCAGTCGTGGACGCGCAGGTCCATGTGCGGCAGATCGATGAGGCCGTCGTATGGATCCGGAAGAGATGAGTCGGCGGGAAAACGCACCGGCTCGCGGCTTCCGAGGAGCTGCTCGAAGCGCGGATGCTCGGCGATCACGAACCGCCGGCCGAGCGTCTCGGGACTGAGGCCGCGCACGGCGCAGGGCACGAGCGTTCCGTTCTCGCGCTTGAGGAGCGCAATGGCATCGCACGGGAAGCTCCGCTGAAAGGCATCCAGCAGCCGCTCGAAGCGCTGCGCCTCAGGCATCGCGCGGCTGAGATCGGCCACGATCGCGGCCAGCTGATCGAAGACCTCGCGCGTGATCATGCGCACATCAGCGTTGTGCGGATGACGACGAGCGGCCGTTGTCACGCGCACAACGCGCGTCTGCAAGCCTTTGATCGACAAGGGGTGCGGGTCTGGCCCGGATCTTGGAATCCGGTCCGCGTCCGAACATCACCTGGAGCTCGCACTTCATGAGACACCCCCTTTCGCGTGCCGTGCTTCTGGCCGCCGCGTTCGTTTCCTGCGCCGCCTTCGCGTCCGGGAAGGCACGGACCGGCAGGACCGTCCCGGTCACGATGACCGTCAAGGAAGTCGACGTGGTCATCGACAACGCCGGCAACAGACAGCCGATGTGGACTTACGACGGCACGATCCCCGGTCCGCTCGTGCGCGTCACCGAAGGCGACGTCGTGGAGTTCACGCTGGTGAACGACCCGAACAACAAGCAGAGCCACTCGATGGACTTCCACGCGGCGCGAGCCGACGTGCTGGACGAGTTCGCGCCGATCAGGCCGGGCGAGAAGAAGAAGTTCACCTTCAAGGCCGAGTACCCGGGCGTCTTCATCTATCACTGCGGTGCCGACTCGATGGCCGAGCACATCTCCCGCGGCATGTACGGAGTAATCATCGTCGATCCGAAGGAAGGCTACGGTAAGGGATTCCCGAAACCCGACCGGGAGTACGTCCTGGTCCAGGGCGACCTGTTCGAGGCCGGCACCGCGGCTCAGGACATCCAGGCCGGAAAAGGCTGGAAGGCGATCCTCATCAACGGCAAGAAGTTCCACTACGACCCGGTGCACGACTCGAACGCCAGCATCACCCTGGAAGCGAAGCCGGGCGAGCGCACGCGAATCTATTTCGTCAACGCGATGATCAATGAGAGCGCCGCTTTCCACCCGATCGCAGGGATCTGGGAGCAGGTCTGGGACAACGGCAATCCGAAGAACGTGCGCCATGGGCTGCAGACCGTCGAGGTGCCGCCGGCGCACGGGATGATCTTCGACATCGTGAGCCCGGCGGATCGGCCCACGAACAACGCGCTGGTCGATCACCGGATGAAGCACGCCCTCAACGGCGCGATCACGGTCCTGATGAACCACAAGGATGCTGATCCGGCCAAGGGACGCGGCGACAGGCTGATCCTGCGCTGAAGCGTCTGCAGACGAAGGAGGCCCGGGATGAAGTCGTCCGCGAATCCGTTCTGGACGCTGCTCGCCGCGCTCTGCGTGCCGCTCGCGGCGCAAGCGGGCGCGGCGGAGCAGGCGCGCGAGCAATGCGCAGCGTGTCACGCACTCGATGCGCCGGAACCTGGCACGCGCAACATCGACGAGCGGCTCACGCGCAAGGCTCCGCCGCTCTACTACGCCGGCAACAAGTTCCGCCGCGAGTGGCTCGAGAGCTGGCTGCGCCAGCCGGCGCGGATCCGTCCGGCGGGAGTGTTTCCGCCGGCGCACGCAAAGAGCACGCCGCAGGGCGACGTGATCGACGAGAGCACGCTGCCCGCGCACGTCGCGCTGCCGGCCGACGAGGCGGCTGCGATGGCGGACTTTCTGATGCAGCTGCGGCCCTTCGACGACCGCCTCGCCGCCGTCAGGTATCAGCCGGGGACGATCTCCCTGCGCATGGGGCAGATGAACTTCTCCAAGTTCAAGGGCTGCGACGGTTGCCACCGCGACGCGCCGGACGTCGGCGGTGTCTCGGGGCCCGAGCTGCATTCCGCCTGGAAGCGGCTGCAGCCGCAGTTCATCGCCTCCTTCATCGCGGACCCGACGGCATGGGATCCGAACACGCTGATGCCGCGCATGGAACTCAACGACGCGGAGGTCGCCAGGCTCGCCGACTATCTCAAGGCACTGCAGGAGGACGGGTCATGAGACGAACGGCGCTGACACTGGTCCTCGCTCTCGCGTGCGCGTCCGCGTTCGCTGACGAGGGTGCACGGAATGGCGAGAAGCTCTATCGCGTGTACTGCACGCAGTGCCACGGTCTGCAGGGTAACGGCAAGGGAATCAACGCGGCGCATCTGTCGGTCCAGCCGCGCGATCACACCGATACCGCCGAGATGTCGGCCCGCACGGACGATGACCTGTTCAAGGCGATCAAGGAGGGCGGCAAGGCGGTGAACAAGTCGGTGCTGATGCCGAGCTGGAAAGCGAACCTCAGCGACGAGGACGTGCGGGCGCTGGTCGCGTATCTGCGCGAGCTGTGCTGCAGGAAGTAGGAGGTTGACGGTGCACACACGCATACGAGGCATTCTGCTCGCCCTCGCGCTCGGCGGGCTGGCAACGGCGGCGCACGCCGAGAAGCGTCACTTCGAGCTGACGATCGAGGAGGTGGACCTCGAGGTCGCTCCAGGCTTCACGGCGAAGGTCTGGGCCTTCAACGGTCAGGTGCCCGGACCGCTGATCCACGTCGTCGAGGGCGACGAGCTCGAGGTGGTCGTGCAGAACAACACCACCATGAGTCACACGATCCACTGGCACGGGGTGTATCAGACCAACAGCTGGCAGTCGGACGGCGTGCCGGACATCACGCAGAAGGCGATCGAGCCGGGCGAGCAGTACACCTACCGCTTCGTCGTCGATAAGCCGGGAAGCCTGTGGTACCACTGCCACGTCAACGTGTCCGAGCACATCGGGCTGCGCGGCATGTGGGGCCCGCTCGTCGTCGATCCGAAGAAGCCGACGAAGCTCGAGAGGGAGGTGACGAAGGACGCGATCGCCATGTTCTCCGGATGGAGCTCGGCGTCCGCCGGCACGTACGGCACCGGAGGACATCCCGGAGAAGTGCTCGATTACTTCTCGATCAACGGCAAGTCCTTCCCGATGAATCAGCCCCTGCGCGTCAGGAAGGGCGACGTGCTGAGGCTGCGGCTGTATGCGGCGACCATTCCCGTGTCCTTCCATCCGCATGGCCACGACGCACTGGTCACGCACAAGGACGGTCTGCCGCTCGAGAAACCGCTGCCCGTCGACGTGCTCGCGATGCAGCCGGGCGAGCGCTACGACGTCATCATCCGGATGAACAATCCCGGCATCTGGGTCACGCACGACCACATCGAGCATCACACCACCAACGCCGGCAAGGACCACGGCGGCTCGATGCTGGTCATCGAGTACGAGGAGATCGAGAAGCCCGACTGGTACGTGTGGAAGGACGTCGCCTACGAGCCGGACTTCTACATGAGCGAGTCGCTGAAGAAGCCGCATGGTCTGCACGAGATCGCGGCCTTCAAGGGCTTCGATCCTGCGGAGCTGCGGCGCAGACAGCGCAGCGGATCATCCGCATCGGGTCATTCATCTCGGGGCGGCCACTGAGAAGAGCGGCGCGGTCGTGAAGATCGTCCGACGTTGCGGGGTTCTGGCGGTCTCGGCGGCGGTGCTTCCGGCGGTGGCCTCTCCCTCACCGCCGGAGCCGCCGCCCGAGGAGATCGTCGTGAGCGCCTCGCGTACGGCGACTCCGCTCACGCGCGCGCCCCTGGCGCTCACGAAGCTCGACGGCGAGTGCATCCGCGCGCTCGAGGCGAGCTTCACCGGCGAGGTGCTGAACAGGGCGCCCGGCGTGTACATGAACGACATGGGCAACGAGCAGCATGCGATGAGCATCCGCATGCCGCTCTCGACCAACGCCTACTATCTCTACCTCGAGGACGGCATCCCGCTGCGGCCGCTCGGGCTCTTCAATCACAACGCGCTCTACGAGGTGAACCTGGACGGCGCAGGCGAGATCGAGGTCATCCGGGGGCCGGCTTCTTCACTTTATGGCAGCAACTCGATCGGGGGCACTGTAAACGTGCTGACCCGAGCGCCGGGCTTCGCGGGCGGCGGCGCGGAGCTTGCGGTCAGCGGTAGTGATCAGGGTTATGGCCGCAGCGATTTCGCGGTCGAGGGATCGATCGGCAATCTCGCGCTGCGCGCCTCGGGTTATGCCTCGATCCGCCGCGGCGGCTGGCAGGATCACGCAGCCGGAGAGAAACAGAGCGTGACGCTGCGGGGAGACTACCGGGTGAGTGATCGCGTCGAGTGGGTGCAGACACTCACGCACAGCCATCTGCGCACCGACATGCCCGGCACGCTCAGGGAGTCGGATTTCCGATCGCGGCCCGGATACAGCTATCACACCTTCACGTACCGTGAGGTGGACGCAAGCCGCTATCTCGGTCGCCTCGAGGGCAGGTGGAGCGACCGGAGCGTTTCCCGGTTCAGCCTTTTCCTGCGCCACAACAGCACCGAGCAGCTTCCCGATTATCTCGTCTTCGACACCGCCGATCCGACCCGATCCGCCGCGAGGCGCAACGACAGCGACTTCTCCTCGGTGGGCTTCGACGTGCATCACGTCCAGGATCTTCCCTGGGCGCAGGGGCGCATCGTCGGCGGCATCTATCTCGACTTCACGGACAATCGCTTCACGGAGGACAATCTCACCATCGTGCGCGATCCCGCGAGCCGGCGCTACCTCGCGTACACGGAAGCCGGTAACCGGCGCAACTACGACGTCGAGCTCCTCAATCCGGCCGCCTATGCGGAACTCGAGCTGACGCCATTCGCGAACGCACGCCTATCGCTCGGCGCGCGTTACGACGTGATGCGTTACGACTATCGGAACCGAAATGCGCCGGGGCCGACGAGCGGTGCGCCGAGCGAGACGCGCGAGTACCGGCATCTGAGCTTCAGGGCAGGCGTGGTCTACACGTCATCGCCGGCGACGAGCTTCTATGCGAGTGTGGGACAAGGCTTCGCACCGCCGGAAGTGAGCGCGCTCTATGGACGGCTCGAGACCCCGGATCTCGCGGAGGCGGTCTACACGAGCTTCGATCTGGGAATCCGCCGGCGTCTCTGGGGACAGCGCGTGTTCCTCGACGCGAACGTCTATCGTCTCGAGGGCGAAGACGAGGTGGTGAGCTACACGATCCGCCCCGGACTCTCGGAGCCGCGCAATGCGGGCCGCACCCGGCACGAAGGACTGGAGCTTGCCGTCGATGCGCAGCTCGGCGGCGGATGGTCGGCTTCAGCGGCCGCTGCGTACGCGCGGCACGAGTACCGCGAGTACCGCTTGAGCCCCACGGTGGATCACTCGGGTCGCGACATGCGCGCGGCGCCGCGCACGATCGCAAACGTCGAGCTTGCCTACTCGCCGCCGCGCCTTGCCGGTGCGCGCGTCGCGCTCGAGTGGGTGCACCTCGGCAGCTACTGGATGAACGATGCCAACACCGTGCGCTATGCGGGGCACGATCTCCTCAATCTGCGGGCAAGCTTCATCCGCGACGGCTGGACCTTCTGGGCGAAGCTCATGAACGTGACGGACGAACGCTACGCCGAGATGGCTTCGAGCAGCTTCGACGGCTTGAACGGAAACTACGACCCCGACGCACAGAATCTCTATCTGTCCGGCGCCCCGCGTACGCTGACAATCGGCGTGCGCTACTCTTTCGGCAGCCTGCGCGACTGAGCGGGAGCGCCCGAGGCGCTCCCACTCCACGTGCGCCGCCGTCCGGCGGAATGCGCGGCGGGGCTCTAGTCGGGAAGGAAGGGCGCCACGATCCTGATGGACTCCGGCACTCCGCGCTCCTTGAGCTCCGCCTTCCATGCGGCCTCGTCGAGATCCTTCTCGAGGCGTCCGGTTCTGGTCTCGAACACGAAGTAGCGGGCATCGGGCGAGCCCGGGAAAGCGATCTGACTCGGATAGGCGGCGCCTTCCGGCTTCCAGTCTGAGACGCATCCGACGACCAGATCGCCGTGGACCGCGTATGCGGCGATGGGACCCTTGAGCACGACCGAGCCGCCGCGCCTGACGAGCGCCGGCTGCTTCGCCTTGTCCCGCTGCAGGTAGTAGCCGTTCGGTAGTGCCACGACGGTCGGCGGCCGCTGCGTCGCGCAGGCCGGGAGCGCCACGCAGATCGCAAGGAGCAGGAACGCCAGCCAGCGGGCCAGCAGGGGCGTTCGACTCGGAAACTCACTGCGCGCGAGCGCAAGAGATGCAACGTATGCCGGCGATCGGACCACCGGAATTCGGATTTCCCGCATTCACGCCTCCCAGGTTCACTTCGTTCCGGGGGCGCTCTTTTCAGGCCCTGGCCGGGATTTTTCAAGACCCAGGGGCGGGGCACGTTGCCGCGTGCGGCAGGCGTGAGAGAATCGGCCCATGCAGGCGTCCCTTGCCACAGCCGATCCGAGACTCGTCGCAACGGCCTACACGCTGCTGCAGCAGGGGAGGCTCGGCGAAGCGGAGGCCGTCTGTCGCAATGCTCTCGCAGGCGCCCCGCGCGACGGCGCGGCCGTGCATCTTCTGGGGCTCATCCGCAAGGAGGCGGGCGATCTCGCCGGCGGCGAGCGGCTCATGCGCGAGAGCATCGCGCTCGCTCCGGACCGCGCGGAGTTCCGTGCCAATCTCGGCAATCTCCTGCGGCGGCTCGGGCGCCTGCAGGAAGCGGAGACCGTCTATCGCGAGGCGCTGGCGCGGGATGTGCGTCATCGTCCGTCGCGCTTCGGACTCGCTCTGACGCTGCACGACCTCGGGCGCCTCACCGAGGCTGAGGCCGAATGCAGCACGCTCGTGCGGGACAACCCGCGCGACGCGGCGTCGTGGACGGTGCTCGGCGGCGTGCTGCGCGACCAGCAGAGACTGCCTGAAGCCGAGACAGCCTACCGTCAGGCGCTCACGGCCGAGCCCGGCTATCTGCTCGCCCATCACAATCTCGGCGCGCTGCTCTCGCAGATGGAACGCGCGGAGGAAGCGCTCGCCGCGCTCGACCGCGCCGCTGCCGGCGGGCTGCGAGGACGGGAGCTCGCATTCAATCGCGGCCGTGCGCTCCTGCAGCTCTACCGGCTCGATGAAGCGGAAGCCGCATTCGCCGAGGCCGTCGCGCTGGATCCGTCCGACTGCGAAGCGCAGCTCAATCTCGCGCGGTTGCGCTACATGCGCGGCGACCCGGCCTTCGCGCGCGACATCGTCGCCGCGGCTGCCGCCTCGCGCGACAACGCGCGTCTGCAGATGCTGCTCGCGGACGTGCTGCGGCGGGCGGGAGATCTGCAGTCTTCCGAAGCGCTGCTGCGCGACCTGATCGCGCGTTTCGGGCCCGCGCCGGAGTTCCGTTCGTCGCTCGCGAGCGTGCTGCACGAGAGCGGGCGGCTCAGGGAGGCGGAAACCGAGGCGCTCGAGGCCGCCGCCGCGCTGCCCGATCACCCGGAAGTGATCGAAGGGCTCGTCGTCATCCTTCTCGCGCGTGGGAAGGCAGAGGATGCGATGCCTTTCGTACGCAGGCAGCGGATGCGACAACCGAACGAGCAGCGCTGGATCGCCTACGAGGCGACTTCGGCGCGCCTGCTCGGACTCGATCTCTACCGCGAGCTCTATGACTACGACCGCCTGGTGCAGGTCTACGATCTCGAGCCGCCGCCGGGCTGGTCATCGATGGAGGAGCTGAACCGGGCGCTGCTGCGCACGCTCACCGAGCGCCACCGGTTCAACGTGCATCCGCTGGATCAGAGCCTGCGTTACGGCAGCCAGACCGCGCGCAGCCTGATCGCCGAGCCGGATCCGGTGATCCAGGCGTTGCTGCAGGCCTTCGCCGGACCGATCGCAACCTACATGGAGCGGGTCGGCACCGATCCCTCGCATCCGCTCAAGTCGCGCAATCGCGGCAAGGCCCGCTTCGTCGGCTGCTGGTCCGTGCAGCTCCGCCGCGAAGGCTTTCACGTGAATCACGTGCATCCGGAAGGGTGGATCAGCTCGGCGTACTACGTGTCCGTGCCGCAGGAAGTGCGCGACGACACGCTGCGCTCCGGCTGGATCAAGTTCGGCGAGACGCGCTTCCCGGTGCCGGGCGCGACACCCGAGCGCGTCGTACAGCCGCGTGCCGGGCGGCTCGTGATGTTCCCGTCGTACATGTGGCACGGCACCGTTCCGATCCATGGCCCGGAGCCGCGTACGACCGTGGCATTCGACGCGGTGCCGGACGACGAATGACGCGTCCGGTATCCGATCCCGCGATCGGCATTCGCCCATGCCGGCAGGGTCGGTGCGAGGATCGGATTCCGCCCGGCGCATCGTCGATCATCCGTGCCGGATCTCCTGCATTGCGAGCTGCGCGAGAGCGTTGCGCTCGAACGCCTGCACACCACCGATGGAACCGACGGCGAGCGTCGCGCTGACGATGCAGCTGGCCAGGAAAACGCAGACGGTGCGCTCGAGGACAGTGCGGGTGATCAGGTTCGTGAACATGGTCGTGCTCCTCTCGAATCCGGTGAAGGTGAATTCACTCGTGTGATCGCTCGAGAGGCAGATTGCAGGGCGCGTGCCAGCGGCCGCGCGCTTCCGGTCCACGCGATCTTCTCTTTGTGATTCAGTGGCTTACGCGTGTGGTGCGCTCGCTCGGATGAGCGAGTGCGCGGACGCGTCGGTGTCCGCTCGTGTCCGACTGTCCGCTCGGCACGTGTCCGCGCGGACACTCCGCCCGCCGGACAGATGGAATCGCGCGCGTGCGCGAGCAGCGCGGCGGAGTGTCAGAGGTGGATCAGCTTGAACGTCGTCTCCGGATCTCCGACGACCTCGATGTTGCAGGACTCATTCGCGCCTCCGACCCGGTATTCGATGTCGGGCTCGAACGGAAAGAGCAGGTATTTCGTCTCGCAGCGCAGTTTGATCTCCGCGACGCGGCCACTCTCGACCTGGATCGTGAAGCGGTTCCGGAAGAGAGTCCCATACCATGATGTGCCCTTCGTGATCCGCTCCGTCTGGAAGACGGGCTGATTGCTCTCGCGCAGCGCGATGACCTGGTCCATGAGAGGCTGCCACTGCTCGATAACCTTCTCGGCGCCCAGCTTCTGCAGGTGCTCCCACATCTCGAGCGCCCTGCCGTATCGCGATGCTTTCAGCTCGTAGCCCATCGCAGCGGAGTACGCGTCGATGAAAGTCTTCCTGTCCAGGTACGTCGGGCCGGTTTCGTGCGCGATTGCCGCCAGCAGCGCATCGCGCTGCTCCTCCTCCGTGCCCCACTTGCGGTAGTAGGCGTACCGCGCGAAGTTCCTGAAAGCTGCTTCGTAGAGGGTGAACGGCTCCAGCTTCGCCAACCACTCATCCGCCCGCTGGCGATCGCCGGCTTCCACCGCCTTCAACATCCGGCGATACGCCGTCGAGAATTCGCGGCGCGCTCCGCGCTGGCCGGAAACCTCGAACCTGAATTTGACGGCGTAAGCCGAATGGATCGGTTTCCCGTCGAAGGTTGCCGGCTCCCATCTGGTCCTTTCTATCGCTTCGAGAGCCACCTTCTCGTACTCTTCGCTTCCGCTCGAATCGACGATCGCGATCTCGTAGGGCCTGCCGTCGGGGTCGATCATCATGTTGAACTGCACCCATCCCTCCCGGCCCCGAATGATTTCCCTGAATGGGATATCCATCGCGCGGTGGAGTTTGATGGCCTTCGGTGGCGTGTAGACGCCTGCTGGAACCTGTACCTCGGTCTCAGACTGCGGTGCGCCGGTTCTTTCCGCGGCTTCAGCAGCACCGCCGGCTGTTGCGATGCACAGCATGGTCATCACGGAGAGGAGAGGCAGCGTTCGCATTCTTCTGCACCTCCTGGCTGAAGGACGGCAGATCCCGCATCCGGGAGCGGCCTCTCGAGTAATTCTAGCGCCGTGCGCGCAGACGCCAGACATGCCGGGGCCCGGGAGCCGGGCCCCGCGTCTTCTCAGGCGGGATTCTTACGGTTTTCGCTCAGGCAACCGCGGCTTCGTCCGCGAACGGCACAGTGGTGACGTTGTGCGCCTGGAGCCTGGGCAGAACCTCGCGTCCGATGCGGCGGATCTGGTTGACGAACATGTCCTTCGGCATGTCGCCGCGGTTGCACACGAGCAGAACGTTGTTGGCTCCCGCCTCGTTGCACTCCGCGATGATCCGCTCGACCACCTCGTCGGCCGTGCCGATGGGCATGTTCTCGGCCGCCGCGCGCACCGTCTCCATGGTCCACTTGTTGAAGACGGTCGCGTCCTCGGCGAGCGTTCCTTTCATGCCCTGGCGCAGGTGCTGGAAGGCCGTCGGGCTGTAGTAACCCTTCTTGTGCACCTCGTTCTGCGTCACCTGGTCATAGGCGAGCAGGGTGTTGAAGAGGTACATCAGATAGGGCCCGTACTCCTTGACGGCCTGCTCCTTCGAGTCCGCCACGTAGCACTCGATCATCACGCTCAGGCGATCGGGCGTGATCTTCCGCCCGTGACGCGCCAGGCACTGCGAGTAGTAGCGGATCGTGTCCTCACGCATCGGACCGGGGAACACGCCCGGAGTGATGGCGGCGTCGTTCGCGGCCGCCCACTCGATGGTTTCGCGCGAGCCGGTCGCCGGTACCCACACGGGCGGGTACGGCTGCTGCACGGGCCGCGGCCAGATCGACACGTCCTGATACGAGTAGTACCGGCCTTCGAACGAGAAGCTGTCCTCCGTCCACGCCCGGCGCATCACTTCGAAGCATTCCTCGAAGCGGCCGCGGGACTCGGACATGGGGATGTTGAAGATCCTGTACTCGCGCGGCGCACCGCGGGCGACGCCACAGATCAGACGCCCGTTCGACAGGCAGTCGAGCATCGCGATCTCTTCGGCGAGCCGCAGCGGCTCGTGAAGCGGCAGCAGGTTGGCGTAGATCAGGATCTTCAGCTTCTGCGTGATCTGCGAGATCGCGGCCGCGACCAGGTTCGGCGAGTTGCCGAGCCCGAACGGCGTGCCGTGATGCTCGTTGATGGCGATGCCGTCGAAGCCCTCGCGCTCGAGCTCCGTCCATGCCTGGAGATGGTTCGCGTACGTATCGACCGCGGCCTGCGGATTGAAGTGCTTCCTGCCGAGGCGCGGCATCTCGCCGTTCACACGGAACTTGTCGACGTTCTCGGAGTAGGCGAGCCAGTCGAAGACGAATACCTTCATGTCGTGGGCTCCGGCTAGCGGTCCTTATCTGGAGGAAGGGGCCGCGCCGGGTCCTGTCGGCTGCAGCGCGGCGGTGCGAATCGCGATTTCCTCGACGCGAACGAGGCGCACGTGTCCGTCCTTCTGCCACGGGTCCTGGCTGAGACGCTGACGGATCTCGTTCTCGCTCTCCGCCTCGAAGATGAACAGGACGTCGCCGCTCTTCGGCATGAGACCGGCGAAGACGATGAATCCTTCAGCCTCGAGGCTGCCCATGTACTTCGCGTGCTGGTCGAAGCCGGACTGCTCCTGCGGCGGCTTGCCCGGCTCCCAGCTCGACGAGCGCTCGACGAGCGCGGCGAATGTGCGTTTCATGTCGATGCAGCCTCAGTCGAAGATCGCTACCGTGCGCAGCTCGAAGCTCTCGCGCGGCGGCGATCCGGGCCGCGACGTCGGATCCTCGAACGCAGTGTGCGCGGTCATGTGCCATTCCGGATCGCCGGTATCGAACAGCCTGAACACGAGAATCTCGTCCGGCTGCATGTTCGGGTAGTAATACCAGCGGTGCTTCGGATTGAACGCGACGTTGAGGCCGCCGGCGGTTTCCGCGAGCGACGCCGTCTGGCCGCCCTCTCCGAAGCGCACGGTCATGAAATCACTCTTGTCCACGCTGCGTGCGTCGCACACCGCGAGCGGGTAGTTCTCGACGGGACGCAGCGGGCGCCACAGATTGATGTTGACGAGGCGCTTCCTGAGCAGAGTCTCCGCGCGGTCCGGCGCGAGCCGCGCAACCCAGCCGCGCAGCGCGGCCTCGTTGAAGTCGACGTGTGCGCTCAGTGCAGGCCCGCCGCCGGCGTTCGACTCGCCGCCACGGCGGATGCCGAGAAAGGCGAACACTTCCGACGCACCCGTCAACTCCTTCACGATCCGGCACGCTTCGGGGTAGTAGCGGCGCTCGATGTCGGCCGGGTCGTCGAAGTTGGCCTCCGTCCTGTGTTTCACCAGGGTGAATCCGTGCGTCGCGAAGTCGATCTTCTCGAGCCGCGCGTTGCGCACGATCGCCGGGTGATCCTCCATGCTGAACGAGTAATCGCCGTTGGCCCTGATGAATCCTCCTTCCGCATCCCGGCCGGAATAGCGGATGAAGGAATTCACGTGAGTGAGCTCTGAGCTCTTCTCTGCCGCTGCGCTCGTCACCCTGTGCCTCCCGTCCTCGCCCTGGCGTTGTCTCCGGATCGATTCTGGGTCACGGACCCGCGGCGAAAATAGTGGCCAGAATTGAGGGCTTTCCCTTACAGGCGGCGGCGGGCGGGAGCCGCGCCCCGGGTGTTCCTCCGAGGGGCGCTTTTTTTTCGCTCCGCAGTTGGGGTATAGAAGCGGTGTGGACGCGGCGGAACGTATCTACATAACCTCCGCGAGTGAAGGGGAGACGGCATCGCGGCTCGCTGAGGAGCTGGCGCGCCGTATTGAGGACGACATCGCCGCGCGCAATCTTCCTCCCGGCGGCTCCCTCGGCTCCGTTCGCGAGCTGTGTCAGCGTTATCGCGTGGGCCGGTCGGTCGCACGGGAAGCACTCGGCCTTCTGGAGAGGCGCGGACTCGGGAGACTGAGACCGGGTCCGTGCGGGGGCTTCGTGCTCACGAGGCCGAGGCCGGAAACGATCGGCAGGCAGCTCGCGGATTACTTCCGCGCCGCCGGCCTCAGACTCCATCAACTCCTCGATGCCCGCGAGGCGGTCGATCTCATGGCCGCACGGCTCGCGGCGGCAAATCGCGTCGACACCGCCGCCCTGCGTCTCGAGGCCGCGGGCAGAGCGGGCGATCTGGCCGGCATGCTCGCGGTGCGCACGGAAATCGCCAGGCTCGCCGCCGAGCCCGTGCTGCAGCTCTTCGTCGAATGTCTCAACGATCTCACGCTCGATTTCGCGCGTTCGGATCCGGCGCAGCCATCGGGCGCTTTCCCGCGGGCTTCGGTCGAGAGCGCGATGGTCGAAGCGCTCCGCAGGGGCGATGCCGATGCGGCAGTCGCCGCCGCAGCGCAGGCGCACCGCGAGCTCGCCGAGCATCTCGTCGAGCGGCCGCCGTCGGTTCCGGTGGCGATCGCCGCGTCGCGCCTGCAGGCCGCGGGCGAAACGCTCGCCGCATCGATTGCGCGCACGCTCGCGGCCGAGATCGCGAGCAGCGGCAGGGCAGGCATGCGACTCGGATCGGAGTGGGAACTCTGCGAGCGCTTCCGCGTCAGCCGGCTGACGCTGCGACAGGCCGTGCGTCTGCTCCAGGACAGCGGGCTCGTGGAATGCCGCCGCGGCCGCGGGAACGGGCTCATCGTTCGAGGCCTGCGTGCCTCAGGCGCCATCCGGCTGATGCTCGCCTATCTCATCGCGGAAAAGATGGATCCCTGGACGGCGGGCACCATCCTTTTCCAGATCAACTGCTTCGTCCCGGCGCTCGCGGTCATCCGTGCGGACGCCGACGAGCGGCGGGCGCTCGAGGCCGCGCTCGCGCGCGTGGAGTCACGCGATCCGTTCGACCGCTACGATCTCCTGAGTCTCGTGCAGTGTGTGTCCCGCGCGGCCAACAGCCCGATCATCGATCTCTTCTCGCGATGCCTCGTGGCATACGAGGCGCGGTTCCGTCAGTCGCTCGCGCTGACGCTGCCGGCGAGCGCGCAGGAGAGCTACTTCAGGCTCATCCGCCGGCTGCTCGATCGGGTGCCCGTGGGCGATGCTTCGGCGCTCGAGTGGGCCAAGGCGGAGTCCTCCGCGCTCATGCTGGAGATGAGCCTCCGCCGGCCCATCTGATCCCGCCTGCGCGACTCTCTCCCTCGACTCACGCTCCCTGAGTGGCAGGAGGGGCGGACGGTACGAACAGGTGCTGTCTCAGCGTCCGTGCCGCCAGCACATAGTGAGCCGCCGCCCATACGAAGAAGACCTGCACGGCAATCAGGGCGTGCCGCAGACCTTCCGTCGACGCGGCACGACACGCGCCATCCAGCGCTTCTCCGGCTCCCGGCGGCGCGCGCCCTCCCGGACAGCTCGCGATGAAGTCGCCGAGCTCGAACGCCCGCGTGGCGAACCAGTCGCTCGCGATCCCGAGCAGCGTCGGGCCGAGTCCCGCACCGAAGATGCCGGCCACGACGGCCGTCAGCGCGGCCGTCGTGGCGCGCATTCTCGGGCCGACGATGTTCTGCATCGTCGCCGCAGTGGGCGCGAAGTAGGAGATGAGCACGAGATTCGCGAACCAGATGAAAGCCATGGAGGTCCAGGGATTCCGGGTCGCGAAGGCGCCACAGTAGAGCGGCACCGCAAGGACGAGCATGACCGCGGGTCCCCAGAGTGACCAGCGCGGATCGCGCCGCGAGAGCCGGTCGAAGCCGAAGCCTCCCAGCAGCATGCCGATGCCGTTCGACGTGAAGGCCACCATGCCGAACAGCGCACCCACGAGCGCGATCGACAGCCCGAAGCCCCGCAGATAGAAGGGCAGGACGAAATGGGCGACAGCATTGAGCGCGAAGCCGGCGATCGTGGAACCGAACAGGAGATGTCGGAAGGTCTGCATCGACCACAGGTGCCGGATGACCTCGAGCAGGCGCGGCGGCTTCGCCTTGCTGACGGAACCTTCGGCGAGCCCTCGGGGAGGCTCACGCAGTGTGAACCAGACGATCGCCGCAGCGATGATGCCGGGCACTCCGAGCGCGTAGAACGCGACCCGCCAGTTCCATTCCGCCGCGACCCATCCGCCCACCGACTGACCGAGAAGGAAACCGATCGGCGATCCGAGCATCACGATCGCGAGCACGGAGGCGCGGCGGTTCGCCTTGAAGTGGTCGGCGAGCAGTGACGCGCTCGCAGGCTGGAATCCCGCTTCACCGATTCCCACGCCGACACGGGCCAGCAGCAATGTGATGAAGCTGGTGGCCATGCCGCAGGCCGCCGTCATGAACGACCAGGCGGCGAAGCATGCGGCGATCAGCCCCTTGCGGCTGATGCGCTCTGCGAGCCAGCCGAGGGGAACGCCCAGGATCGAGTACAGGATCGCGAATCCCACGCCCTGGAGCATTCCGAGGTGTGTGTCCGTGAGCCCCAGGTCTTCCTTGATGGGCTGGGCCAGCACGGAGACGATCGCGCGGTCCGCGAAGTTGAAGGTGCTGGCGACGAGCAGTACGAAGACGAGCCAGGTCTTGTAGCGGCGCGAGAGCAGCGGATGGTCGTCGACCGAAGGGGTGGCTGCCGCGCCGGCATCGGCGGTCTGCCCGATGACGAGCCTCTGCTCGGTGCTCATCCGAAATCCGGTACCGCTGGGGCAGGACGATGCATTCGCGGACTCTAACGGCAGAGGCGCGGGCGAATATAGTACAAGCATTTCCAGGGGACGTACCCCGTCGGACCGGCGCGCATCTACGACACTATTTTGTCCGGACGCCGCCCCACATACTTCCCGGCAGTCATCACATCCGGAGACGGGTTTGCCAGTCAGCGGAGAGGTCTACAGGCACATCGGACGGTCCGCAGCCGGCGCGGTTTCCATCGTCACGGCGTTCGACGGTGCGAGCGACAGGGTGGTGGGCCTCACGGTTTCGTCGTTCGTCACCCTGTCCTTCGATCCGCCGCTGGTGATGTTCGCCATCCAGCACGATGCCAGCTGCTATCCGGCGCTCACCACGAGCGAGGCGTTCGGCGTGAGTCTCCTCACCGTCCACCAGACGGAAATCGCGCGACGATTCGCCACGAAGGGCGTGGACAAGAACGCGAACACGCGATTCGATCGGGGCCAGGTGCTGCGCGTGCCGCTCATCGCGGATGCGCTCGTGCAGGTCGAGTGCCGGACCCACGAGATCTTCGCCAGCGGCGACCACGCCATCGTGGTCGGTCTGGTGGAAGCGGCGCGTCCCCGCGAGGGCGAACCTCTGCTCTACTTTGCGCGGAAGTTCGGTTCCTTCGTGCCGCTGCCGGAGAGCTGAGCGGCGGAGCTTCCGCCCCGCACGTATCTCAGGCCGTCGGCGCCGATGATGCGCAGGAACTCGTCGTTCTGCTGGATGAAGCCGAAGGTGCGCGCGCGGAAGAACTCGAACTGAATCGCCGTGTCGATGCACGCCGCCGGCGCCCAGTTGTCGATCTCGCGGCACTCGCTTTCGGTGAACCAGCCGACCTCGAGCGATTCCGGAGGCGACGCGCGGGCCGGTACCACCGCCGGCAGACGTGCGATGAATCCCTGATGGATCTGGTTCAGCTCCGGCAGGCTGATCGCCGCGCACGGAATGAGTTGACTGGGCTCGAGGCTGACGCGCGCTTCCTCCCACACTTCACGGATCGCCGCCGCTTCCAGAGATTCTCCGCGTTCCACGAAGCCCCCTGGCGGCGCCCACTGACCCTGATAGGGCGGCAGCCCGCGCCGGTGCAGAAGAATGCGGTCCTCGGCGAACACGGCGACGAGAACGAGCACCGCGGGCCCGTCGTAGAACCGTGACCGGGCGACGGCGGTGCCGCAGCTCGCGCATCGGACGACACCGTCCGCGCGGCCTCCGGATGACTCTCCGGCGAGAGAGCTTCCGCAGTAGGCGCAGTATCGGATTCGATCGCTCACCGGAAGTCTCGCGGGATCAGAGAACGGAACGCGCCAAGCATGCCCCGCCGGCGTGGAAGTCGCAATTCGCACGCGGAATTCGCTGCACTATTTTCACCGTTGCGATGGGGTCAGACTGCCCCGATCCCTCTGATAACGCCCGAAAACGGAGATAAGGAATGACGCGAAAGCGCGGAACGATCGTGATCGTACACGGCGCCTGGGTGGGCGGAGCGCGCTGGCGACGCGTGGCGAACTATCTGATCGAACGGGGTCACGAGGTGTTCACGCCGACGCTGACCGGACTCGGAGAACGCGCGCACCTTTCGAGCCCTGCCGTCAATCTCTCCATGCACGCGCAGGATGTGGCCAATCTCATCAAGTACGAGCGGCTGAAGAACGTCCTGCTCGTCGGCCATTCCTACGGCGGCATGCCCATCTCCGTGGCGCCCGAGCTGCTGCCCGACGGCGTCATCCAGTCGATCATGTTCATGGATGCGTTCTATCCCGAGGACGGGGAGGCGCTGAACGATCTCGTTCCCGAGCCGCACAAGCCTTCGGAGCCGGACGGCTACCTCGTGCCTCCGCCGCGCGCCACGGCCGTGGGATTCAATGCGCATCTGAGCCCCGAGGAGCGTGAGGCCTACGAAGCCATGCGGCTGCCGCAGTCGGTCTACTGCTTCACGGAGAAGGCGCGTCTGACGGGCGCGCGCGAGCGCATCCCGAAGAAGACCTACGTGCTCGCCACGGGCTACGACAACGTCGTATTCACGAAGTTTGCGGAGAAGCTGCGCAAGCGGCCCGGCTGGCGCGTCGAGGAGATGCCGTACACGCACGATCTCCAGTACGTCGCGCCGAAGGAAGTCGCCGACATGATCGAGTCGGCGCTGCCCTGATTTCCAATCAACCACCTGAATTCCGCCGCGCCTGCAGCGGCGGACACTGAAGAACCGCCGCCGGCGTATCCCGCCTGAACCGTCAGACGGGTGCGCCGGCGGCGCGCATTTCGAGAATGCGTTCCCGGTAGGGTTTCACACCGTACCAGTAGAGCAGCGCGGCTGCCGGGAACAGCACGGCTCCGGAGGTCGCGAAGGTGTAGTTGAGCAGCGCCTCGTCGCCCCACAGGTGCTGTGTCAGCAGGGCGAAGAAGGTCGGCCCGAAACCGCCGCCCACCGCGAACATCACGAACATGTAGAGCGCCGTCATCTGCCCCCGCATCCGATTCGGTGTGACGATCTGCAGCGCCGCATTGAGCGAGGGAGCCGCGAGCAGCATGAGCGCCGAGCCGATTCCGCTCATCGCCAGGGCCAGCCAGGGAGACGGCATCAGGGGCCCCAGGATCATGAACGGTGCGGCGGCGCTGAAGCCGATCGCGAGCACGCGCATGTTCGTGTCCGCGTGGCCGCGCTTGTGGAACAGGTCGTTGACCCAGACCGCCGCCGCGAGCGACGGGAGCGCCAGAGCGAGATTGAGCAGCCCGGAGTAGAGGCCGATGGTCGCGGGATTCCAGCCGTACGTGCGGCTGAAGAACGCGCCGCTCCAGGCCGCGACGCCGAACATGTGCATCGAGGTCAGCGACAGTCCGAGGAAGATCGGACCGTACACCCGCCAGTTCCGCACGAGGTAGGCGAGCACGTCGATCAGGTTCGGACCGCCCGAGGTCGTCATCGCGGGACCCAGGCCGCGGCGCCTGGGCTCCGCGATGCCCGCAACGAGCATGAGAATCGGCAGACCCAGCAGCCCCGTGAGGATGAACACGATCTGCCAGTCACGGAGCTCTCCGAGCAGCGGCACCTCGATCGTGGGCAGACTGCTGAAGACGTAGATCATCAGCGCGCCCAGCAGAAGCGAGAGCGCGGTTCCGCCCTGGAACCCCACGTTGTAGATCGCGATCCCGCGCGGCAGCTTCGAAGGAGGGAAGTAGTCGGCGAGCATCGAGTAGGCGAGAGGCCCACTGATCGACTCGCCGACACCGATCCCGACGCGCGCGGCGAAGAACTGCCAGTAGCTGTGCGCCAGACCGCACGCGGAAGTGGCTGCGCTCCATACTCCGACGGAGATGGTCATCAGCCACTTCCGGTTATAGCGGTCTACGAGTATCGCACCCGGAACTCCGACGAGGACGTGGAACAGCGCGACCGAGAACCCCAGCAGATAGCTCATCTGCAGGTCCGTGAGGGCGAGGTCGCGCTTCACGGGCTCCACCAGGAGCGTCATCACGCCGTTGTTGAACTGGGCGCACATCTGCACGATGGCGAGCACCCAGGCGGCGCGATACGCCTGGCGGAGCGGCGGCCACGGTTCCTCGTTGATCTGCGACTGAACCCGGGATCCCGCCGCTGCCGTGTCCAGCATCAGAACCTCTTGCTGAGCTGGACCTGGATGACCCGACCGAGCGGACTGCCGTACGTCGGGTCGAAGCGCGTGGAGCTGCCCGCGAGACCCGCCTGGTTGACGACCAGCGGCGGATCCTCGTCGAACACGTTCTGCACGCTCAGGGTGAGCGAAGTGTTATTCATGAGCCACGAGCCGAAGGCGTCTTCCGTATCGTACGAGAGCGTCAGATCGGCCGTCGTGTAGGAGTCGATCTTCCTGTACGCCGGATCCACGCCGACCGGCAGCTGCTGCGGATCGATCTCGTACGAGTTCCTGTAGTTCACGAAGACGTTGGCCGCCAGACGGCCGAAGGCGTAGTTGCGCTGCCAGCCGACGCGGCCGCGCGCCTGGAACGTCAGGGGGAAGCTGAACTCGTTGACCTCCTCGACGAGCGGCGCACCGACGATCGGCGACACCTTCCAGCTGATCGTGTAGCTCCCGACCGCATCGAGGTGCCACACGCCGAGACCGTTCTCGAAGCGGTAGCCGACGTTGAAGTCGATGCCCTTGCCGACTGTCTTGCCCGCGTTGATGCGGCGTCCGCTCACCAGCGCGAGCACCCGCTCCGGAGGCGTGGGCGGGCCGAAGAGGCCGCCGGTTTCTCCGCCGGTGTTGTAGCAGGTGATCATCGCGTCGAAGAGCTCCTGCGTCGTCACCCGCTGCCCGCGGACCGCCGCGCACGACGGATTGTTCCAGTTGATCGTCGGGAAGTCGCCGAAGAACGCGACCGGGTTGTTCGCGGCGAGCTCCGGGAAGAGCGCCGGGTTGTAGATGATCTGCGAGTTGTAGAGCTGCTGGTTGATCGCCGGGACGGTGCCGACATTGAACGCTGGCGCGGCGACCTGGCCCTCGTAGCTGATCCACCAGTACTTGGCCGAGAGGAGCAGGCCGGGCGCAGAGTCGGGCGTCCAGTCGAAGCCGAAGGCGTACGTGTCAGCAGTCTCGGGCTTGAGATCGCGGTTCGCGCCGCCGATGGCCTGGTAGATCGCCGCGGTCGCCAGGCTCGGATCCTGGCAGGCGGGGCAGATCGTGGGCGAGATCTGCGCTCCGGACACCGAGCCGGGGATGACGCCGGTCTGCGAGAACGGATCGTTGTCCGCCATGCCCGGGGCGCGGAACGAGGTGCCCCAGCTGCCGAAGATCTTGAGGTCCGACGTCGGCCACCAGTTCACGCCGATGCGCGGATTGTCCGTGGTGCCGGCATCGCTGTAGTCGTCGTAGCGGCCGGAAATGTTCAGCTCCAGCTCGTAGATGCCCTTGATGTCCGACGCCGGGCTCACGACCGGAATCAGGAGCTCGCCGTAGACCGAGGACACCTTACGGTGGTTGAGGTTATTGCCGCCGAAGTTGTTCTGGTTGAGGAGCGACCCTTCGTACCGCTCGAAGCCCACGGCCAGCTTCACTTCGCCGGCGGGCAGCGAGAAGAGACCGCCGCTCAGGTTCACCGAGTAGACGTCCATGTCGTAGCGCGTGCGGTTGAACAGCGAGTTTCCGCGCGCGAGGATCGCGGCTGCCGTCTCGGGATCGGTGCACTGGAACGACGTCGGATCGCAGAAGAAGTTGAAGGTTGCGAAATCCGGAGCCGGCGCACCGCCGGTCTGCGTGGTGATGGACGGTGCGTCGTGCGTTCCGGTATGAGCCGACAGCGTCAGCGTCCAGTCGCGCGGCAGCGCCACATCGAAGCCGCCGCCGAAGGTCCACGTCTTGCTCGTGCCGTACCGCATCGGTGGACCGATGTCGTAGACGCTGCTGTACGCCACGGTGAGCCCGCCGCTCTCGCACGCAGCGACCAGCTCGGCCGGCCCCGTCACCACTCCGTCCGGGTAGTGGCTCGGGTTGCACGGGCTGTACGGATTCGTGTTCGGAATGACGGGCATCATCCCGAAGTTCAGGACGCGATTGCTCGTCGACGAGTTCGGGCCCCGGATCACGAAGTCCCGGTTGACGTAGAGCCCGTCGGCGAAGAGCCGCACGCGCTCGCCGAGCTTCTGGCTGAAGTTGAGCGCAAACCGGTCGGCATCGACCTTCGGGATGACCTCGATGCCCGTCCACGTGTTGAGGAGGTTGGGCGTCGTGCCGAGGTCGGACAGGGTGATGCGCGTGCCGTCCTGTCCCCGCGGAATGGAGTAGTAGACCCCGTTGACGACGACGTTGCCGGGCGCGGCGAAGAGCGACGGCCCGGGTCCGCCGAACGGCGTCAGATCGTCGTTATAGAGGTCGGGACGCGCGGACGCCTCGAAGGCGTCCTGGTACGAATACTGATACGAAGCGATGAACCCGCCCTCGGAGCTGCTGCCTTCTCCCCACTTCAGGCCGGCGATGGCCGTGACGTAGTGGCCGTCCTGCCCGTCATTGGTCCGCCAGCCGCTGTGGATCTCGAACGTATCCTCCGGGGCCCGGAGCACGTAGTTGACCGTGCCCGCGATCGCGTCGGCGCCGTAGATCGACGATCCGCCGTCCTGCACGACGTCGATGCGCTGGATCATCTGGGTCGGGTAGTTGTCGCCGTCGAAGGCGTTCATGTTTCCGCCTTCGTAGGGAACGCGATGCCCGTTGACGAGGCTCAGCGTCGCCCCGACACCGAGGCCACGGATGTTCGGAGACTTGCCGTAAGTGAAGGACGTGAGCGTGTTGCCCTGCTGCGCCTGGCCACCGGCATAGTTGTCGCCGCTGCCGAGGCGCAGGATCGACGGCACGGAGTTGAGAATATCCGCCGTGCTCGTGAGACCGGTCATCGCGATCTCGGCCTGACCGAGCTGCACGAGCGCGGCTCCGACCGGTGCGGCTCCGCCGATGCGCGTACCCGTGACGGTGATCTCGGCAAGCTGCAGAGCGTCGTCGCCCTGCTGATCCGGGGTATTCACCGTGCCGTCCTGCGCATGAACGGTTTGCGCAAGACCCAGTGCCCCGAAGACGGTGATCAGCGCCGGCAGCGTCTTGCCGGACCGGTTACGGGTGCTGCACTCAAGGCCCCTCGTCATCTTTCCCCCCTCCCCCTGGCGGACAATGCGGCCATTGTTCACGGTAGAGTGCGTCACGTGGGCGGCGCGAAAATAGTCGTCTCAATTGCCGGGGCGGCGGCGGCAATTGAGAGCACTATTTCCTCCGTTGCCCCTGCTCCAGAGTTGGGCGGCGCTGACGGTCGACACCGTCGGAAGAGGCTCGAGGCACCAGAGGCACGACCATGCAGATCAATCAGCTTCATCCGCTGTTCGTCGGGGAAATCATCGGTCTGGACACATCGGCGCCCGTTACCCCGGAAACGGTGCAAGCCGTGGAAGACGCGATGGCGAAGTACGCCGTCTGCGTCGTCCGCAACGCGAGTCTCAACGACCAGGATCTCATCCGTTTCGCCCGGGCATTCGGTCCGCTGGAGCTGCCGGCCGGCGGCGGCAAGCGTATCGCGCCTGAGCTGTACGACATCAGCAACCTCGACGCGAACGGGGAGATCAGGAAGCCGGTGCCCGGTGCGCCCGATCCCGCGGACTTCGAGCGCTTCCATACCGACAGCCCGTTCAACTCTCTGCCGACCAAGTGGTCGTTCCTGCTCGCGTTCGTCGTGCCGCCGGAGGGCGGAAACACGGACTACGTCGACACGCGTGCGGTCTACGAGGATCTGCCGCAGTCGATGAAGGACCGCATCGAGAACCTCTCGGCGGATCACGACATGTTCCGTGCGCTCGAGCTCAGGGGCGTGAAGTTCGGCGACGAGAAGCTGAGGAAGATGTACCCCCGCATGTCGCATCCGCTCGTGCGCACGTCCGCGAGCGGCCGCAAGGCGCTCTACTTCGGCTGGCATGCGGTGAGCATCACGGGGTGGACGGAGGAGGAAAGCCGGCCGCTGCTCGACGAGCTCTACGAGTTCGCGACGCAGAGCAAGTACGTCTACTCGCACAAGTGGAACCCCGGCGACATGGTGATCTGGGACAACCGCTGCACGATGCACAGTCCCACGCCGTTCGACCGGTACCGCTACAAGCGGGATCTGCGTCGCGCGACGATCAACGAGTACGGGCCGGAGGTGCCCGGGATCGAGAACGCTGGGACTGCCGCCTGACACGCGGAGAACGGTGCCGGTTCAGGGCACGGGGAGGCGACTCTGCTCCGACCGGATGGGCGGGTGAAAGAGGATTTCCCGCCCCGGATCGCGCGAGAATACGGGCCATGATCCGCATGCCCGAACCGGACCCGGCGACGATCGCCCGCCGCGGCGAGCTGCTCGCGCGGCTGCGCGAGGTCGTGCCCGGCGGAGTGATCGCGGACGAGCACGCGCGGCGGGCATACGAGACGGACGCGCTCACCGCCTACCGGCAGCTGCCGCTGCTCGTGGTGCTGCCTTCGTCGACGCAGGAGGTCGCCGCCGTGCTGCGCGTGTGCCGGGAATTCGGCGTCAAGGTCGTGCCGCGCGGAGCGGGGACTTCGCTTTCGGGCGGCGCGCTGCCGCTCGCGGACGGCATCGTGCTCGGGCTCTCGAAGCTCAACCGCATCCTCGACATCGACTACGACAACCGCACGGTCACCTGTCAGCCGGGCGTCACGAACCTCGCGATCTCACAGGCCGTCGCGGAGCGCGGCTTCTACTACGCGCCGGATCCTTCGAGCCAGATCGCGTGCACGATCGGCGGCAACGTCGCGGAGAACTCGGGCGGCGTGCACTGCCTCAAGTACGGCCTCACGACGCACAACGTGCTCGGCGTCGAGCTCGTGACCATCGATGGTGAGGTGATTCGCCTCGGCGGCAAGCACCTCGATCCGGAAGGGTACGACCTCCTCGGCGTGCTCACGGGCTCCGAGGGGCTCCTCGGCGTCGTGACGGAAGTGACCGTGCGCATCCTGCCGAAGCCGGAGGGCGCACGCGCACTGCTGCTCGGCTTCACCTCGAACGAGGCGGCCGGAGACACGGTCGCGGCGATCATCGGCGCCGGCATCATTCCGGGCGGCATGGAGATGATGGATCGGCCCGCGATCCACGCGACGGAAGCGTTCGTGAAGGTGGGTTATCCGCTCGACGTCGAGGCGCTGCTCATCGTGGAGCTCGATGGTCCTGCCGCGGAAGTGGATTACCTCGTCGAGCGGGTGATGACGCTCGCGCGCGAGCGCGGCGCGGTGTACTGCCGCGCGAGCCGCGACGAGCAGGAGCGCCTGGCGTTCTGGGCCGGACGCAAGGCGGCGTTTCCGGCAGTGGGGCGCATCACGCCGGACTATCTCTGCATGGACGGCACGATCCCGCGCCGGGCGTTACCTCAGGTGCTCGCGCGCCTCAAGGAGCTCGAGGCGGAGTTCGGCCTCCGCGTCGCGAACGTCTTTCATGCAGGCGACGGCAATCTCCATCCGCTCATCCTGTACGACGCGAATCGTCCGGGTGAGCTCGAGCGCGCGGAGGCCTTCGGTGCCGCGATCCTGCGGCTCTGTGTTCAGGTGGGCGGCGTGCTCACGGGCGAGCACGGCGTCGGCGTGGAGAAGCGCGATCTCATGCCCGAGCAGTTCTCGGAGACGGATCTCGCGCACCAGGAACGGCTCAAGTGCGCGTTCGATCCCGATGGGCTGCTCAATCCCGGCAAGATGTTCCCGGTGCTGCACCGTTGCGCCGAGCTCGGCCGCATGCACGTGCATCGCGGCGAGCTCCGCTTTCCGGACATTCCGCGGTTCTGAAACGAGGCGGCGCGCCGGCCGCGCGAATCGCACGGCCGGTGCGGTCCTTCGCGACGCGCCTATTTCTGTCCGAAGCGGTAGCCGAAGGCGATGCCGACGGTGAGCGGATCGATGTGCACCTTGCCGAGACTGTTGCCGGAGAGATGCGCCTCGGAATCGATGTCGATCCAGCGGGCATCGAGGTTCAGGAACCAGCCGTTGCGCAGGTCGATGTCCACGCCGGCCTGCGCCGCTGCTCCGAACGACGTATCGAGGGAGAGATCGGCATCGGCGAGCGCACCGCGCGTGCTCTCGTCGAAGAACAGCGTGGCGTTGATGCCTGCGCCGGCATACGGCCGGATGCTGCCGTTCGGCAGGAAGTCGTAGCGCACCGTCAGTGTGGGGGGCAGATGTTTCACTTCGGCAACGCGCGATCCGTCGGCCTTCAGCCGGACGTCGTGCTTGAACGGGAGGGCGCCGAGCAGCTCGATGCCCCAGTGCGGCGTGCGCTGATACGTGATCGAGAACGAAGGGCTCTGTCCGGAATCCACGCTCACGACCTCGTGATTGTTCGACTTCGGGTCGACGTAGTGACCGCCGACGCGCACGATCCAGTCGGCCCCGGCGGCCGTCCCGGCCGCGCCGGCAAGCGCGAGCGCAAGCGCTCCGGTGACGACTGGTTTCGCTTTCCCGTTCATGTCCGCTCTCCATTCAGATGTCGGTCTCTGTGCGGAAATGCTAGGAGTGCGCCGCCATGCACAGGTTGACATTCGTCAACCCGGAAGCGGAGGCGAATAGTGAGCTTCCGCGAGTCTCTGCGGTAATCACCTATGCCGCTCGGGCAGCGCGCAGGCTTAAGGTCGCGGGCGATGTATCGAACGATGAGAACCGCACGCCGCGCCCGCTGCGGAACCGACGTCGACTGCGCGGATTGTCCGTCCGTGCGTCGCTGCTGGGGAGAGAAGCTGCCGCAGGGCTTTGGACTTCACGTGCAGCGTCAACCCCGGCTCGAACGTGGCACCACGCTCTTCGCGCAGGGCGAGCGCTTCGAGGCGGCCTGCATCGTCGTTGCAGGGTGCCTCACGCTGCGCGAGACGATGCCCGACGGGACGGAGCGAATCGCAGGCTTCCGCCTGCCGGGAGAGCTGGTCGGGCTCGAAGGATGGTCGCGCGGAGTCCATTCCTTCACCGCAACCGCCGCGTGTTCCACGACGGTGTGCCGGCTCAAGTGGCCGCAGCGCGTCTCGGGCTCCGCGGCGCTTCTCGAGAGGCTCCTGCGCAAGACGGCGGGTCAGCTCGATTCGGCCGCGAAACCGTGGGCCGGACTCCCGGCGATCGAGCGGGTTGCCGCATTCATCGAGGACTTCGCGCGGCGCATGCGCGTGTCGGACGCGAGCCTGCTCCTGCCGATGACGCGCGCGGAGATCGGTTCCCATCTCGGACTCGCGGAAGAGACGGTAGTCCGGGCGCTCGCGCAGCTCCAGCGGAGCGGGCGTCTGGAAGTGAAAGGACGCTCCGTCACCCTGCAGTCACCGCCTCATCGATCCGCTGCGTTCGCTGCGTCGTAGGGAAGCGCCGCGGCGAACCGCGCGTCGCGGCTGGCGTCCGCAGCGCGGCTTCTGCAAGATCGGCGCACCATGGCGCGTTTCGTTCCATCGAATCCCGGTGAGCTCGTCGACGTCGTCCGGGCAGCCGCGAGCAACGCGGAGGCCCTCGAGATCGTCACGGGCGGCAGCAAGCGCGCGCTCGGCCGTCCCGTGCGGGCCGCTCACATGGTGGACATCACCGCGCTGTCGGGCATCGTCTCGTACGAGCCGGAGGAGCTCGTGGTCACGGTGCAGGCGGGAACTCCTCTGCAGCATCTCGAGGCCGTGCTCGCCGAGCGCAACCAGTGTCTTGCGTGCGAGCCGCCGGAGCTCGGTGCACTGCTCGGCAATCCCGCCGTCCGCGCATCGCACGGCGGCGGCTTCGGCACGGGACTTTCAGGTCCACGACGGTTCAAGGCAGGCGCCGTGCGCGATCACGTGCTCGGCTGCGTCGCCGTGTCGGGAAGGGGAGAACGCTTCGTTTCCGGCGGCAAGGTGGTGAAGAACGTCACCGGCTACGACCTGCCCAAGCTCCTCACGGGCTCGTACGGCACGCTCGCGGTCCTCACGGAGATCACGCTCAAGGTGCTGCCGCGTGCGCCCGTCGAGCGAACGCTGCTCGTTGCCGGTCCCGAGCTGCAGGCTGCCGTGCGGCTGATGATCGACGTCCTGCAGACGCCGGCCGAAATCTCTGGCGCGTGTCATCTTCCCGCGGGACTCGAGCTGCCTCACGTCCCGCTGCCTTCTGCCGTCGGCGGCGCGCCGATCACCGCGCTACGGTTCGAAGGAGTGGCGCCGTCGGTCGAGTTCCGCCTCTCGCGGGTCCGTGAGCAGGTAACTTCGGCCGGCACGCTCGCCGTGATCGAACAGACTCAGTCGCACGCGTTCTGGCAGGCCGTGCGAGACGTGTGGCCTTTCGTCGAGCCGCAGGGGTCGATGCGCATCGTCTGGAGACTCTCGGTGCCGCCTGCCGGATCCGCCGCCGTCATCGAGCGCGTGCGGAGCTCGATCCCCGAAGCGCAGTACTTTCTCGACTGGGGCGGCGGACTCATCTGGCTGCGCCTGCCGGACGACCGCGATGCGCGTGCGGCAGAGGTGCGCGGCGCGCTCGGCAATGCCGGCGGTCACGCCACGCTGATCCGTGCACCGGAGGAAATCCGCGCGCGCACGGATGTCTTCATGCCGCAGTCTGCACCGCTCGCCGCGCTCTCACGGCGCGTGAAGACGCAGTTCGATCCGGCCGGCGTTCTCAATCCCGGCCGCATGTTTCCGGACGCCTGATCCATGCAGACCCGCTTCACGCAAGCGCAGCTCGCTGATCCGGACATCGCGGAGTGCGACCGCATCCTGCGTGCGTGCGTGCACTGCGGTTTCTGCACGGCGACCTGTCCCACGTACCTGCTCACGGGTGACGAGCTCGACGGTCCGCGCGGCCGCATCTATCTCGCCAAGGACATGCTCGAGCGCGGCCGGCCGGCCGATGCGATCACCGTGAAGCATCTGGACAGGTGCCTCACGTGTCTTTCCTGCATGACGACGTGTCCCTCGGGCGTGCACTACATGCATCTCATCGATCACGCCCGGCGGCACATCGAACGAACCTATCGACGGCCCTGGCGCGAGCGCGCGCTGCGCTCGCTCCTCGCGTTCGTGCTGCCGCATCCGGCGCGCTTCCGCTTCGCGTTGCGCGCGGCGCGATTTGCCCGGCCGATGAGATCGCTGCTGCCGCAGCGCCTGCGGACGATGCTGGATCTCGCGGCAGTCACTCCGCCTGCATCGGGAAGTGACGTCACGGAACCGACGCCGGCTGCCGCGAAGCCGGCAGAAGAGCGTGCGAGCCGCGCAGTGCGCCGCGTGGCGTTGCTCCCGGGCTGCGTTCAGCCGGTGCTGCGGCCTTCGGTGAACGACGCGACGATCCGTCTGCTCGGCCGCCTCGGTATCGAAGTGATCGTCGCGCGCGGCACGGGCTGCTGCGGAGCGCTCGTGCATCACCTCGGTCGCGAGGAGGACATGCGTGCGCAGGCGATCGCCGACATCGAAGCGTGGAACGGGGAGCTCGCATCACACGGCCTCGATGCCATCGTGGTCAACGCGAGCGGCTGCGGCACGATGCTCAAGGACTACGGCTTTCTGTTCCGCAGGGACGAGCGCTATGCCGCCCCGGCTGCACGTGTTTCCGAGCTCGCGCGCGACGTTACGGAGCTGCTCGATCCGGGTGACCTCGCGCCACGCCGGAACGTCCGGGGACTGCGAGTCGCCTATCACTCGGCATGCTCGCTGCAGCACGGGCAGAAGATCCACCAGCATCCGATCGGCCTGCTGCGCGCCGCAGGATTCGAAGTGATCGAGGTGCCCGAGGGTCACCTGTGCTGCGGCTCCGCGGGCACGTACAACATGCTTCAGCCGGAGCTCGCGGACCGGCTTCGCGAGCGCAAGGTGCGGAACATCGAGAGTGTCCGACCGGACGTCGTGGCCGCGGGCAATCTCGGCTGCATGCACCAGATCGCTCAGGGCACGCGCATTCCGGTCGTCCACACCGTGGAGCTGCTCGACTGGGCCACCGGCGGGCCGACCCCGCCGGGGCTCGAGTCACTCACGGACGCTGCCTGATCTCGAGGCGCCGCCGCTCGGGAGGCGGCATCTCGCGCCGCTCGTAATCCGCGGGGATCGTGAAGAGCGAAGGATCGGGCTCCTCGCGCACGATGTTCTCCAGCCTGAACGTGGTCTCGCCCACGAGCGGATCGCGGTGCGTGCTCGCGACCACGACGCCGAGGTCCGGACTGAACCACTGCTCGCTGCTGATCGTGATCGGCAGCTCGTTGCCCATCTCACCCGCTGGGATCTGGAGCTCGGTCCGGCTGCCCTGCACGAGGAGACCATCGATCGTCTTCTCGCCGAGCGAAACGGGCTCCGCGGGCCTCTGCGCCGGGCCCGCAGGGCAGGGCGGCGGTGCCGCGCCCATCGGCGACGACGACATGATCACGGCGTTCCCTGCTCCGGGCGCCGAGCGCATCGTGACGTGACCGGCAGGCGTGCCGTGACCGATCGCGATCGTCGCGCCCTCGGGGATCACGCTCGCGAGCTTCTGCGCCGGATGCAGCACGTAGCGCTTGCCGGCCACGGGGTCGTGGATCATGACGATCGTGTGCGGCTCGGCGACGGTGAACGGGCCGACGCCCGTGATCTCGTGCTCGATGCGCGTGCGTCCCTCGCTGTCGCGGTAGTAGCGTGTGGTGTGCTCACGCACGATGCGATTGCCGTCCGCGAGCGTCGTCACCGTCTCGCTCCTGCCCACGGCGGAATACGGCGCGCCCTTCGTGACCTGAGGTGCAGGCGGGGCCGTGCGGCCATCGGGGGACTCTTCGCCGGGCGGGCAGTGCGCGACGATGCTGCGCACCATCACACCGGGCGTGGGCGGTGCACCGGGCGTGGGCGGTGCACCGGGCGTCGGCGGTGCGCCCGGCGCGTGCTGAGCGGCGGCACAGAGCGGCACGAGGCCGAGCGCCGCGAGCGACAGTGTGCGTGACACCGGTTTCATCGTTCTTCTCCTTCAGAAGTCTTCGTAGATCGGTTCGACTCCGACGATGCGCATCGAGCCGTCGCTCGTGAGTCGCACATCGACCCAGTACTGACGTCGTGGCACGTTTCCGCTCATCCGCGCGGAATCCGTCGCCAGGCTCCCGCGCACTCGCACGATGGCCGCATCGACGGGCCACGGTGAGAGATCCGCCGCATGCCAGGGCATGTCGACTGCTGCCGCATTCACGACCGGATCGTTCACGACAGGCGTCCCCGCGGCCGCTGTCGGCACGGATGCCGGCTTGGAGGAAATCTCTTCGATCGTCGCAGCAGACCATGGACGCAGCGCGAGCACGCCCGCCGCGATTGCCGCAAGACTCGCTGCTGCCGACCATGCCGCGACTCGCCATCGTGAAGGTGCACGCCTCGAAGGCGCACGCCGGGACACGTGCTGCGTGATCGCGGCTTCGATCCGCGTATCGAGCTGCGGCGACGGACGCTCTTCGCGCAGCGTGTCGCGGTAAAGGCGCAGTGCTTCGCTCAGACGCTCGTCGTGGGTGGAATTCATGACAGCGTCCTCCGGTAATCGAACAGCATCGGCGTCTGCGGATCCAGCGGCGCGTGGCGATCGGTCTCACGTCGGGGCGCAGTTCGATCCGCCGCGACCGACGCAGACGCACCTTCGGCTTCGCTCAGGCGCGCCGCGAGCAGGGCGCGGGCTCGATGCAGGCGCGAGCGAACGGTTCCGATCGGACACTCGAGCACTTCTGCCGCGATCTGGTAGGACAGCTCTTCGAGCTCACACAGCACGATCACTTCCCGGTGCACCGGCGGCAGCTCGAAGATCGCGGCGCGCACGCGCTCGATGAGCTGCTCGCGGCTCACCTCGTCCTCGGCCGAGTCGAAAGTGACTGGTGCCGCCTGCATCGGCAGGGTTTCGCTCCCCGTTTCGGCCGGCGCGTCGCCGGGCGGCGCCATGCCGCGCAGATGGCGCGTGAGCCTGTGGCGCGCGATGCCGTAGAGATAGGCGACGAACGGACCGCGCTCGGGCTCGAAACGCGGCGGGCGGCGCATCAGCTCGACGAAAGTGTCGTGAACGATGTCCTCGGCGGTCTCGCGGCAGCCCGTCATGGCGAGCGCGAAGCGCAGGATCGCCCGGCCGTAGCGCTCGTAAAGACTGCGGGCGGCGGCGGGATCGCCGTCCCTGAGTCGCTCGACGAGCTCGCCGTCCGCCGCCCCGTCCTGCATGTCGAACCCTGTGACCCCAGGCACCGATGCCTGCACAAGGTATTGCCGCGGGCGCGGGAAAAAGTTCCCGGCCGCCGTGGGAGAGGAGACGGAGCGGCGGCCGTGCGTCGTTTTTTCATCCACGGGCAGGAAGTTCCTGCCCGCCGTGCGCTAGCCGGGCAGCAGTGCGGGTTGCAGGCGGGGCTTGAGGATCGTGTAGCCGGTGATCTGGCGGCCGTGCGGCGTCTGCTTCCAGTGCCACAGCACGTCCTCGCCGGGTCCGAGCTCCACGCTCTCCACCAGCGGCGGCAGCCTCGCGTCGTCGAGAACCGGCGCACGCACCGTGCGCCTCGTCGGAATCAGGGAAGCCATGTGACCCTCCTTATCGTCCTTTCCTCTTTGGTTTCCGGGCTTCACGCAGCTTAGGCCGTGCAATGTCCATGCCGAACGGCCCGGCTCGAGGCAGGCCACGGAAAACTGTGGCGTCCGCGGCACAAAGAAAAAGGGCCGCGCCCTTTCGGATGCGGCCCTCGAGGCTCGAAACGATCTCTTTATGTCACGAGCATGCCTCAGAACGAGGTGCGGATTCCGAGACGGAACGCACGTCCCATGGTGTCGAAGAACACCGGGTTCGTGCCGCCGTTGCCGCCGCCGAATCCGACGCCCGAAGCGATCGGCGGATCCTTGTCGAACACGTTGTCGACGGCCGCCCAGATCTGCAGCGACTCGAGGAAGCCGATGTTCTCGAAGCGGTACGAGCCCGAGAGCCCGAACACCGCATAGCTCGGCACGCGGTTCACGTCCATCGTCGAGCCGCCCACCGGAACGTTCGGATAGCCCGGATCGTCCGGTGTGAGGCCGAGGTAGTCCATGATGCCGTCGTCGACGTAGCGGAGCAGGCCGGTGAGGCTGAACGGACCGCGGAGGTACGTGGCCGTCAGGTTCGCGACCCAGTCGGCCGTCGGCTGGTTGTCCGACAGGAACGAGTTCGACGTGCCGGTCTGACCGACGATGTCAACGAACGGCTGTCCGGGCGTCGGCTGGAACTTCTGCTGCAGCATCTTCGTGGCGATCAGGCGGAAGTTGAGCGTGCCCGCGTCACCGAGATCCCAGAGGTAGCTGCCCGAGAAGTCGATACCCTCGTACTTGTAGCCGCTGCCGTTGAAGGCGAGCGCGCGGACGGTATCGATGCCCTGGTACGTCCTGCCGTCGACGTCGTAGGTGGTGCCGTCCCACTGGATCAGATCGCAGAACTCCTGGAGCTGCGACTCACGGCAGCCGTCGAGCACGCGGTTGATGCTCGCCTGCTGGATGGCATCCTCGATCTCGATGTGGAAGTAGTCCACGGCGAACTGCAGGCCGGGCACCCAGTCCCTCGGCGTCAGCACGAAGCCGAAGGTCGTCGTATCGGCCTTCTCCGGATCGAGCTCGACGTTGCCCTCGAGGCTCCAGTTGCACGGGTCGGTCTGGAACGTGCCCGTCGGACCGCAGAAGCCGAACACGCCGCCCGCCTGGATCTTCTGACCGTAGTACAGCTCGCGGAAGTTGGCCGCGCGCATGTCACGCGAACGCGTGCTGCGCAGACGCAGCCAGTCGACCGGGTCGTACACGAGACTGACCTTCCAGGTGGTCATGTCGTGGTCGCGCTTGAGGCCCGTCGTGCCGAAGCCGCCCTGGTTCTCGTAGCGCGAGAAGCGCACAGCGGTGTTCAGCTCGAGGAGCGAAGCGCCCGGACGGCCGCGCAGCAGCGGGGTGTTCAGCTCGAGGAAGGCCTCGGTGACATCCACGTCGCCCGCGAAGGAATCGCCGTACTGGATCAGGTAGTCCGTGCGCTCGAGCAGCGGCACTTCCTCGGCGGCCAGGTTCACACCTTCCTCGCGGCGGAACTCGAGACCGAACGCGGCCTGGAACGGACCGGCGCCGACGCCTTCCCACAGATCGCCGGAGAAGTTCGCGGCGACGACCTGCTGCCGGTACTTGAGGTCCTCGCGCAGGAAGCCGAACGCGTAGTCGTAGGCATCGGCCGGAAGCGCACCGCTGCCGAACGCGTTGATCGGCACGCAGCCTTCGGCGAGCGCCGGGTTGGCAGTGGCGTAACCGCCGAACGGATTGTTCGCCACGGCACCCGCGAAGCCGTCGCGCGTCACGCGGCAGACGACGTTGCCGTCCGCGTCCAGCACGGCGTCGAGCGCCATGAGGAAGCGGTTGAGGTGCCGGTTGTCGTTGACGTACTGCAGGCGGTCCGTCTCGCCGAACTGGTAGTACGCGTCCCAGGTCCAGGAGCTGTCGCCGATGCGGCCGTCGAAGCCGATGGCGGCGCGCTTGACCTCCGTGCTGAACAGCGAATACGAGTCGACCTGCGCGGTCCAGTCCTTGTTGAAGAACGTACCGCCGCCGACGACCGTCTGCAGCTCCGGATTCTGCAGCACGTAGGCGTTGTCGCCCGCGATCCAGGCGAACTGCGTATCCACCGCGCCGGTGCGGTTCAGCGTCTCGACCTTGCCCCACGACAGATCGACGCTCATGCGCACCGCGTCGGTGAGGTCCATCGTGAACACCGCAGTCGCGACGTCCTTCTCCACCGGCGCACGCAGGTTCGTGTACTGGTGGACGCTGCGGCCGTCGCCGCCTACGACGGTGCTGAACGCCGACGTGCTGTCACCCTGACCGATGTTGAACGGCACGACGCCCGTGCCCGCGGCATTGAGCTGCCACGTCTGCGTCGCGCCCGGGTTGGAGTTGTGGAACACGCCCGTGTAGCTGATCTGGTTCGCGCGCACGTTCTCGCGCAGCAGGTAATCGGGCGCGTTCGGATCCGTCGCCGCGTCGGGGTTCTGGATGAAGCCCACGCTCCGCGCGCACCAGTCGCGCGCGTTCACGCAGCCGACGGGATCGGAATCCTGCCACTCGTAGCCGACGACGAGATGCGCGCGGTCGCCGAAGAGGCGCGTGCCGAACGCGAGGCCGGCGTGCCGGTCCTTGCCGTCGCTCTCACCCGTCTGGCCGTAGTCGACCTCGACCCTGCCGCCCTCGAGGGTGCGGTTGAGGAAGATGTTGGTGACGCCCGAGATGGCGCCGGAGCCGTATGCCGCGGACGCACCGCCCGTGACCACGTCCATGCGCTCGATGAGGATCTTCGGAATGAAGTTCAGGTCGACGCCGTCGCCCTGATTGGTGGGCACGAAGCGCCGGTTGTTCACGAGGTTGAGCGTGCGGCTGCCGAAGAAGGGGTTCAGGCCGCGCAGGTTCGCGATGGTCGAGCCGGCGAAGAAGTTCGCGTTACCGGTCGTCGTCGGCGTGTTGTTCGAGATGTTCGCCGGAAGCTGTGCGATCGCCTCACCCACGTTGACGATGCCGAGGTTGTCGAGGAAGTCGGCATCCACCACGGTGGTCGGGTTGGGCGTGGAGAAGTCCGTGGTGCGCCGGATGCGCGATCCGGTGACCGTGATCTCCTCCAGCGTCATCGCCTGTGCATCGTGTCCCTGGTGCTGTTCCTGAGCGGTTGCGGCGGTACCCAGGCCGAGCAGCGACAGTGCCACTGCACAAGCTGTACCGCGACGAAGACAAGCTGCCAGACTCGAATCGATCGAAGTCGTCTGCGATGCGCCGGCTTCGAGAGCCTTCGTCACCGCGTGGCGTACGTCAGACATCAAGCCCCCTCTCCTGATTGGGTAATTGCGGAAAGTCCAAATCGTCGGTGGATCAGGATCTGACCGAGAATTGGAAGCTGGAAGGAAGTTGTCTCAATTCCACAACAACGCCTGTGCAGGCGCGAAGCCGAATATAGCGGAACGGAAACCCCCGGATCATTTACTTCCGGTCACAGATCCTTTGCGGTCCGGGTTCGATCGTGGACTGTGACAATGGTCGCGGAAGAAAACGAAGGGCCACAGCCTCGCGGATGCGGCCCGAAGAACGCCCCGGGGGCGGGCGCGACGATCTCCAGAACCTCGTGCGGATGCCGACCCGGGACGCACGGCCGCGTGCGCAGGACCTCTCCGGCGGGATTGTCACCCTGGTGGACGAATTCACATCGATTGTCCGCGAGCGGACAATCTCCCCGGGCACACCCGCAACGCGTCCCCTTCGGGCTGAGGTGCATCATGGCGTGGGGTTCGAGTCGACATTCGTCCGTTCAGTGGCGGCACCGCGTGCCGCGCGCCGCTGTGGCACTGCTGGCGGCTGCCGTCGCGGTCGGATGCGCGGCGGAGGGAAACGTGGCTGCGCAGCCGGATACGAGAGAGAAGCCGGATGCGGCGGCGCCGACTCCAGTCGAACCTGCACGGGCGTCCGAAGAGCTCGCACGCCTGGCGCGCGAGGAGCCGCGGACGGGCGTGAACGTCGTGCTGCACTTTTCGCGGCACATGACGCTGCCGGACCTTGCGAGCTTCGTCGAACGGCACCGGCCGGCGTGGCTCACGACGCATCTTCATCCGCCGGGTCAGGCAGGATTCGCAGGAACGGGATTCCAGGTGACACTGAGCGCCCGAGGCGGGGTGCCGATGGAGAAGCAGCTCGCGCGCCAGCGCTGCGGTCTGCATGCGATGGCGGCGCTCGCTGCACAGAAAGGTCCACCGCGCGATCCGCCGCCGGAGGGCTGGACCGACACCTGGCGCACGACGCAGGTGGAACTGACGATGTCCGCCGCCGACGCGCAGGCGCTGCGTGACGATGCGATTGCAAGTGTCACGCTCGTTTCGCGCCACGCGGCGGGGTACCTTGAGGATCTCGAGCGACGCCTGCCGGAGCTTCTCACCGCGCCGATCCGGTTGCCGCCGAATCTGCGTGAGGCGCCGCCCGAGTGCGAGGGCTTCACGCGCTTCGGTGCGCCGATCATGGAGGGGCCGCGGTGACACGTCTGGCGAGTGTGGTGGCGCTCGCGATGCTGCTCTCGGCCTGCGGCCGCTCGGAGCCCGAGCCGCGGCGCGACTGGGTGATCCACTCGCGCGTCGTGTTCGTCACGGAGGACTTCGCGAGCGAGCGCGAGCCACTGCCGCGCAATGCGTTCCGGCTGTGGTTCCCGTATGTGAGCGGGGATCTCTACGGGTCGTCGAACGTGCCCGACTACGCGCGGCCGGAGCTCGCGGAGGACTACAGCTTCACGCTCGATCTCAATCGCGGCCACCCGGGTCTGCTGCGCTCGCTCGAACCGACGGCGTTCACTTACAGGCAGCTTTCGATCACACCGGCCGAAGCGCGCTTCGCGCGCCTCACGCCTCAGATACTCGAGGCGGACGGCATCGAGCAGATCGGCACGGTGGAGTGGCTGGATGCCCGGACGCGCGAGCCGCTGATGCTCATCTACTTCGATCGGCCCGCGACGATCACGGGCGCGCTGGGCTCGCCGCCTCAGGAGTTCCGTTACGACATCCGCGCAACGGAACCGGGCTACGTGTGGGTGCGGCGCCAGTCGAACGAAGCGGGCTTTGTGTTCACGACGACCGAGCGACCTGAGGAGGTGCTGCTCGCCGTCGCACCGCCTCGCGTGCGCGCCGCGCCGCAGCGGACGGAGGAGTGAGCGCGCTACTTCACCAGCGTGACGGGGATGGGGGAGAGGTGCACGACCTTCATCGCGACCGAGCCCATCACGAGCCCCGACACGCGGCCGAGGCCGCGCGTGCCCATGACGATCTCGGTGCAGCGCGTGCGCTTCGCGAAGTCGACGATGGTGGAAGCGGGCTCGCCGACGCGCATGTAGCAGTCGATGTCGATGCCGAGCTTCTTCTTCAGCGCGTTCACGGGCTTGAACGCCGCCTCGGACATGCGCGCGTAGTGATCCCGGATCATCTCGCGCGTGACGAAGCGGCTCGCGGGCATCGGCGTCTGCACGTTGAGCGCGAGGATCCACGCTCCCTTCGAGTCCGCGCAGCGCTTCGCGGCGTACTCGAGCGCGCGGATCGAGTTGGGTGAGCCGTCCACGGGTACCAGGATCTTGCTTGCCGCCATTCTGTTTCGCCTTCTCTCAGGGTAGCTCGAAGGTGAAGCGCACGGGACGCGCCACCAGCACGTCGCAGCGCGCGGCCATGATCACGCTCTCTGCGACGCTCCCGAGCAGCGCATGCGCGAGCCCGGAGCGGCCGTGCGTGCCGAGCGCGACGAGGTCGGCGCGCAGACGCTCGGCTTCGTCGAGGATCACGAGGCGCGGGTCGCCCTGACGCAGGAGGGGCTTCAATCGCACGTCGCCGGGAGCGATCGTCTCGATGAGCTTCTCGAACCGCGCGGCCGCTTCCGCCTTCAGCTCACGGTGGAACCCGGTGGGACTGTCCTCGGTACCCGCCGGCACGAAACCCTGAAACGGCACGCGATAGGCGTGCACGGCGTGCACCGTGCCGACATCGGGAGCGCATACCGCGCGCACGAGACGCAGGACGCGCCGCGCGGACTCGTCGAGAGCCATGCCGACGAGCGGGCGCCGGTATGGAGCGGTCGCGCGCCGGCAGACCACCAGCACCGGCAGGTCGCCCATGCGCACCACGCGTGCGGCCGTCGTGCCGATGACCTTCGTCAGTCTCGCGCCGGCGCCCTTGCGTCCGATGACGACGAGGTCCGCGTCGACCGCACGCGCACGGCGGATGATCTCGACGTGAGGCTCCCCGGTGAGGAGCTCCGCGACGACCTCGGGCGCGGCTGCGCCGTGGGTGAGCGCACGCCGCGTGACGAGCGCGGCGGTCTTCTCCAGAAGACGCTGCGCTTCCTCCCTGATGCCGCTCACGCGCGAATGCTCGCGCGCCAGCACGTGCACCAGGTGGATCTTCCCGCCCGCGGAAAGCGGCAGCAGCGCGGCCCGCTCCGCGGCGTAGCGCGCACCGCTCGAAAAATCGGTGGGAACGAGCACTGCGCCGAGCGCAGCGCGCCGCTGAGTCGCCATGAGAGTTCCGTGCCCGGAAGCGCTGCAAGAAACTGGCGGCAGTCTGCCACCGAAGGTGCGCGCTCACAATCCGCGCGAGCCGCACACCGCCCCCGCCGTCTGCCAGGCGTTGCTACGCGGCCGACGACTCGGCCCGCTCGAGCTCCGCCTTCAGATTCTGCAGATCCTTACGGACCATCTCGGCGTCGGCCGCGAACTTCTCATCCGACGTTCCGGGCAGGCGGAAAAGCGTGAAGATCACCTCGCTCCCCGAGCCGTTCGCGATCACGCGCATCGGCACGTAGATCTCCTCGCCCGAAGCCGTGCGCAGGAGGTGATCGAGCACGCCGAGCGGATTGTCCGAGAGGAAGCGGATCATCGCGGGGCCCGAGACCGTGTCGATCATCCACTCGCCCGCGAGCCGGTGCGCGGAGCGACAGAAGGACGTCGCCCAGCGGGGCAGATTCTCGGGATTGCGGACGTAGTTGAAGACGTCCCGCGGGGGACGGTCGATGCGGACGGTGAGAGTCGTCGATTCGTGCGTTGCGCTCATGATGGGGGCACAGCAACCGGCGTGCCCCGTCACAGCCCCAGGCCGGATCGGTACCCGCGCGGTGTGAAAGGGCGCAAAGAGTACAGACGGCGAGTGCGGCGCGCCAGAGCGCGCCGGCGGCCTTCTGTGACGCCGTCCTTGTCAAGCCTCGAACCGCGTGCAATAGAATCCGGGCCGCACCGTCCGGGACACCTTGATTAATACAGCCCGGGCGCCGACCAGCAGGGAGGGTCACTTGCAGGTTCATCGGGGGCGTCTGCTCGTTTCCGCATCCGACATCGTCGGATTCCACGAATGCGAGCACCTGACGCAGCTCGAGCTGGCCGCGCTGCACCAGCCCCTCGAGCGCGCCGCGCCCGACGAGCACGCCGAGCTCATTGCCCACAAGGGCCGCGAGTTCGAGCGGCGCTACCTCGAGCGTGCGCGTGCCGCGCACCCGGACCTGGTACGCATCGAGCAGCACGCGCGCGACATCGAGGAGCAGGCCGCCGCCACGCTCGAAGCGATGGCGAAAGGCGTGAGCCTCATCCACCAGGCGACTCTGCTCGTCGATGACCGCCTCGGCCGCGCCGATTTCCTCCGCCGCGTGGATCGGCCCTCGAAGCTCTGGCCGTGGAGCTACGAAGTCCTCGACACCAAGCTCGCGCGCAGCCCGCGCGCGGCGTTCGTCCTGCAGCTCGCCTTCTACAGCGAGCTCGTCGCGAAGGTGCAGGGCACCGAGCCGCAATACATGCACGTCGTGCTCGGCACCTACGAGGAGCACTCCTACCGCTGCGCCGACTACTCGCGCTACTTCCGCAGGCTCGCGCAGCGCTTCGACGACGCGATCCGCCGCGGCGGAAACGGCGCCGCAACGTACCCGAACCGCTGCGAGCACTGCGAGATCTGTCACTGGCGCGACCACTGCGAAGCGCAGCGCGAGCGCGACGATCACCTGTGTCTCGTCGCCGGCATCCGCGGCGATCAGATCAGAAAGCTCAACGCCGCGGGTATCCGCACCGTGCGCGAGCTCGCGAGCGCGCCGCCGGAGACGAGGATCCCGAAGCTCCATCCCGAAACCTTCGCCAGGCTCCGCGCGCAGGCGGCCATTCAGGTGCGCGGGCGCGAGAAGAACGGAGCCGAGAACGGCGGCGCCGCGCCCGCCGTGCTCTTCGAGCCCATCCTCTGGCCCGACGGCGAAGCGCGGGGCCTGAAGCGCCTGCCGCCGCCCGATGAAGGCGACGTCTACTTCGACATGGAAGGCGATCCGCTCTACGAAGGCGGACTGGAATATCTCTTCGGCTGCGTGTACCGCGACGAGGACGGAAAGTTCGTCTTCAGGGCGTTCTGGGCACACGACCGCGACGAGGAGCGCCGCGCGTTCGAAGCGTTCATGGACTGGCTCACGGCGCGCCTCGAACAGTACCCGAACGCGCACGTCTATCACTACGCCGCGTACGAGCGCAGCGCCATCCAGCGCCTCGCCTCCCTTCACGCCACGCGCGAAGAAGAGATGGACGACCTGCTGCGGAAGGAAAAGCTCGTCGATCTCTATCGAGTCGTGCGCGAGGCATTCCGGATTTCCCGGTCATCGTACTCGCTGAAAGAGGTCGAGAAGCTCTACCGCCCGCCTCGCGAGGGCGAGGTGAAGACGGCGAGCGCGAGCGTCGTGTACTACGAGCGCTGGCTGCAGACGCAGGACGATGCGCTCCTGCAGCAGATCGAGGACTACAACGAGGACGACTGCCGCTCCCTCGCGCAGCTCCATCACTGGCTACTCGAGCAGCGGCCGAAGGATCTGCCGTGGTACAGCCACGAGACGACAGCGGAAGAGGAGAACGGCGACGCCGCGGCGAAGCGCGACGCGAAACCGGATCCCAAGGCCGAGGCCAAAGCCGAGGAGCACGCGCGCAAGCGCGAGGAAGAGCGCAGGCGGCTCGAGACCGTGCGTGCGCGCCTCTACGAGAGCCTGCCCGCCGACCGCTCCGAATGGAATGCGCGCTGCCACGCCCGCGAGCTCACCGCACAGCTCCTCGACTTCCACCGGCGCTGCGACAAGCCGCAGTGGTGGGCCATCTTCAACCGCCAGGATGCCGCGCTCGAAGAGCTGCTCGACGACACCGAAGCCATTGCCGGCCTGCGCCTGATCGAGCAGCTGCCGAGGACGAATCCGCGGGCGCGCAGCAGCCTGTACGTCTTCGAGTACCCCGAGCAGGACTTCAAGCTCACCAAGGGTGCGCGCTGCGTGCGACTCGACACCCTCCAGGAAGTGACCATCGAGGAGATCGACGAGGACCGCCGCCGCGTTTCCTTACGCGTTTCCGACAAGCAGGATCCGATTCCGCAGGTTCTCTGCATCAGCGCAGGCAAGCCTGTAGAGAACACCGTCCTGCGGCAGGCCGTGCTGCGCTATGCCGAGAGCGTGGTGGAAGGCGGCGGCGGAGCTCCGAACGATGCAGACGGCGCCGCCGGTGCAGATACGTCGGTGAGCGCCACGTCGCCAGGCGGCGCACGCCGCTACCTCGCGCTCACGCGCCTCCTGGAGAAGGACCTGCCGCGCCTGCGCGGCCGCTCGCCGGGCGAGCCGATCGTGCCGGGCGAAGATGCGCCACTCGAGGCCATCGTCGATGCCATCTCACGGCTCGACGACAGCTACCTCTTCATTCAGGGTCCGCCCGGTGCGGGCAAGACGTACACCGGATCGCGCGTGATCCTCGAGCTCCTGCGCGAGGGCAAGCGCGTAGCCGTCTCCTCCAACAGCCACAAGGCCATCAACAACTTGCTCAAGGCCGTAGACGAACTGATCGGCGAGGCAAAGCTCACCATCCACGGCGCCAAGAAGTGCAACCGCAGCGAGCCCGATACGTACCTCAACGGCAACTTCATCGCAGACGTCGAGAGCACCGAAGATGCGCTCGCCGAAGACAACCAGCTCGTCGCGGGAACTGCATGGCTCTTCGCGAATGAGGCCGCCGACCAGGCCTTCGACTACCTCTTCGTCGACGAGGCCGGGCAGGTCTCCCTCGGCCACCTCGTCGCGATGGGCACGTGCGCGCGGAACATCGTGCTGCTCGGCGACCAGATGCAGCTCGGACAGCCCATCCAGGGCGTGCATCCGGGCCGCTCAGGCGAGTCCACCCTCGACTACCTGCTCGATGGGCGCGCGACCGTCGCGCCCGAGCGCGGCATCTTTCTGCCCCACACCTGGCGCATGCACCCCGACGTGTGCGGGTTCATCTCCGAGGCCGTCTACGAAGGGCGGCTCAGAGCCGTGCCCGATGCTGCGCGGCAGCGGCTCGTGCTCGCCGACGGTGCACATCCCGCCCTGCGGCCGACCGGCCTCGTGTTCTGCGAAGTGCCTCACGAGGGCTGCTCCCAGAAGAGTGAACCGGAAGCACGACTCATCCGCGAAATCTACGACGATCTCCTGCGGCACCAGTGGATCGACCGCAAGGGTGTGCAGCGGCCGATCACGCCCGAGGACATCCTCGTCGTCGCGCCCTACAACCTGCAGGTGAACCTGCTGCGCGCGACCCTCCCCGAGGGCGCGAGGGTCGGCACGGTGGACAAGTTCCAGGGCCAGGAGGCGGCGGTGGTGCTGATCTCGATGACCACCTCGGGGCAGGAGGAGATGCCGAGGAATATGGAGTTTCTGTTCAGCAGGAATCGGCTGAATGTGGCGGTATCGAGGGCGAGATGTCTGTCGCTACTCATCGCGAGTCCCAGTCTGCTGAACGTGAAGTGCGGAGTCGTCAATCAGGTGGCCCTGGTCAACACGCTCTGCTGGGCCGGAGACTATTCCCGCCTTACTGACTAGGACGATTGCGTTCTGCTTACGAGAGCGATCCGCGGCGGTTACGTGTGGGTCGCGGAAGAGGCAATACGGCGAAACGTAATGCATTCCCTGTCGCCTGAATCGAGTTCGTCTTCATACTCTGAAGACTGCGTGGGGAAGAGACGCTGGAGGCAATGCAAAAGAAAAGGGATGTCGACGGATGAGATCGCTACATTGCCAGCGGTTTTTGCGGGATCGCGCAAGCGTTCGATGCTATTCGGCGGTTGGTTGCCTTTGGATCCATCATTAGCGAGCCGCTTGGGAGTCTCTGGCAGGGATCAACCTCGATCAGTATTTGGAGTACGGAGATCACGCTTAAAC
>QGVD01000019.1 GCA_003242685.1 Pseudomonadota bacterium | reverse complement strand
GTGGCGCGGGGGAAATGAGCGTGTCAGGAGGGTGGTCTTCGACAGGGGCGCGGGGGACACGCCCATCGTCCCCGGCAGGGGCCCGCCGGTGACGCGCGCCGCGCTCGAGGCGCAGCGCGAGATGTGCCTCACGGTGTACGAGCGCATCGGCGAGAGCTACTACAGAGGCGAGACGTGGGAAGAGCTCGTGGCGTCGCGGCCGACGCGCGAGTTCGACGAGACATGGGGTGATCCTGCCGTGTTCCTGCACACCGCGTACGAAGGCGCGTGGGGACACATCACCGAGCTGCGGCGGCCGCGTCGATAGGGTTTCAGATGCGAGTGAAGAACACCGGTACTCTGGCAGCCATTGCACTCCTCTCCTCTGCCCAGGTCTGGGCGGAAGGAACGAGCGCGCTCGAGCGTCACTGGGGCATGCTCGAGCAGTACTGCGTCGAGTGCCACAACGCCACCGACTGGGCGGGCGGCGTCGCGTTCGACACCATGCTGCCCGAGTCGCTGGCACAGGATGCGGAAATCTGGGAAGAAGCGGTACGGAAGCTGCGCGGAAGGATGATGCCGCCGCCCGGCGAGCCGCAGCCCGATGGCGAGCAGGTGCGTGCCTTCGTCAGCGCGCTCGAGAGTGCGCTCGATCGGGCGGCGAGCGCGCAGCCGGAGCCCGGCAGCGTCGGATTGCACCGCCTGAACCGCATCGAGTACGCGGCCGCGGTCGAGGAGATCCTCGGCGTCAGGATCGACGCAACCACGCTCCTGCCGCGCGACGATATCAGTCACGGGTTCACGAACATCGCCGAGGTGCTGAAGATCTCGCCGGCGTTCCTCGAGCAGTATCTGACGGCGGCCCGTCAGGTGAGCATCCAGGCAGTGGGCAATCCCGCGGCGCGCGCCACGAGCCACTTCTACCGCGCCTCTCCCCAGGCGATGCAGTACGTGCACGTGCCCGGCCTGCCGCTCGGCACGCGCGGCGGAATGCTGATCGAGCACGAGTTTCCGGCCGACGGTGAGTACGAGATCAGCATCAACGGGCTCGTGGGCGGCGGATACGTGTGGGGCGTCCTGGACCGCAACACGCTCATCGTCACCATCGACGGCGTGCGCGTCTTCCAGCGTGACGTCGGCGGCGAAGAGGACCTCGAAGCCGTGGACGTGCGTCAGGCGGAAGGCTTCACGGAGATCAACAACCGCTTCAGGAACATCCGCGTGCCCGTGAAGGCCGGCCGGCACAAGGTGGGCATCACATTCCTCGCCAAGACGGCGGCGGAATCGAACGAGATCCTCCACAACTTCGTGCCGGTCACCGGCATGGCCGTGCACGTGAACGGCAACTCGGTGGGCCCCCGCATCGAGAACGTGGAGATCAAGGGGCCGTTCAACCCGTCGGGCGTCAGCGAGACGGAGAGCCGGCGGAAGATCTTCATCTGCCGGCCGCAGAACGCGGCTGAGGAGCGGCCCTGCGCGGAGACGATCCTCGCGAACATCGCGCGCAAGGCGTTCCGCCGTCCGGTTTCGGCGGACGATCTCGCAGGTCCCCTCGCCTTCTACGAGGAAGGCGCGCGCCAGGGCGGCTTCGAGACGGGAATTCAGAAGGGGATCATGGCGATCCTCGCAAGCCCCAAGTTCCTCTTCCGCGCGCACACTCCGCCGGCGGGCATCGAGCCGGGCGAGACCTTCCGCATCAGCGATCGCGATCTCGCCTCGCGCCTCTCCTTCTTCCTGTGGAGTCGTCCGCCGGACGAGGAGCTCCTCGAGCTCGCTTCAGAGGAGCGGCTGCGGGATCCGAAGGTGCTCGACCAGCAGATCCGGCGCATGCTCGCCGATCCGCGCGCGCACTCGCTCGTCACGAACTTCGCGTTCCAGTGGCTGCACGTCGACGGGCTCGATCAGGTGGACCCGGATCCGGACATCTTCCCCGAGTTCACCGAGGATCTGATCCCCGCGTTCAAGAAGGAGCTCGAGCTCTTCATCGGCAGCATCTTCTCCGAGGACCGCAGCATCATCGATCTGCTCACCGCGGATCACACGTTCCTCAACGAGCGGCTGGCGATGCACTACGGGGTGAAGGACGTGCGCGGCGGCCAGTTCCGGCGCGTGCAGCTCAAGGAGTCGTACCGCCGCGGGCTTCTCGGCAAGGGCGCGATCCTGATGGCGACGTCCTACGCCAACCGCACGACGCCGGTGCTGCGCGGCTCGTTCATCCTGGAGAAGATCCTCGGCACGCCCCCCGCGGCGCCGCCGCCGAACGTCGAGGCTTTCCCGGAAACCCAGGAAGGCGGGATCGCGCTCACCGTGCGTGAGCGTCTGGAGCAGCACCGGGCGACGCCGTCGTGCAACTCGTGCCACGGCGTGATCGATCCGCTCGGCATCGCGCTCGAGAACTTCGACGCCATCGGCCGCTGGCGGCTGAAGGATCCCGACGCGGGAATGCCCATCGACGCGTCGGGGCAGCTCGCGGACGGCACGAAGGTCAGTGGAGTGGACGACCTGCGCGAGGCGCTGGTCGCGCGCTCGGAGCAGTTCGCTCAGACCTTCACCGAGCGTCTGCTCACCTACGCGCTCGGCCGAACCCTGAAGCACTACGACATGCCGACGGTGCGGGCGATCGTGCGCCAGGCCGCGCGCGAGAACTATCGCCTGTCGGCCATCGTCTCCGGTATCGTCAACAGCGCCGCGTTCCAGATGGACCGGCTGCCGGAGGTCGAACCCGCGCAGTCCGTCACGGCACAGGCCGCCGTGACGGCCGATGAAGGCACTGCTCCCCGGGGCATCCTTGAATAGGACTCGAGCCATGTTCATCACGAAGAAGCATCTGTCGCGACGGACCTTCCTGCGGGGCGCGGGTGCCACCGTGTCCCTGCCGCTCCTCGATGCGATGATTCCGGCGGGCACCGCGCTCGCGAAACCGGCAGCGGCCCCGAAACCCCGCATGGCGTTCATCTACTTTCCGCACGGCGCCGTCAGGGACCGGTGGACGCCGAAGAAGGAGGGGCCCGACTACGACCTGCCGCAGATCCTGCAGCCGCTCAAGCCCTTCCAGCGGTACATGACGATCATCAGCGGTCTCGAGAACCGCTCCGCGATCGCCCCGCCGGTGCATGCCATCACTCCGGGAACCTGGTTGAGCTGTGTGCCGCCGCGCGTCAGCCACGACCCTTACGGCGGTGTGACCGTCGACCAGATCTGCGCGCAGCATCTCGGCAAGGACACTCCCCTGCCCTCGATCGAGGTCGCGACCGAGGAGCAGGGCGGCGAGGGTTCGTGCGACCGCAACTACGGCTGCAGCTACGGCAAGACGATCTCCTTCCGCACGCCGACTCAGCCGCTGCCGATGGAGCACAACCCGCGGAAGCTCTTCCAGCAGCTCTTCGGACAGGGCGACACTGCGGAGGAGCGTGCGCGGCTCGTGGTGGAGAACAGGAGCGTCGTCGACCTCGTGCGCCGCGACGCCGCGGACCTCGCGCGCACTCTGGGTCCGCGCGACCGCGCGCTGCTCGACGACTATCTGGAGTCGGTGCGCGAGATCGAACGGCGCATCGACAGGATCGCGCAGCGCGACCTGTCGCAGCTGCAGCTTCCGGATGCGCCGGCCGGCATCCCGAACTCCTTCGACGAGCACATGCATCTGATGTTCGACCTCATCGCGCTCGCCTTCCAGGCGAATCTCACGCGCATCGCGAGCTTCATGATGGCCGCTGAGGTCAGCAATCAGCCGTACACCCACATCGGCGTGCCGGATGCCTTCCATCCGCTCTCGCACCACCAGAACAATCCGGCGAAGCTCGATCGCCTCGCGAAGGTGCAGACATATCACTCCGAGGTGTTCGCGAAGTTCCTGAAGAAGCTCGCGGAGACCCCGGACGGTGAGGGCTCGATGCTCGACAACGCCGTGATCCTCTACGGCAGCAACATGTCGAACAGCAATCTGCACGACCACTTCCCGCTCCCGACGGCGGTCATCGGAGGCGGGTGCGGAAAGCTCAAGGGCAATCTGCACGTGCGCTACCCGGACCACACGCCGATCGCGAATCTCCATCTCACGCTGCTCAACCGCGTGGGCATCGAGACCGAGAGCTTCGGCGACAGCACGGGCGAATTCACGGAGATCTGAGTGCGCTGGCTGAAGCTCGCCGCCCTTGCGTGGCTCGCGTGTCAGGGGACCGCGCTCGGCGCGGAGTCGATCGTTGCCGCCGCCGAAGCCGGCGATCGTGAGACGGTGATCGCGCTCATCGGCAAGCGCGCAAACGTCAACGAGCGCTCCGCCGACGGCACTACGGCGCTGCACTGGGCCGTCTATCACGGTGACGCGGACCTCGTGCGGCGGCTCATCCGGGCGGGTGCGGACGTCCGGGCCGTCAACGACTACGGCGTCGCACCGCTCGCCGAAGCCGCGGAGCGCGCCGACGTGCAGATCCTCAGGCTCCTGCTCGATGCAGGCGCCGACGTCGAGTCCCCCAATCCCGAGGGACAGACGGCGCTGATGACGGTCGCGCGGACGAACCGCGTCGAGGCGGCGAAGCTCCTCATCCGGCGCGGCGCGAACGTCAATGCGCGCGAGAGCTGGCGCGGGCAGACCGCGCTCATGTGGGCTGCCGCTCAGAGCCAGCCGGAGATGGTGCGGCTGCTCATCCAGCACGGTGCCGACGTCAACGCGCGCTCGCACATCCGCAAGTGGAAGCGCCGCGTGACGGCAGAGCCACGGCCGCAGAACCGTCCGCTCGGCGGGCTCACGCCGCTCCTCTTCGCCGCTCGCGAGGGCTGCGTGGAGTGCGCACGTGCGCTCGTCGAAGGCGGCGCGGACATGAACATGGTCGATCCGGACGGCATCAGCCCGCTCCTGATGGCGACGCTCAACGCCCGGTGGGACGTCGCGGCGTATCTCATCCGTGCGGGGGCGGACGTCAACAAGTGGGACTGGTGGGGCCGCGCACCGCTCTACGCCGCCGTGGACTACAACACCGTGCCGCGCGGCGGCCGCCCCGACCGGCCTTCCATGGACAGGACGACGGCGCTCGAAGTCATCGAGATGCTGCTCGAGGCGGGCGCGAACCCCAACATGCAGCTCAAGCTCTTCCCGCCGTACCGGTCGCTCGGCGAAGACCGCGGCGGCGATTCCATGCTCACCATCGGCACGACGCCGCTCATCCGCGCCGCCAAGGCCGGCGACGTGGCCGCCGTGCGCCTGCTCCTCGAGCACGGCGCCGATCCCAACCTCCCCAACTCGCTGCGGATCACGCCGCTCATGGCCGCCGCGGGCGTCGGTTCCACGACGATCGACACGCGGGCGCGCTACCGCAACGAGGAGCAGTGCATCGAGACGGCGAAGCTCCTCCTCGCCGCAGGCGCGGACATCAACGCCGCGCGCGACAACGGCTGGACCGCGCTGCACGGCGCTGCGCTGTGGGGCTGGAACGCCTTCGTGCAGTTCCTTGCGGACAACGGCGCGAACCTCTTCGCGAAGGACCGCGACGGCCTCACGGCGATCGACGTCGCGCTCGGCAAGGCCGGAGGTCCCGGACGTTTCGGCCTGAGCCCGCCGGAGCCGCGCAGGGAAACGGCCGCACTGCTCGAGAAGCTGGCCGCACAGAGCCGCTCGTAACCGCGACGGGTGCGGGCATCGCACCCGCCGCGCCTGCCTGCGCCTGCTTCGCCGGAATCGGGCGCTTCCGGCGAAGCGGCCGCCCGGACGACAATCACGAGAATCACTGAACCCGTGCGACCGGAGACCGAAGACATGCAGATCAGTCGACGCGCGCTCTTTCTCGCAGGCCTCGCGTTGAGCGGAGCCGCCGCGGCCGCGGAGCCTATCGTCACCGACAACCGGGTGATCACCGACGATCGCCGGCTCGCGATTCTCGAAGCGAAGCTCGCCTCGCTGCAGAAACAGGTCGAGCTCCTCGAGGACGTGAAGGCGATCGAGCGGCTGCAGCAGGCATACGGCTACTACATCAGCGAAGGCATGGGCGAGGAAGCGGCCGATCTGTTCTCCGACAGCCCCACGGCGTCCATCGAGCTCGGCCTGCAGGGCGTCTACGTCGGCAAGGAGCGCATCCGTGCATTCCTCACGCACGAGAGCAATCGCCTGAAGGACGGCGAGATCCGCGAAGCGCCGATCATGCAGGGCGTGATCCACGTGGCGCCGGACGGCAGGACGGCGAAGGCACGCTGGCGCACGCTCGTCATGGGCGGCATGCACGGTGAGGACGGCACCTGGGCCGAGGGTCCCTTCGAGAACGAGTACGTCAAGGAAGACGGCGTCTGGAAGCTTTCGAAGGTCCACTGGTACGTGTCGATGATCGGCTCGTACGACGAGGGCTGGCACAGGAAGCCGTTGCCCGCGCCGGGGCCGCTCGCCGATCTCCCGCCCGATCGGCCACCTTCAGAGGAGTATCAGCCGTATCCGGCGTTCTATCTGCCGCCGTATCACTACGCGCATCCCATCACGGGCCAGCCGGTCGTCTGGGAGTGACCATGCGAATCGCTGCAAGCATCTCCGGACGTGGTCCGGCGCTCACCGTCGCGCTCGTTCTGCTCGCCATGAGCGGCGCGCTCCATGCGCAGAGCTCGTCGCCTTCGCTCTCTCCCGAGCTCGAGGAGCGGCTCGCGCGCGCGAGCGCAAAGGCCGACGCGATCGCGCAGCGCGCGGGGCGCGTGGCGGACATCAACGCCATACGCAATCTGCAGCGCATCTTCGGCTACTACGTCGACGAGGCTCAGTGGGACCAGGTGGCCGATCTCTTCGCCGAGAACGCGACGCTCGAGATCGCCGGCTACGGCGTGTTCGTCGGAAAGCCCAGCATTCGCCGCTATCTCCTCAGCCTCACCGGCGGCCGGGTGGGACTCACGTACGGGCAGCTCAACAACCACTTCCAGCTCTCGCCGGTGATCACGCTGTCGGCGGACGGCACGCGTGCGAAGGGACGCTGGCGGGTGCTGATGCAGACGGCCGAGCGTTACGAGGACGAATCCGGCGGCAACTGGGGCTCCGGTGTCTACGAGAACGAGTACGTCAAGGAAGACGGCGTGTGGAAGATCCAGAAGCTCCAGCTCTTCGTGCGCTTCTACGTGCCTTATCGCGACGGCTGGACGCGTGCCGATTCCCGCGCCACGCTGCGGTACGGGCGCAGCGGAGTCCGTCCCGATCGTCCGACGACCTTCGCCGACTACGCGCCCTATCCCGCCCGCTACGTCGCGCCCTTCCATTTCGAGCATCCGGTGCGCAGCGGGTATCGCGCAGGTCCGCCACCGGCCTCCGCCGCCGGTGACACGGCTGCCGCGCGGGCGGGAAGCCTCGCGGAGCTCGAGGCCCGGGTACGCGCTCTGGAGCTTGAGGTGCAGCGACTCCAGGCGCACGATCAGATCGAACGCCTGCAGAGCATGTACGGCTACTACGCCGACAAGAACATGCAGGACGCCACCTCGGCGCTCTTCGCCGAGGACGCGACACTCGAGATTCTCGGTCGCGGCGTGTTCGTCGGCCTGGACCGCATCTACGAGTACATGCGGCGCCTCGGCGCGCCGGCCCCGGGCTCGCTCTTCAACCACATGCAGCTGCAGCCCGTGGTGCACGTCGATCCCGACGGGAACGGCGCCTCCGTGCGCTCGCGCCTCTTCGTGATGTTCGCCGCGCAGAACCGGGCCGCGCAGTGGGGCGAGGGCGTCTACGAGAACCGCTTCATCCGGGAGAACGGTGTCTGGAAATACAGGAACCTGCTGGGATTCCAGACCTTCTACACGAACTACGAGGACGGCTGGGCGAAGAAGGCGTCACCCATCTTTGCGCCCTTCCCCGGCTACCCCCCGGATCAGCCGCAGTCGGTCGCGTATGACCCCTACCCTGCGGTCTTCGTACCACCCTACCACTACCGCAACCCGGTCACCGGCAGGTGACCGGGTCGGCTTCGCCGCGCATGCTGACGGTACGCGGCGAACGCGGTATGTTCGAGACGCGTTCCGCTGCATTGAATCAGGAGGCCGGATGATGAAAGGGGTTCGGCTCTACGCCGCGATGCTCATCGGATCGTTCGCCGCCGCTGCGGCTCAGGCTCACCACTCGGTAGCCGGTCAGTTCGATCTGCAGAAGACGGTGCGGCTCGTGGGCGTCGTTTCAGAGGTCGAGTGGATCAACCCCCATATCTACATTCACTTCAGCGTCCCGAATGAAGACGGCAGCACCACGACCTGGATGCTCGAGACCGTACCGACGGCAATGACGCGCAAGGCCGGACTCACCAAGTCGATGCTGCGTGGAAACGGTGAGACCCTGACGATCGATGTGCATCCCGCGCGGGACGGCACGCCGAACCTCGGCTACATCATCAAGATCACTTTCCCGGACGGACGCTTCTTCCAGTTCAAGGAGAACAACACGGTCGCGGCCACGGGCAGCTGAACGACACACCGGAGGAAGAACCCATGCCGCAGCGAAAGACACCCGGTCTGCGGATCGCGCTGATGGCGAGCGCGCTGCTCGCGGCCGCGGCTCTCGTGCACGGCGATGAGAAGAGTCAGGAAGCCTCGTCGACGGGCGGCAGCTCCATCCCGCGCCTTCCCGACGGCCGCCCCGATCTCAACGGCACCTGGGACAACGGATCGGGAATCGACTTCGTCAAGCCGAAGACGCTTCCGGACGGTTCGATCTGCGTGAGGGGCTGCGAGGACGACGGCCCTTCAGGCATCACCCTTCCGCCCGACCGGCCGAAGTACCGGCCGGAGTTCGTCGCGAAGGTGAAGGAGCTCGAGGAGCGTCAGGTCGAGCTCGATCCCGTTCTGCGCTGCAAACCGCCCGGTGTGCCGCGCATCGGACCTCCGGACAAGATCGTGCAGATCCCCGGTCTCGTCGTGTTTCTCTACGACGACGTCTCGGGCTCGTTCTGGCGCATCATTCCCACGGACGGGCGTCCGCATCGCGACGACGTCGAGGAGACGTATCTCGGCGATTCGATCGGTTACTGGGAAGGCGACACGCTGGTCGTCGTGGCGCAGAACTTCAACGAGGACACCTGGCTCACGGACGACGGAGCTTTCCACACCAGGAACCTGCGCGTGACGGAGCGCCTGACGCGCATCGGTGACACCATCGAGTACCGGGCGATCGTGGAGGACCCCGAGGTGCTCGCGGAGCCGTGGCACCTGCGGCCGCGCATCCTGAAGCTCACGACTGAGGAGCTCGTCGAGCCGCCGCCCTGCGTGGAGCGCGACCTGCGCCACGTGGTCGACGGATCACATCACGACAACCCGCGCTAGCGCAGTTCCAAGAGGGCTAGTGAGTCATCGCGTACACGACGTAGTTGATTCCGAAGCGGTACGCGAGCGCTGTCATCGGCTCCGGGTACACCGGATCGTCGGCGTGCTCCCAGGCATCGCCCATGTCCATGTTGAAGTTGATGACCACCATCAGCCGTCCGGCGTCATCGTAGATGCCACGCCAGCGGGGCGGCGTGCCGTCCGGCAGCACGTAGATCTCACCTCCAGGCCCCATCCGCAGATGCCGCCGCCCGGGAATCTGCGTGCGCTCGTCGAGGTCGTAGAGGACATGGAGGATCGGATCGTCTTCGGGGATGTCCACGATGGGCCGGTCGGGGAACACCCTTTGCATGGCTTCCGCGAAGACTTCCCATTCGTAGGGGCCATGGAAATCGTCCGCGACCAGAAAGCCGCCGCGCATCAGATACTCGCGCAGCTTGAGCGTCTCCTCGTCCGTGAGGGCCCAGCGCCCGACCTGCTGGGCGAACATCCAGGGATGATCGAAGATCGCCTCGTCGGTGAGGCGCAGGTGGCGGCTGTCGTCGGCGATGTCGATGCGGGTGAGACGGCGCACGCCGTTGCGGAAGTGATATTCGGCTTCGGGGTAGTCGATGGCCCACCAGGGCCTCCCGAAGCCGCCGAAGCCGAAGCGACCGCCCCGGCTGGCGTAGATCATGCGCGCGATGTGCAGCTCGGCTTCCGGCGCACCGCCCGGGAGCAGCGCGTCACCGGGCACACGCCCCGACTGGCTGCGTGCCACGTGGAGCGCCCCCGCGGCCGCGACCAGCACCGTGACCACCTGCAGGACTGTATGCCGGGCGCGAGGCTTGCTGGATCGCTCCGTTCGCACGCCCGTACTATAGAAAATCGATCTGCGGCGAACCACAAGGAGCGCGCGATGCGCGGGAGTGAGCCACGATGATGCGCAGAGCGGCACGACTCACCGTCGTCATGCTGGGCGTCGTGGCGTCCGCGCTGCTCGCCGCCTCGGGCAGCGCCGATCCCTCGCCCGACGAAGCGGAGTTCCGCTTCGCGCGCATGATCTACCGCAGCAATCCGTGGTTCTCGAGCGGCTGGGGCTGGGGTGCGCGCCCCGACTGGATGACCGACGCGCCGGAAGCCGAGACGCATTTCCTGATGGGCATCCGGCGCCTCACGCGCATCGACGCGGCGAGCCAGGGCACCGCCGTGAGCCTCACCGACGACGAGCTCTTCGACTACCCCTTCCTGTACGCGGTCGAGGTAGGCCGCTGGCTCCTCTCCGACGAAGAGGCCGCACGGCTGCGCGAATATCTGATGCGCGGCGGCTTTTTGATGGTGGACGACTTTCATGGCACGCTGCAGTGGGAGGGCTTCATGGAGTCGATGCGGCGCGTGTTTCCCGATCGGCCCGTGGTCGACATCCCCGATTCGGACGAAGTCTTCCACGTGCTCTACGATCTCGTCGAACGGCCGCAGATTCCCAACGTCTATCTCGCGATGACGGGCGGGCCCACCTGGGAACGCGACGGCTACACGCCGCACTGGCGCGGTATCTATGACGACGAGGGACGGCTGGCAGTGATCATCAACTTCAACATGGATCTCGGCGACGCCTGGGAGCACGCGGACACACCGCAGTATCCGCAGCCGCTCACCGCCCTCGCCTATCGCTTCGGGATCAACTATCTGCTGTACTCGATGACGCACTGAGCGACCCGGGTGTTCGAGCTTCTGCTGAAGCATTCATCCTGGGCCTATCGCACCGGCGAATTCGCATTCGCGAGCGGCTGGCCCATCTGGCTGCTCCTCGCGCTGATCCTCGCGGGTGCGGCGCTCATCGCGTGGAGCCTCGCCCGTCGCCGTTATCTGAGCCTGGGTCGCGCGCTCGCGATCGGCGCGCTGCAGACGGCGCTCCTCGCCCTGGTCCTGACGCTGCTCTGGCGGCCCGTGCTGATTGTCGAGCGCGTGCGCGACCGCGAGAACGTGGTCGCGGTGGTGATGGACGCATCGGCGAGCATGGCGCACGGCGAAGGCGATCGGTCGCGTCTGCAGGAGGCGGTGAGCGCGCTCGAGTCGGGTCCGCTCGATGCGCTGCGCCGGACGTTCGGCGTCAATCTCTTCGCGTTCGCCGCCACGACGGTCTCACTCCAGTCGCTCGATGAAGTTCCGCCTCCCGGTCCGCAGACGCGCATCGGCGATGCGCTGCGCAGAGTGCTCGAGGCGAGCAGCAGCGTGCCGCTCTCGGGCGTCGTGCTCGTGAGCGACGGCGCCGAGAACGGCCGCACGCTCACCGAGGAGCAGCTCGCCGAGATCGTGTCCTTCGGCGTGCCCGTTCACACCGTCGGCGTGGGACCCGAGCGCACCGAGAACGATCTCGAGCTCGATTCGATCGCGCTCGCCACGCAGGCCTCTCCCGGTGAGATGCTGCCGGCCGAGGTGAGCATCCGCCACGATACGAAGGGAAAGACCAGGCTTCGCGTCTACGACGGTGAGAAGCTCCTCGCCTCCACGGAGGTCGAGCTGTCCGCCGATGCCGGCGTCACGACGGCGACGGTGGAGATTCCCGCCGGCGAGCCTGGCGTGCGGGATCTGCGCTTCTCGCTCGACCCCCTCGAGGGAGAGCGCAACGTCATCAACAACTCCCGCCGCCACGTCATCGACGTCGCCTCGCGTCGCCGCAACGTGCTCTACGTCGAAGGCGAGCCGCGCTGGGAGTACAAGTTCATCCGCCGCGCGGCGGAGAGTGACGGCACACTGCGCCTCGCGAGCGTGGTGCGCACCACGCCGAACCGCTTCTACCGGCAGGGCATCGCTTCGCCCGACGAGCTCGCCGAAGGCTTTCCGAAAGACGCAGCCGCCCTCTTCGCCTACGACGCCGTGATCATCGGCAGCTACGAGGCGGCGGCACTCTCCGGCGCACAGCATCAGATGCTCCTCGACTTCGTCGACCGTCGCGGCGGCGGCCTGCTCATGCTCGCGGGACGCGACGGACTTTCGGATGGAGGCTGGTCGCGCGCGCCTATCGCCGAGGCCCTGCCGGCACTGCTCGCGAACCCGGCCACGAAGAGCTATGTGCGCACGCCCGTCACGGCGCGCCTGACGACCTACGGTGCGGAATCGCCGATCAACCGCTTCCACGACGATCCCCGGCGCAACGCGACGCTCTGGAGCGAGATGCCGCCGCTCGGCGACTTCCAGCCTGTCGGGCGGCTCAAGCCCGGCGCGATCGTGCTGCTCGAGGCGGTCCAGGGCGAGCGCGCGAGCCCGCTCCTCGTCTGGCAGCGCTACGGCCGCGGCAGGACGTTCATTCTGAGCACGGCCAGCACCTGGCGCTGGAAGATGCGTCTGCCCTCGACCGATCAGCGGCATCACACCTTCTGGCGCCAGCTCATGCATGCGCTCGCGGCAGAGTCACCGGAGCGCGTCTCCCTCACGACGGAGCGCAAGGTCTACGACGACGATCCGCGGGTGGTGCTCCATGCCGAGCTGCGCGACGAGCGCTTCGAGCCGATCACCGACGCGTCGGTCGAGCTGACGGTCGACTCCGACACCGGCGCGACCTACACGGTGCCCATGCGCCCTTCGGGTCAGGGCGACGGCCGCTACATGGGCGTCGTGGACGCGGCGAGGCCGGGGCTCTATCGCGCGACGCTGCGCGGCAAGGCCGGCGAGCGGGAGATCGAGGCCGTCGAGACGCACTTCCGCCGCAACGACGGCGTGCTCGAGCACTTCGGCACGCGGCAGAACCGCGCTCTGCTCGAGCGCATCGCCGCGGCGACGGGGGGCCGCTACTGGACGCTCGACGCGCTCGACGGACTGCCCGAGGCGATGCGGTATTCCAAAGCAGGTATCGTAGAGCGGCAGACGCTGGATCTCTGGAATCTGCCGGTCGTGTTCCTGCTGCTGCTCGCGCTCAAGGGCGCCGAGTGGCTGCTGAGACTGAGATGGAGGAGGCTGTGAACCGGGCATTCGCCGGCACGCTCGTCGGCTGCCTCGCGCTGCTCGCGACGGGGACCGCGCGTGCGGATCTGCGGGTGCTCGTCGTGAGCGGCCTCGGCGGTGAAGCGGAATACGAGCGCCGCTTCGCGGAACAGGCGGCGCGAATCGGCGAGGCCGCGGCCCGCGCCGCCGGCGGCCCGGACAAGGTGGTCGTGCTGTCGGGCGACGCCGCGCGGCGGGAGGCCGTCGAGCGCGAGCTGCGCCTGCTCGCCGAGCGCACGAAGCCGGACGATCAGGTGGCGGTGATCTTCATCGGCCATGGCAGCTTCGACGGCGAGGAGTACCGGTTCAATCTCCCGGGACCCGACCTCACGGGCACCGAGATCGCCGCGCTGCTCGATCGTCTGCCCGCACGATCGCAGCTCGTGGTGAACACGACGAGCTCGAGCGGTGCGGTGGCGGAGCGCTGGCGGCGGGACAACCGGATCGTGATCACGGCCACGCGGAGCGGCTCCGAGCGCAACGCCACGCGCTTCGCGCAGTACTGGGCCGAGGCGCTCTCCTCGCCCGAGGCGGATCGCGACAAGAACCGGATCGTCACCGCGGCCGAGGCCTTCGAGTTCGCGTCGCGCAAGGTGGCGGACGCCTTCAAGGCCGATGCCGCGATCGTCACCGAGCACGCACGCCTCGAAGGCCGCAACGCCGAGCGCTTTCTCGTCGCGAGGTTCGGGGATGCTCTCGATCTGCCGGCGGATGCCGAGCTCGCCGCGCTCCTCGGCGAGCAGGCCGAGGTGGAACGGCAGCTCGACGAGCTGCGAAGCCGCAAAGACAGTCTCGAGCGCGACCGCTACTACGACGAGCTGGAGAAGGTACTCGTCAGACTCGCGAAGATCGACCGGCGCATCGACCAGCGGCGCGATGCGCTCGGCCGCAACTCCGGAGGTACCGATGCCGGACGACTGCCGTGACGGCGTGAGAACACGCGACGGCGGTTGCCGCCGCATGCCGCGACTTGCAGCGCTCGCCGCGGCGCTCGCGTGCTGCTGCGTGGCGCCCGCCGCGCGCGCGCAGGACTTCGATTACGACCCGGGCCGCTCGGCGGCCCTCAGACCCTGCGACGAGCATCGTTACCGCGGCCGCATCGCCGAAGCCCGCGCCTGCTACGACGAGCTCACGCGCAGCGCGACCGACACGCTCGTACAGGCCGAAGCGGCGTGGGGAATGGGCGATCTGCGGCGTGCGAACGAGCTCTTCCGCGAAGCGTCGCGGCGTGCCGAGCGCTCCGCGCGCGTGCGCACACGCTGGGGACGGCTCTTCCTCGCCACTCACCAGTACGCCGACGCGCAGGCCCTCTTCCGCGAGGCGCTCGAGCGCGACGCCGCCGACCTGCAGGCGCGACTCGGCCTGGCGCGTCTCTTCGCGGACCGCTTCGAGGGGAACGCGCGCAGCCAGGTCGAGGAGATCGTCAAGCAGGACGACACGCTGATCGAAGCGCATCTCCTCGCGGCGCGCATGGATCTCGAGGAAGGCCGGCTGGCCGCCGCGGAGCGTTCGGCGAAACGTGCACTCTCCCTGGCCGAACGGCAGCGGCAGCCGCCGCTCGAGGCGTATGAGCTGCTCGCGGCACTCGATCTCATGCGCGGCGAACATCGCGAGAGCCGCTGGACGAAGCGCGCGCTCCAGTACAACCCGCGCTACGGCGGAGTGTTCGAGACGCTGGCGCACTACGAGATCATGCGCCGGCGCTACCGGGAAGCGATCGGCTGGCTGCGGCGTGCCATCGAGGTGCAACCCGACCGCTGGTCGGCGCATGCGGAGCTCGGCGTCAATCTCCTGCGCCTCGGCAATGTCGAAGAAGCGCGCGCGCATCTCGAGCGTGCGTACGAAGGCGATCCGTTCAGCGCCACCACCGTCAACACTCTGCGGCTGCTCGATTCGCTGAAGAACTTCGACGTCGTGCGCGTGAGCAGGCCCGACATGGTGCTGCGCCTGCATCGCAGGGAGTCGGAGGCCCTGCGTCCCTACGTGGAGGAGCTCTCGCGCGCGAGCATCGAGACTTTCGCGAAACGCTACGGATTCCAGCCGCGCGAGCCGGTGACGGTCGAGCTCTATCCCGATCACGACGACTTCGCGGTGCGGACCGCCGGGTTGCCGGGCATCGGACTCCTCGGCGTCACTTTCGGATATCTGCTCGCGATGGACAGCCCCTCGGGCCGAAGGACCGGCGAGTTCCACTGGGGCAGCACGCTGTGGCACGAGATGGCGCACGTGTTCACGCTGTCCATGACGGAGCATCGCGTGCCGCGCTGGCTGAGCGAAGGCGTATCGGTGTACGAGGAGTGGCGCACGGGTCCGGCGCCGGGTGTCGTCGTCTCGCCTTCCGCGCTCGAAGCGTTCCGCAGCGGCCGTTTCCTGCCCGTCGCGAGTCTCGACGAGGGATTCATCCGGCCGAAGTACCCGGATCAGATCCAGGTCTCCTACATGCAGAGCGGGCTCGTGTGTCTCTTCATCGAAGAGCGCTGGGGCTTCGAGCGCCTAGTGGCGCTGCTCCGCCAGTTCGAGCGGGAGACCACAACCGCCGCCGCGATCGAGGCGGTGTTCCGGATGCGCAGCACGGAGTTCGACGAGCAGTTCACCGCGTTCATGAAGGAGCGCTTCGCGGGAGTGCTCGGGGCCTGGGACGAATGGCAGCGTTCCATGCGCGCTGCGCACGAGGCGGCGGCCCGTGAGGACTGGCCCGCGGTAATCGAGCCGGCGCGCCGCGCCGCCGACATTTTCCCGGAGTTCACGATGACGGGCAGCCCGCACCTGCTGCTCGCGCGCGCGCTGGATGCGACGGGCAATCGGGCCGACGCGATCGCGGCCCTGCAGCGCTATCACCGCCTGGGTGGCTGGGATCCCGAAGCGCTGCGCCTGCTCGCGGGCTGGCTGGACGAATCGGGCCGGAAGGATCAGGCTCTGGAGGTGCGGCAGGCGCTGCTCTTCGCCGATCCGCTGGATCCCGCCCTGCACGCCGCGCTCGGCGATGGGTTTCACGCGGCGGGCAGGATGCGCGAATCGCTGCGCGAGTATCGCGTGCTGCTCGCGCTCGATCCGCACGATCGCGCGGCCGCGAATTTCGGAATCGCACGCGCGCTGCGTGCGCTCGGGGATCAGGCGGGGAGCCGACGGCACCTCCTCGACGCGCTCGAGACGGCGCCGCATTACAGACCGGCCCAGGATCTGCTCCTCGAGATGACCGGAGAAGACGTTCCATGAACGATGCCGCAGTCCCTCAATCCCTCGCCGGCGACGAAGCGCGCGAGCTCGTCGCCATCTTCCGTGACCGCATCGCGGCCATCCGGTCGGAGGTGCGCAAGATCATCGTGGGTCAGGACGAGGTCGTGGAGCACCTGCTGCTCACGCTCCTCGTCGGCGGACATTGTCTGATCACCGGCATGCCGGGCACCGCGAAGACGCTGCTGGTCCGCACGCTCGCGGACGCGCTGGGCCTTTCGTTCAAGCGCATCCAGTTCACGCCCGACCTCATGCCGACCGACGTCACGGGCACGGACATTCTCGAGGAAGATCCGACCACGGGTCGGCGGACCTGGACCTTCGTGCCGGGCCCGCTGTTCGCGCACGTGGTCCTGGCAGACGAGATCAACCGTACTCCGCCCAAGACGCAGGCGGCGCTGCTCGAGGCGATGCAGGAACGCTCGGTCACCGTGCGCGGCAACACGCGCACGCTGGAAGCGCCCTTCTTCGTGCTCGCCACGCAGAATCCGATCGAGCTCGAGGGCACCTATCCGCTGCCGGAAGCGCAGCTCGACCGCTTTCTCTTCAACGTGCTGCTCGATTACCTGAGCGCCGAGGACGAGCTGACCGTCGTCGAGCGCAACACGACCCGCATGGAGCTGCCCAGGGTCGAGGCCTGCACCGGACCCGAGGAGATCCTGAAGTTCCAGTGGCTCGTGCGGCAGGTTCCCGTCTCACAGAGCGTGCAGCGGCGGGCCGTTGACATCGTGCGCGCGACGCGCCCGGGCGAACCCGGCGCGCCGGAGGTCGTGCGCCGGTACGTGCGTTTCGGGGCGAGCGTGCGCGCGACCCAGTTCCTCACGCTCGCAGCAAAGGCACGCGCGCTCATGGCCGGGCGTTATCACGTCATGGAGGAGGACCTGAAGGCACTCGCGCTGCCCGTGCTGCGCCATCGCGTGATCACCAACTACCAGGCCGAATCCGACGGCGTGGACGTCGACAAGGTGCTGCGCGAGCTCCTCGACTGGAGCTCCCGATCTGGAGCGGTTGCGTGAGCACGCCTTCCGCGACCCGGCTCCTCAGGCCCGAGATCCTCGCCGGGCTGGCGAACCTGGAGCTGGTCGCGCGCACGGCGGTGGAAGGCTTCCTCACCGGGCTGCACCGCTCGCCGCAGTTCGGGTTCAGCCAGGAGTTCGCCGAGTTCCGCGCCTACACGGAGGGCGACGATCCGCGCTTCATCGACTGGAACGTCTTCGCGCGCACCGAGCGCGCGTACATCCGCCGCTATCTGGGTGAGACGAACACGCGGCTCTTCATCCTGCTCGATGCGAGCGCGTCGATGGGCTTCGCGTCGGGTCCGGTGAGCAAGCTCCAGTATGCGAAGTTCCTGGTCGCGGCGCTCGCCTGGCTCGCGACGCGCCAGCACGATCCCGTGGGGCTCATCGTCTTCGACGACGACGTGCGCCAGTACCGTCCGCCCTCGAGCCGGGCCGGCACTCTGCACAGCCTCCTGCACGCGCTGGATGCGACGACCGCGGGCCGGCGCACGGATCTCGAGGGCTGCTTCAGGCGGTTCCGCGAGCATCTGCGGCGCCGCGGCCTGGTCGCAGTCGTGTCCGACCTCTACTGCGATCCGGTGACGATGACTCGCGCCGTGCAGCCTCTCGCCTACCACGGCCACGACATCATGTTCTTCCAGGTGCTCGACCCGGCGGAGATCGAGCCGCGCTTCCGCGAACCGGTGCTGCTCGAGGACGTGGAGACGGGTCAGACGATGCCGGTCGCGCCGGAGTATCTGCGGTCGGGATACCGCACCCGGCTCGAGAGTCATCTCACGGGCGTGCGCCGCGCGGCGGCCGGCGTCGGAGCCGATCTGCTGCTCGTGCGCACCGACGAGCCGCTCGACCGCGCGCTGCGCGCGTACCTGCACTTCCGCAAGGGCAAGGGCTGAACGCGATGCTGCTCGCACCTGTCTTCCTCCTCGGGCTGCTCGCGATCGGTCTGCCGCTGTGGCTGCACCGCTTCCAGCGCGATACGCGCGAGAAGCAGCCCTTCGCGTCCCTCATGCTGCTCGAGCCGACCGAGATCCAGCGCAGCCGCAGGCACGCGCTGCAGTACCTGCTGCTGCTCGCGCTGCGCATCGCGCTCCTCGCGGCGATCGTCCTCGCTTTCGCGCAGCCGGCGCTCCCCTGGCGCACGCCGCTCCTCGAGCGTCAGCCCGGGATGCTGCACGTGATCGTGCTCGACACGTCCCTGTCGATGCAGCACGGGGAGCGATGGAAGCGGGCCATCGAGCAGGCGCGGCGCGTGATCGACCGGCTCAGCCCCGCGGATCGCGCCATGCTCGTGACGGCGGATGCGCGCATCCGGATCGTTGCCGGGCCGGTCGACGCCGAGGCAGCCGACGAGCTGCGTGCGGCGCTGAGCTCCCTCGAGCCCGGCGTCGGACGGCTCGACTACGGTCTGCTGATGACGAGCGCGGAGAACTGGGCGAGCGGCGAGGCGCTGCCGAAGCGTCTGCACGTCATCACGGATCTTCAGCAGTCGGCTACTCCGCTGCAGTTCGCCGATCTGGAGCCGCCGCGCGGGAGCGAGCTCGTTCTGGTCGACGTCGGCGACACGGAATTCGCCAACGCCTACGTGGCCTCCGCGGCAGTGTCCGAGCGGAACTCGGACGTGCTCGAGGTCGTCGTGCGGGGACTGACGTCCGGGATGCCGCCGCGCGAGGTGGTCCTCTCGATCGACGGCGAGGAGCGCGGGCGGCAGCGCATCGTGCCCGGCCCGTCGCGCGAGGAGCGGCTCGCGTTCGCGGGACTCGGGCTCTCGACCGGCGAATACCGCGTCGTGGTGGCGCTCGAGCCGGAGGACGCGCTTCCCGCGGACGATCGTTTCCACCTCGTGATCCAGCGCACCGAGCCGCGTGCGCTCGTGATCGCGGCGAACCGCGCCGGTGACGACGCGGCATACTTCGAAGCGGCGGTGGGCGCTCTCACCGCTCCGCGGCTCGCGGTCGAGCGCGTAGCCGTGTCTTCCCTCGCCGAAAGCCCCCTCGCGGAATACGCGGTCCTCATCGTCTCGGATGCCGGCATTCTGAGCGGCGAAACCGAACGGGCCGTCGAACGCTATCTCGCGTCGGGAGGCACCGTGCTCATGACAGCGGGCCCGCGCGCCGCCGCGCGCGAGACTCTGCCCCTGAGCCGGCACCGCATCGCAAGCGGCGCTCGCGACGCCCGGCGCGGGTCCAGCCGGGCCACCCGTGTTTCGGCGGTGGAGGAAAGCCATGCGGCGTTGCGAGACGCCAGCGGCTGGCGCAGCGTGCGGTTCTTCCGCCACGTGCCCATCGAGCCGCAGGCCGACGACTCGGTGCTGATCCGGCTCGAGAACGGCGATCCGCTCCTCGTCGAGCACCGGGTAGGTGCCGGGCGGCTGCTCCTCCTCACCTCGCCGCTCGGCCGCGACTGGAACGACCTGGCGATCCACCCGGTGTTCGTGCGCTTCGTGGGCGAGGCCGCACGCTATCTGACGGGTGCGGCCGCCTCGCCCAACGTCGTCGTCGGTGCCGTCCTGCCGACCGACGCCCGCGGCCGCAGCGGCGCCCAGGTCTTCGATCCGGACGGCCGGCGGGTGCTCACATTGAGCGATCTGGCAGGTGCTGCGCCGCGCGTGAGGGCCGAGAAGGCCGGTTTCTACGAGATCCGCGGTGGCGGGCGCAGCACGTGGATCGCGGCGAATCCGGACGCGCGTGAGTCCGACCTCACGCGGATGCCGCCCGAGAGCATCGAGCGCTGGCGGCGTCTGCAGTCGCCGGCTGAACCCCAACCGGCCGATCCGGCGGCCGCATCCGCGGGTTCCGACATGAAGGCGATCTGGCCCTGGCTGCTCGCTCTTGCGGTTACGCTTGCCTTCATAGAGCCGCTGGTGGCCAACTCTCATCTGTACGTGCGGCGCGGTGGGACAGCATGAGCGCACGAGAGCGTCTCGACCGGTATCTCGACGAAGCACGGCGGCGGCTGCGGGCGATCGCCGTCGCTCGCGCGAGCGCCGTGCTGGCCGTGTCCGCGCTGCTGCTGACGCTCGCCGCGGTCTGGTTCCTCAAGCGGACCGGGTTCGCGCCGGGCTGGGTCCTCGGTCTGCGGCTGACGCTGATCGCCGTGCTTCTCGCTGCAGCCGCAGCACTCCTCTGGCGTCCCCTTCTCGAGCTCCGTGCCCGGTTCCGCGCTCAGGCGCTCGAGCGCCGGCTTCCCGGGCAGCAGGGACGCATCGAAACCTACGTGGAGGCGACGCGGCGGCGTGATGAAGGGCTCGAGACTCCCCTCATCGACCTGCTGGCCGAGGATGCGCTCCGGATCGCCGAACGCGAGCCGGTCGACGAGCTCTTCCCACGCCAGCATGCGCTCGTGCCGGCGGCGATCGCCGGCGCCGGCTTTGTCGCGCTCGCATTCCTGATCGCGGTCGGCTCGGGAACGTGGGGACTCGGCAGCCGGCATCTCTGGCTCGGCGTACCGCTTCCTGCGGAGCAGATCGTCGTGCGCGAGATCGTCGTGGAGCCCGGCGACGCGACGGTCCGGAGAAACCAGGATCTGCCGATCCGCGCGCAGGTGAAGGGCTTCGATACCGGCGAGCTCACGGTTCACGTGCGCTTCGAAAGCGCCGAGCGCTGGGAAAGCGCGCCGATGCAGCCGCGCGAGGACGGCGGTTTCGAGTTCACGCTGTACGCGCTCCGTGAGCCCTTCAGCTACTACGTCAGCGCCGGTGCGACGAAGAGCGCCGAGCATCGCGTGACGGTCGCCGATCCTCCGCGCATCGAGCGCGTGCGCCTCACCTACAACTTCCCCGAGTGGACGGGCCTGCCGCCTCGGACGGTGAACGAGACGCAGGACATCGAGGCGGTCGCGGGCACACAGGTCACGTTCGACATCGAAACGAGCGAGCCGCTCGAGGCGCTCGCTCTGGACGTGAACGGCACGCCGACGCCGCTCGAGGTCGACGGCACGCGCAGCCGCGGGACTCTGGTGGTCAATGCGCCGGGACAGTACCGCATCACCACGCGGCTCGGCGACGAGCTGGTACCGCTCACCGACGAGCATCAGATCGCACTGGTCGCGGACGAGAAGCCGACCATCGAAGTCGCGAAGCCCGGGCGCGACTGGCGGGCGACGAGTATCGAGGAAGTGCCGGTGCTCGTGCGGGCTCGGGACGACTTCCGCGTGCAGGGCATCGAGCTGCACTACTCCGTCAACGGCGGCGAATGGCAGGTGGTGAAGCTCCCCGCGCGTGCCAGGGAGGTCGAGGCGAACACCCTGCTGCGTCTCGAGGAGCTCGCAACGGGGCAGCCCGCTTCGCACACCGGTGACATGCCGCGCCTCAAACCCGGCGACATCGTCACGTACTACGCCGTGGCGAGGGACCGCCGGCAGTCGGCACAGTCCGACCTCTTCCTCATCCAGGTCCAGCCCTTCGAGCGGCGTTTCACGCAGGCCCAGGGCGGCGGCGGTGGAGGAATGGGCGGCGAGCAGGAGAACGCCATCTCCGAAAGGCAGCGCGAGATCCTGCTCGCCACGTGGAATCTGCAGCGAGCGCGCGAATCCTCACGCGGCCGTGAGGCCGAGCGCATCGGCGACAACGCGCGCATGCTGGCGGAGCTCCAGGGCACGCTCGCGGCTCAGGCGCGAACGCTGATCGAGCGCACGCAGGCGCGCGCGCTCACGGCGGCCGATCCGAACATCCGCGCATTCGTCGAGAACCTGCAGCTCGCCGTGCAGGCGATGGAACCCGCCGCCCGGGACCTCGGCGAGATCAGGCTGCAGGAAGCCATTCCCTCCGAGCAGAAGGCGCTCCAGCACCTGCTGCGTGCCGAGGCGCTGATCACGGACATCCAGGTCGCATTCCAGCGCGACGGCGGAGGCGGCAGTCAGGCCGGTCGCGATCTCGCCGAGATGTTCGAGCTCGAGATGGATCTCGAGAAGAACCAGTACGAAACCGAGTCGAGAGTATCGGCGGATGCGTCCTCTTCGCGCGAGCTCGAGGAAGCGATCCGTAAGCTCCGCGAGCTCGCACAGCGGCAGGAGCGGCTCGCCCGTGAAGCCGAGCGCAACCGGCAGACGCCGGAGATGCAGCGCTGGCGCCAGGAGCAGCTCCGGCGTGAGGCGGAGGATCTGCGCCGCAGGCTCGCGGAGCTCGCTCAGCGGAGCGGAAGACAGCAGCAGCAATCCGGCAGCCGGCAGGGCCAGCAGTCCTCATCTTCCTCCTCCGGAGATCCGGCCGCGGAGGCGCTGAGCCAGGTCGAAAGCGCGCTCGAGACCATGCGATCGGCGACCGCGGGGGCGCAGGGCGGGCAGCAGTCCTCGCTGTCGCGCTCGGCGCAGGAGGCCAGTGAGCGGCTGCGGCGCGCGGCCGAGCAGATGGAACGCGGCCGGCGTGAAGGGCTCGCGAATCAGTACAACGAGCTCGCCGCGCGCGCTCAGCGGCTGCTCGAGCAGCAGCGGGAGAGTGAATCCGAGCTTCAGTCGGCGCTCGCGCAGGCCGGGCTCTCCGACTCGCAGGGCAACCGCCTCTCGCGTTCTCGCCTGCGCGCGCTCGACTGGGACCGGATGCAGGCACTCGCCGAGCGGAAACGGGCGCTGCAGAACGAGCTGCAGGCGCTCGAGCGCGACATGCGCAACTTCGCGCAGCGGAACCGCGAGCGCACGCCTCAGGCGGCCGAGCAGATCGGAAATGCGGCGGCGGAGCTCGGCGAACGGAACGTCAGCGGCGGACTCGCACGCAGCGCGCTCGAGCTCGAGAGAGGCCGTGTGCTCGAGCCGGCCGCACGCGATCCGCTCATCACGGAGGCTCTCGAATCGCTCGAGCTGCAGCTCGGTCAGGCGGCGCGCGTCGCGGCGACCGAGACGGAGCGGTCGGAACGCGGCGCGGCTCAAGCCGATCCCGAGGAGCTGCTCGCGGAGCTCGCCGAGCTGCGGCGCGCCTGGGCGCAGGCGCAGGCACAGGCGCGCCAGCCGGGACGCGGCGAGCGCGGAAGCAGCCGCGAAGGGCAGGCGGGCGAAGGTGAAACGCAGGACGCGCAAGCCACCGAGGGCGGACAGAGCGGCGAGCGGACGGCTCGCGGCGGGCGTACAGGCGGCCCGGGCGGCGACACCTGGGGTGGTGCCTGGAGCGCCATCGACGGCGGATACATCGGCGGATACGACGGCGACTACGCGCGTCACCTCATCGAAGGCGAGCGCGGCAGACGCGATGCGTGGAACCCGCCGCTCGCCGCGAATGCGGCGCGTCCGGCCGATCCCGAGGCGCTGCGGGAGCGCGCGGAGGAGATCGGACGGCGGCTTCGCGAGCTGATCGAGCGCATGCCGCGCGACGCGATGCCGGCGACCGATATCGCCGCGCTGCGCCAGCTCGCGGATCGCCTGCGTCGGGGCAACATCGATCCGATGGAATCCGAGTACGGCAAGATGCTGGCGCTCGTCGATCAGGTGGAGCTCGCAGCGCTCGGCGCCGTGGAGCGTGCCCGCGGCGACGCGGCCACGCGCGCCGGAACGCCGGCAGCCGATTCGCCGCAATACCGTGAGACGGTCGCCGAGTACTACCGCAGGCTCGGTGCCAGACGCTGAAGCCGCCCCTGCCCTTCAGACCGCTGCCCAGACGAGCGCGCAGATGCCGATGCCGGTGAGGACGCTCGGCCGGTCCCGGAGCGCGAACACGACGGGATCGTCGTGAAGCTGCCCGCGGTGCGTCTTGAGCCACACGCGGGAGATCCAGTAGAGGAGCGGCGGACAGACGAACCACAGCACCTGCGGGCGCGAGTAGTGCACCTGGGACGCTTCGTGGATGTAGAGCGCCAGCACGAGCACTGCGAGCAGTCCCGCGTTGGTTCCGCTCGCGAGCAGCAGCGGCAGATCCGCCACCGAGTAGCCCCGTCCCGCCGCCGCCAGCTCACCCCGCTCCTGCAGGCCGCAAAGCTCCACGTAGCGCTTCGCGATCGCCAGGCTCAGGAACAGGAACATCGAGAACGCGAGCAGCCAGAAGCTCGGCATGATGGCGACTGCGGCGCCTCCCGCCACCACGCGTATGGAGTAAAGCCCAGCCAGGCACAGCACGTCGACCATCGCCATGCGCTTGAGCCGCAGCGAGTACCACAGCGTGATCAGCACATAGCAGCCGAGAATTGCGGTGAACAGCACGCCGATGCGCACCGCGATCAGGAGCCCCAAGAGCAGCGCCCCCGCGGCGACGAGAAGTCCGTGGAGCACCGGCAGCTCGCCCGAGGCGAACGGACGGTGGCGCTTGCGCGGGTGTGCACGATCGGCGTCGAGGTCCAGGAGATCGTTCATCAGATACGTGGCCGACGCGCACAGGCCGAATGCCACGAACGCCGCGAGCAGCGTGACGGCGGTAGCCGGCTCCGCGATTCGATGCGCCATCGCGGCCGGCACGAAGAGCAGCAGGTTCTTGGACCACTGGTGCAGGCGCAGCGCACGCAGCCATGGCCGGAGCCTGCCCGCCGCGCGCGCCAGGCGTGACGCCCGTGCGCTCTCCGGTTCGCCGCGGACGTGCGGCACCAGCACGGTCTCGCGCGCGTGCCGCGCAACGGATCCGCAGGCGCGCGCGTCGCAGACGTAATCGAAGCCGTGCTCGCCGAAACGGCCGACCAGCAGCTCGGTCCGCGCGGGCAGCGTCGCATCCCGGTCGCGCCCGTCCGCGATGACCTCGTCGAATATGCCGAAGTGCTGCGCGAGTCTCTCCGCGAACGCGCGGTCGGTGCGCGTGCACAGAACCAGATACCGGCCGCTCTGGTGCGCCGCCTCGAGGAGCTCGAGCACCTCGCGGTTGATCGGCACCGACGCCGGATCCAGAGAAACGCGCTGCGCGACTTCCGCCTCGAGCACGCGTCTGCCGCGCAGCGCCCAGGCGGCGATCGAGAACGCGTGCAGCACGTTCTGCCGCAGGAGCCTGAGACACTCCTCGACGAGAACACTCGCGCGGATGAGCGCGCCATCCGCGTCGACGCACAGCGGCGGAAGCGGCTCGTCGGGCCCGAGAACGGCGTTGCTCGCCACGTTGGTTTCTCCCGCAGTGTCCTGCGTGTCCTGTGCCGCTGCGTTCAGGTGCGTGCGACGAGCACGACACCCACGGCGATCAGTGCGATGCCGGTGGCGCGCGCGGCCGAGATCGATTCACCGAGCCAGATCGATGCAAAGAGCGCAGTAACGACGAATCCGATGCTGACCAGAGGGAATGCGTAGCTGACGTCCGCACGGCCGAGAACGATCAGCCATCCGAGCGTGGCCACCGCATACAGTCCGAGACCGACCAGAACGGCCGGGCTCGCGAGCGCGCGTCCCAGGAAAGCGGCACCCTCGCCCGCGTGCAGGAGCTGCGTGAGCTCGGGCACCGACACGGCACGCTTGAGCACGAGCTGACCCGCGGCAGTCATGAGCACGCACAGGAGCGCAAGCGGCAGCACCGGAACTCGAAACATCGCTCAGGCGCTCCTCGCGGACGTGGGCGCGAGGCCCGCGCGCCCTGCGAACCTCACCATCGCGAGCCGACGTGCTACATCGAGCAGCAGGATGCCCACCGCGACCGCTGCAGGCACGACTGGTGCGCTGTAGCGGCGCTCGAAGTGCGAGAACAAACCGTACGCCAGCACGAGACCGAACGCCGGAAGAACGAAGAGCGCCAGATCGCCGCGCCTCAGCCATGCGGCGGTGGCCAGGCCCAGCAGGAGCACGGGAAACACCAGTGCCGCCCCGCGCCACAGGAAAGGGACCGTCATGGCGAGGTGCCGCAGGGGCTGCTCCTTCAGCATCTCGAGCGCGCGGCGCCGCAGCTCCGCGTCGGCGGCACCGAAGGGATTCGGATGTCCCGCAGCCTCGAACTGCATGCGCAGCCGCACGCGCTCCGCACGCACCTTGCGGTAGTACGAGACCGCGGCATCGGGCTGCCCGAGCCGCTCCGCCTCGCGGTCGCTCGCATCGAAGCCGGCACTCGGTCTGTGGTTGAGCCGCTGCAGCGGGCCGCCGGCCTCGAGGTCCTCGGGTCCGAAGCCCGTGAGCGCACTCATCAGGCCCGACAGCGGCGGCGGGCTCCAGACATAGAACGCACCTCGCAGCTCGTCGCTGCTCATGCGGTTCTTGACCGCGCGGTACATGAGGATCAATCCGGCGCGCTCCGACAGCGAGAACGTCCCGAAGTGCGCGTAGTTGCGCGCCATCCAGGGAAGAGCGACCGCCACGAATCCGAGCGCGAGCAGGACGAGCTCGACGCCGACGAAACGCCATGGCGTGCTCTCGCGCCGGAACCGCTCGACGAGCGGCACGCAGAGGAGCAGCCCGACGAACACCCAGAGGAAGATGGCCTTGGTGAGCGCCAGCAGTCCGAAGACGACACCGGCGGCGAGCATCGGAAACCATCTGCGTCGGCTGCAGCCGATCGTGAGCAGCGCGCTTCCGAGCGCGAGCAGAGAGGCCGCGATCGGCTCGGAGAGCACGGTGTCCACGTGCGGCTGTGCCGTGCCGACCAGCACGGCTCCCGCGAGCGTGATGCCGTGCGATCCCGCGAGAAAGAGCAGCACCCAGTACGTCGCCGCGACGGTGCCTGCTTTCCAGACGACGTTGTGATACTTCAGCAACCGGGACCGCGGACCGGACAGGTAATCGTCAGTCGCGGCACCGCGCCCAATCAGCGCATCGCCGGCGAGCACGGCGATCGCCCCGGTGACGGCGGGCAGCGGCTCGCGGTACATCGTGGGTCGCGGCGCGTCGACAGCCTCACCGGAGATGACACCGTGATGGGCGAGGTTCACGGCCATTCGCACAGTTTCGACCGCGTCGCCGCGGATCTCGCTGGATCTGATGTCCGTGAGCCACGCCGTGATGAGCCACGCGGCGATGGCGGCGCACAACAAGGGCCAGCCGCGCTGGAGCCAGTGGGGGATGCGGGTCAGATGCGTGAGGTGCATGGTCGTCCCTCGCACCCGCCCTGCGCTGCGCAGGCACGCGCCAGGGCCCGGATCCGTCCGCGGACCGAGCGGGCGGTTCCGACACCCTGCGGCCCATGCACCTCGAGCGCCGGCATGGAGCCCTCCCTGGGAACTCCCCGATTGATTGGCCGGAGCGCTGCAAGAAACGATCCAGCCGCGATCGCGCTTTATCTGAGAGTCAGGATGCGTAACGTCTGCACGGTCAACGCGTCGTTCGCGCGTGTGCCGTGTAACTTCTGGCAACGCATGCACGCGCAGTTGCGGCGCACCGAAAGGCACTGCAGCCATCCTCGGCTGCGGCGCAACGGAAGCGAGGCTCGTTTCGCGTCCGCGAATGCGGCAGTGCGGCGAATTGTCTGACGCCGATCGTCAATCGGCCGCAGTGGCCTCGATCTCGACGAGGATGTCGGGGTGGAACAGGCTCGCGACGCCGAGCAACGTGCCGGGCGGACGGCATCCCGCCTTCTCCAGCCTGTCCTTGACGCTCGCCGACGCGCGCAGATAGGCGGCGACGTCCGTCGTGTAGTAGTTGAGTCGCACGACGTTCGCGAGCGTCATGCCCGCCTTGGCGAGCACGGTCTCCAGGTTGTCGAACGCCTGGTTGAGCTGCGCGACCATGTCTCCGGGATGGAGCGGATTGCCGTCGGCGTCGACCGAAGTCTGTCCCGCGCAGTAGAGAACGCGGCGCGCGCCGCTCACCTCGACGGCCTGCGCGAAGCCGAAGGCATCCTGCCAGGTCCAGGGATTGACTGCTCTGATCTCCGCCATGTCGTTCTCCTCCGTCGACGCGCCGTTCACAGCTCCACGCATCCGCCGTCGACGAAGAGATCGACGCCGGTGATGAAGCTCGCCTCGTGCGAGGCCAGGAACAGGATCGCACGTGCGACCTCTTCCGGCTCGCCCATGCGGTGCATCGGCACGTTGGCGATCATCTGTCTGCGCAGCCCTTCCACGGCCGCGTCGTCCATGCCCTGATTGCGGTAGAGAAGCGGTGTCTCGGTAGGACCGGGGCTCACGACGTTGACGCGGATGCCCTCGCCCACGAGCTCCGTTGCGAGAATGCGCGCGGCGGCCCTGAGACCCGCCTTCGCTGCCGCATAGACCGCGTTTCCGGGAATGCCGAGCACCGCGCCGATCGATCCGGTGAACACGATCGCGCTGCCTCGCTGCATGAGCGGCAGCGCCTTCTGTGCGGCGAAGAAGCAGCCGCGCAGATTGACGGCATGCACCTGATCCCACAGCTCCGGCGTGATCTGGCGCACCGGCGCGAACGTGCCGACCCCGGCGTTGATGACGAGCGCATCGATGCGGCCGAAGCGCTCCTTCACGGCCTGCATGAACGCATCGATTGCTTCGAGCCGGGCGATGTCGCACTGGCGTGCGAGCGTGCCCGCACCGATCTCGGAAGCAGCCGCTTCGAGCTTGCGCGCATCACGGCCCGCGATCGCAACCCGGGCGCCTTCCTGCGCGAAGAGCTTCGCGGCGGCGAGTCCGATGCCGGAATTTCCGCCGATCACGACGGCGACTTTGTCTGTGAAACGCATGCGGGAGTCCGCCATCGTGTATCGCTCTTTCAGAACATCGAATTGGGGTTCACGGGATTCGCGGGAACGTCCTGCACGACGTCCCAGTGCTCCACGATCTTGCCGTCGGCGACGCGGAAGATGTCGATCACCGCGAAACCGAGATCCTCCGGATGACGCTTCACGTGGTAGTGCAGGATCACGTGATCGCCGTCGACGAAAGCGCGCTTGAGATGCTGCTCGGCGTTCGGGTTCTCCGCGCGCACCCGGTCGAGAAAGGCCTTGAGACTCTCGACGCCCGGCGGCGCCATCTGACTGTGCTGGATGTAGTCGGGCGAGATGTACCGGTCCACCGCGCTCGAATCGAGCGGCACCAGCACGTTGTGGAACATCTCGAGCACCAGCTCGAGATTCCGCTGCTCTTCCGGCGTGCGCGACATTCGTCTTTCCCGCGTGGATCGATGCAGGCATGAAGACCCGGCGCGTGCGCCGCGCCGGGCCCTGTCTCATTCGAGCTTCAGAGCGCCTCCGCGGGCACCCAGTTGCCGTGCACGCCGCAGCGCAGGCGCAGCGGAATCTTCGCGCGCGCGATGGGTCCGCGGTCGAGGTGCTGCGCCTCGACGACCCACACCTCGGCCTGGTTCTCGTCGTGGCGGTCCACGATGAACGCGAGATACCCCTCGTGGCCCGGCTGCTTCGATGCGATGTGCACGTGCTCCTGCGCGGTGTTCGTAGCGCCCACGGGGAGCGTCGTGAGCTTGCCCGTCTTGAGCTCGATGCGGGTGACGGCGTTGAAGCCGACGTTCGCGGGTCCGGTGTTGATCGGCGGCCCGAACTCGGGGTTGTAGTTCATGTAGTAGCCGATCTCGTAATCGACCATCAGGTCCTTGTCCGCGACGCGCGGCATGTCGCCCGGCGGGCCGAGCGGCGTCTCCTCCACCCGATCGCCCGGCTTCGAGAGATCGAAGGTCCAGCGCACGAGCTGCCCACGGATCCGGTCCGGACCGATGTGCAGACCGCCCGCCTCCCGGATGAACGCGAACGCCGGCACGTCGGAATAGCAGGCATCGACGTGCACGCGGGAGCCTTCGGTGTAGCCGTTCAGGAAATGGAATACGAAGCACGGCGGCGCGCGGAACCAGCGCATGTCGCTCACCTTGCCGTCGCGCGGCATGACGCCGAACCACGTTTCCTTCGACGGATCCCACGCCCAGTGCGAGCCGCCCGCCTTGAGCCGCTCGAGATCGCAGGTGACCGGGAACACGGGGAACACCGCATGCTCCTTCGTCACGATGAAGTCGTGCATGAGCGAGCAGTACGGCACCTGGAACCAGTCCTCGCGCACCAGCTCGCCATCGCGGTTCGCGACGCAGTACGCGACGTCGCGCGTCGCGAGCCCTCCGGCCTCGTAGCCGAAGAAGTACAGCTCGCCCGTCTCGGGATCGAGACGCGGATGCGCGGTCATGGTCTGACTGCGCAGCTTCCCGTTGTAGTCGAACTCGCCGAGCGTCTCGAGCGTGCGAGGGTCGAGCTCCCATGCGCGGCTGTCTTCCTTGAGCGCGAGCAGCCGCCCGCCGTGGAAGATGGGCGTCGTGTTCGCTACGCCGCGGCCCTTGCCGCGCACGCTGGGATCGTCCGTGAACGGATTGCGGTACAGGCCGTACAGCGCGCGTCCGGCTGCGCGCTCGAGCTTCCAGCGCTCGGTCTGGATGTAGCGCTGCCTGAAGTGAATGCGGCCGCTCTCGAAGCGGAATGCGCGGATCATTCCGTCGCCGCTGATGTAGACGTCCTCACCGAGGAGCGGCGGGAACTGCGGATCGGGCACCAGGTGGAACCACGTTCCGTTGATTTCCTCGGGCAGCCGGCCCTCGATCACGAGATCGTGGATCTCGCACTCGATGCGCGAGGGCATGTTGTGGCCGATGAAGTCGAGAGAGCTCGGAAATGGGGCAGCCATGTCAGTCTCCGCCGTGCGCTCTTCGTTCGATTCCGGGAAACGGACCGCGCACGCGGGTGCGCGGCCTCGTTCGTTCTCAGTATCGCCGCCGGACCGTGCACTGTCGCCGGCGGCAGCGCCGCGTGCCGCCTCAGCGGCGGATCTGCAGCTCGGGCGGCCGCTTGCGCGGCGCGCGCTCGCCCTTGCCGGGGAAGCGCGCGAGCACGGGACCGTCCCAGAGCCGGATCACGCGCTCGAGGAACAACCAGCGGCCGTCGCGCTTGACGAGCTTGTCCTCGTAGTAGCCGGTGAATCGCAGTGTGTAGGGCGGCTCACCGTGACACTCCGTGACGAAGGCGAAGCACTTCGCGGACGCACGCTCGCCGTCGCCTTCCACGAGGCACTGGCTCACGTGATGCTGGCGGCCCGGGAATCCCGGCGCGTTGCGGTAATGCTCCGCAAGGCGCCGGATACCCTCGTGACCTTCCCAGCGATCCGGTTCCTCGAACACGTCCTCGATGACGACGGCCTCGGGCGCAAAGCACGCTACGAGCCCGTCGACGTCGCCCGTGTCGAGCGCCCAGGCGTAGCGCGCCAGAAGGTCCTGGATTGCGAGACGATCCTCTACGGAGAGCGAACCCGTCGCCGACACCTGCCCTCCGTCCGTCAGATGGCGATGCACACGGACTTGAGCTCCGTGTACATCTCGATGGCCGTGCGGCCATTCTCGCGTCCGAAGCCCGACTGCTTGTAGCCGCCGAAGGGCATGTTCGCGTCGATCATATGATGGCAGTTCACCCACACGGTGCCCGCCTTGATCTTCGGCACGAGCCGGTGAACGGCACGCAGATCGTTCGACCAGATGCTGGCCGCGAGGCCATAGGGAGTGTCGTTCGCCGCGGCGGCGACTTCGTCGAGATCGTCGAAGCGCTGCGCGACGAGCACCGGACCGAAGATCTCCTCGCGGAACACGCGCATGTCGCGACGCACGTCGGCGAGCACCGTCGGACGGACGAAGTAGCCCGGATGCTGCGGCGCATCGCCGCCGACGACCACTGCGGCGCCCTCCTCGCGGCCGGACTTGATGTAGCCCAGCACGCGCTCCTGCTGCTCGCGGGAAACCAGCGGACCCATCTGTGTCTCGGGATGGAGACCGGGCCCGAGCTTCATGGACTTCGCCACGCCTGCGACGCCTTCGAGCACCTTGTCGAAGACCTTGCGGTGCGCAAAGAGACGCGAGCCCGCGACACAGACCTGCCCGGAGTTGAAGAAGATCGCCTGCGCGGCTCCGCCGACGACGGTTTCGAGATCGGCATCCGGCAGCACGATGACGGGCGACTTGCCGCCGAGCTCGAGCGAGACGCGCTTCACCGTATCGGACGCCGACTTGTTGATGATCTTGCCGACTTCCGTCGAGCCGGTGAACGCGATCTTGTCGACGTCCGGATGCGCGACGATGGCGGCGCCGGTCGTCTCGCCATAGCCGGTCAGGATGTTCACCACGCCCGGCGGGAAGCCCGCTTCGATGATGAGCTCGCCGAGGCGCAGCGCGCTGAGCGGGGTCTGCTCGGCGGGCTTGAGCACACACGTGCAGCCGGCGGCCAGGGCCGGCGCGAGCTTGGTCGCCGCCATGATGAGCGGGAAGTTCCACGGCACGATCTGCCCGACGACACCGACGGGCTCGCGCACCGTATACGTGTGGTACTTCGCGCCGGGAGGCCCGGGCAGCGACGTCTGGAACGTGGAGCCTTCGATCTTGGTGGCCCATCCGGCCATGTAGCGGAACTGCGCGCTCGCGGCCGGAATGTCGACCATGCTCGCCATGAGCTTCGTCTTGCCGTTGTCGAGACTCTCGAGCTCAGCGAGCTCCTCGGCATGGCGGTCGATGAGGTCGGCGAGCCTCCAGAGCAGCGCCTCACGCTGCGCCGGCAGCATGTCGGGCCACGGACCGCTCTCGAATGCCTTGCGCGCCGCCGCGACGGCGCGATTCACGTCCTCGGCGTTCGCATCGGGAACCTCGGCGATCTGCTTACCGGTAGCCGGATCGAACACCGGGATGCGTGTCTTCGAAGAAGACTCGACCCACTCGCCGCCGATCAGCAGGCGCGGCTTGCGCGCAAGGAACTTCGCGACGGCGGGGCTCGGTTCGGGCTGAGGTGCGATCTCGGAGCGGAATTCGGGTGATGCGTTCATGACTCTACCTCGACCGCTGCGCGGTAGCTGATGGGCACCTTCGACAACCGAGTTTAGATAGCAAGGCGTCGGGCGCCGCGTCAATCCGCCGCATCATTCGACTCCGAATGCCAGCAGCACGTTGCCGGGCGGACCGACGAATCCGCCGACGCCCGAGTTCACGTACAGCATTCCATCGACGACGACGGGACCCGCGCTGTCCATGCCGCCGCCGCGGGCGGGCACACCGTTCACCGTCTCGAACTCACGGTTGGTGTCGAACATCCACAGGATGTTGCCGTGCCGGCTCGAGTACGCGCGGATGCCGCCGTCGAGACCGGCGCTGATCACCGCGCCCGGAATCGCGGTGAGCGGTCCGCCCTGCCCCGCGAAGCACGGCTGTTTGCCTTCGCACAGCTTCGGCTGGGGCGGCTTCGACCACACTTCCCTGCCCGTCGCGAGCTCGACCGCCCGCATGCCGCCCGGCGTATCCGTCTGAAGATCCTGCACGCCGAAGTAAGCGCGCTCTCCGTCGACAGCACCGCCCCACTGACCGCCCATCGCGCTGCCGCGTCCATAGCGGTATTGCCACACGATCGACCCGTCGTCGGGATCGAGCGCGAAGGCGACACCGGACTTCTGCGGCACGACGAGCAGCTCGCGCCCTGCCGCGCTCGCGAGCGCAGGAGGGGCAGCGAAGTCGAGATCCGGGCCGAGCTCCTTCGGACACGCGGGGTTGCCTTCGGGATTGCCGGGATTGCAGCCGAGGATCCACACGTCCTTCTCCAGGATCTGCCGCACCCACCTGACCGCCCCGGTCCTCAGGTCCATCGCGATGATGGCGTTCGTCGTCGGCTGCGGCGGATCGGCATAACCGTTGCCGGTGCCAACGTATACGAGCCCGCGTTTCGGATCGACCGTCGGTGCGGACCAGATGCTGCCGCCCGCGGGACCGAACATCGTCACTCCGGGCTTCACCGTCTCGCGCGGCCGGCTCTCAGGCATGGTGTAGGTCTTCCAGAGCACCTCGCCCGTGTGCGCGTCGAGCGCCACGAGGCTGCCGCGGAAGGTGCAGCAGGGATAGTTGTCGCGCGCGGCGCTGATCTCCTCGGCGAGTCCCTGCACGGGAACGAAGACGCGCCCGTCATGTACCGCCGGTGCGCCCGTGATCGCCGCAGAACGGTGGTCGTCCACCTTGCGCACCCAGATCTGCTCGCCCGTGTCGGCATCGACCGCGTAGGCGTTCGCCTGCGAGTCACCGAAGTACACCGCGTATCCGCTCCTGCCCGAGGCGCTGCGGTACGGGCCGACGGACGCCGCGGTACGGATGCCGGCCTGCGCCTTGAACGTCCAGTACGTGCAGCCCGTCTTCGGATTCAGTGCGTAGACGTCCCCGGTCTCGCTCGCGACGAAGAGACGGCCGCCCGCAATTGTCGGCTGCGCCTTCGCCGACTGCGCGCCCGGGTAGCCGAACGCCCACTTGAGCCTGAGGCGCGGCAGATCCTCGGCTGTGAGTCCTCCCGTCTCCTTCGGCTGGAAACGCGTGTTCGAGAGACCGTTGCCCCAGCCGTTCCATCCGGGCATCGAGCCCGGATCGCGCACGGGCGTGTCGTCCGTGCAGCGGTTGGCGCGCGCCATGGCCGGCACCACGGACTCCGCGAAGCTCTTGCCGGACGCGAACTGCGCGACCGCACGCCGCTCCGCCGGTGTGAGCGCCGAGCCCTGCGGCTGCATCTTGCCGTTCTCGAGCGAGCTCAGGATCACCTCGGGCGTCATCTGCCGCAGCATCTCGAACGGCACGATGCGCGTTCCGGCCGCAGCGCCGCTCGCCGTTTCCGTTGCCGCCGCGCGCGCCGCGTCCACGTGGCACGCGGCGCATGCGCGCTGAAAGACTTCCTCGCCGGAGACGGAATCCTGCGGCGCCTGGGCGGACCAGGCGGAAAAAGACAAGCCGAATACGAATGCGGCAGCGACGGCCGCGGTCCTTGTCTGCATCGGGATACCTCGCGCGTAGCGCGCGGCATGATAGCACTCGTTGACGAGGTCACCGGAAGGCGGACGGCACGCCTCGCAGGGGCTGCTAATATCGGCGATCGGGCCGTCGCAGGAGTGTCCATGAGCTCCAGACTTCTCGCATCCATCGCCGCGAGCCTGTGCATCGGAGTCGCAGCCTGCGGCTCTCGCAAGGACGAGGCACAGGCTCCGCAGCTCGCCGAGCTGCAGCGGACCCTCTCCACTCTCGAGGCACGCAAGACCCGCATCGAGGACATCGAGGCCATCAAGCGTCTGCAGCGCGCGTACGGGTACTACGTCGACGAGGGACTGTGGGACGAAGTCGTCGAGCTCTTTTCGAGCGACGGCTCGATCGAGATCGGGCTCGACGGCGTCTACGTCGGCCGCGACCGCATCCGCGAGTACCTCTACGCGCTCGGCGGCGGCAAGGCCGGCCTCAGCGAGGGTCAGCTCAACGAGCACATGCAGCTCATGCCCGTCATCACCGTTTCACCCGACGGAAAGACTGCACGAGGCACCTGGCGCGCGCTCATGATGGCCGGCGAGCTCGGCAAGCATGCCGTGTGGGGCGAAGGCCCTTACGAGAACGAATATGTCAAGGAAGACGGCGTCTGGAAGATCAGGAAGCTGCACTGGTTCCAGACCGTCATCGTGCCCTACGAAGGCGGGTGGGTCCGCCACGAGGATCCGACGCGCGGCAAGCACGTCTCCGGCACGCTGCCGCCCGACCGCCCGCCGAGCGTCGAGTACGGGACCTGGCCCGACACTTTCCTGCCGCCGTTCCACTTCATGGAGACGGAGCAGCCCGGCGCGATTCCGACGGTGACCACCACGGCATCGGCGGACGTCCAGGAATCGCTCGAGAGTCTCGCGCGCCGCGCGGCGAGGCTCGCTCACGAAGTGCAGCTTCTCGAAGACCAGCAGAGCATCGAAGCCCTGCAGCGCACTTACGGGTTCTATTTCGACAAGGCGCTCTGGACCCACGCGGCGGATCTGTTCGCGGACGACGCAGTTCTCGAGATCGCGGGGCTCGGCGCGTTCGTCGGCAGGACACGCATTCTCGAATTCCTGCGGCAGCTCGGACCCGAGTACCCGTCCGAGGGACGGCTGTACGACCACATGCAGCTTCAGCCCATCGTGCACGTGGCGCCGGACGGCAGGTCGGCGAAGGGCCGCTGGCGCTTCTTCGACCAGGCCGCGATTCACGGGAAGTTCGCCGAGTGGGGCGTCGGCGTTCTCGAGAACGAGTACGTGAAGGACGGCGGCGTGTGGAAGATCCGCCGCCTGCACGCGCTGCCGACGATGTACACATCGTACGAGGACGGTTGGGGAAAGAGCGCGCGTCCGCTGCCGACGTTCATGTCGAGCATCAAGCCGGATCGTCCGCCGTCGGTCTCGCGCTCGGCCTACCCTGCGGCGTTCGTGGCTCCGTTCCATTACGAGAATCCCGTGACGGGAGCGCCCGTCTACGACAGCGACGCGGTCGACCTGCCGGCCGTCCCGTCGGATCCGCTCGAGCTGCGCTCGTTCCTCGCGGATCTCGAGCGTCGCATCGGACGCCTGGAGGACGAGGCGCAGATCGAGAATCTGCACGCGATCTACGGGTACTACCTCGCCACGAATCAGTGGGACCGGCTCACGGAGCTCTTCGCGGAGGACGGAACCATCGAGATCGCGCTGCGCGGCGTCTACGTCGGCAAGGCGAGCGTGCGCCGGAATCTGAATCTCTACGGCGAGCAGGGCATCCATCACGGGCTCCTGCACAACCACATGCAGTATCAGCCCGTCATCCATGTCGCAGACGACGGGCAGACGGCGATGATGCGCTCCCGCGCGTTCAGCATGATGGGACAGTTCGGGCGCTATGCCATGTGGATGGGCGGCGTCTACGAGAACGAGTTCGTCAAGGTGGACGGCGTCTGGAAGCTGAAGAAGGATCAGGTGTTCAACACCTACTTCGTGCCGTACGACGTCGGCTGGAAGAATTCACCGCCGCGCCCGGCGCCCGGCATCACGGAGTCGAATCCGCCGGACCGGCCGCCGACGGTGTACTTCGAGATGTATCCGAAGCCTTTCCTGCCGCCTTTCCACTATCCGAACCCCGTGACCGGCAGGCCCGTCACGGCGCCGGAGACGGCACGCTCCTACGAATGAGGCGAGCACCTCCATGGCGCGCGAACCCGACATCCATTGCCCGCAATGCGGCTACCGCCCGAGCCCGCTCGATCGCTGGTACTGCACCGTGGACTGCGGCACGCGCTGGCACACCTTCTGGACCGGCGGCGTATGCCCGGGCTGCGGTTACGCATGGCAGGAAACGCAGTGTCCCGCCTGCGCGCGCACCTCTCCGCATCGGAGCTGGTATCACTTTCCGCGCGAGGACGACGACGAGCTGGAGAGAAGCGAGCCGCTCGAGAAGGCGGACGCGATCCGCGGCTGACGGAACGCGCCTGCCTGCTCGATGACCGAGTTCGAATGCGCCGGTGTCGCGGGCTGAATGTTTTCGATCCTCCTTCACGGAGCATCCTCATGATTCACCGACATCCTCTGCGATGTGTACTGCTTGCGTGCCTGGTCTCGCTCGCAGCGCTTCCCGCGGCGGCTCAGATCGAAACGGTGAGCGTCACGGGGGGCGCGGTGCGCGGCGTGGTGAGCGACGGCATCGCGTCCTTCAAGGGCATTCCCTTCGCCGCACCGCCGGTGGGCTCCCTGCGCTGGAAGGCTCCGCAGCCAGTGAAACCCTGGACCGGTGTCCGGGAAGCCGACCGTTACGCACCTGCGTGCATGCAGGAAGAGCGCTTCGTCGCGATGATGGGTGCGCCTCCCGAGGTGAGCGAGGACTGTCTGTACCTCAACGTGTGGACGCCGGCGAAGTCGCCCGGTGAGAAGCTCCCCGTGATGGTGTGGATCTACGGCGGCGCCTTCGTGGGCGGCATGACGAGCGCCCCACTCTACGACGGAACGAACCTCGCCAGGCGCGGCGTCGTGCTCGTGAGCGTCGCCTACCGCGTGGGTCCCTTCGGCTTCCTGGTGCATCCGGCACTCTCGCGCGAAAGCGGCAAGGGCTCCGGGAACTACGGCCTCCTCGACCAGATCGCCGCGCTGCGCTGGGTGCAGGAGAACATCGAAAAGTTCGGCGGCGATCCGCAGAACGTCACGATCTTCGGTGAATCCGCGGGCGCGATCTCCGTCAGCATGCTCGCGGCATCTCCCGCGGCGAAGGGACTCTTCCACCGCGTCATCTCGCAGAGCGGCGGATCCTTCGCGCCCCCGAAGTACGAGAACGAAGGCGGCCAGAACGTTCTCCCGCTCTCCGTAGCGGAACGCAACGGAACCCGCTTCCTGAGCTCCCTGGGCGCGAAGGACATCAGCGCGGCGCGGAAGCTCGGCGCCGCAGCGATCCAGAAAGCCGCCGCTGCCCTGGGCACCGGCTCGTTCTGGCCGGTCGTCGACGGCAGCGTGATCGTCGGCGACCAGTACGAGCTCTATGTCGCCGGTCGCTTCAACGACACGCCGGTGCTCATCGGCACGAACTCGGACGAAGGCGCGCTCTTCGTGCCGCCGGGGAGCGTCACACCCGAAGCGTTCGCCGAGCGGGTCCGCGCCGGCTACGGCGAGCACGCGGACAGGATCCTCGCCGTTTATCCGCACGCAACGCCCGATGAGGCGCACGAGGCCGCGAAGGACATCTTCCGCGACTCCGCTTTCGCCTGGCACACATGGGCATGGGCCCGCCTGCACTCACGCAAGGCCGAAGGGCCTGCGTACGTGTACTACTTCGATCACCGTACGCCCTCCTCTCCGGACGGTGCGAACCATGCAGCCGAGATCCCCTACGTCTTCGGCAACCTCGGCGGACCCGATGGACCGCCGCGGCCCGAGGACGCGGCCATGTCGCAGCTGATGATGAGCTACTGGGTGAACTTCGCGCGCAACGGCGATCCCAACGGACCGGGACTCCCGAAATGGTCGAAGTTCGGAGAGTTCACGCAGCAGGTCATGCACTTCGATGCGATGCCCGGCATGCGGCCGGTGCCGAATCTGAAGCAGCTCCAGGCGCTCGATGCCTACTATGCCTGGCGGCGCGAGCGGCTGAAGAAGAAGCCCGCGAGCTGAAGGCACGGCGGACTTCGCTGGGTGCGTGCGGACGGCAGCCGGCATTCGCGCACCTCTCAGTACGACACGATGCGCGAGACGTCCGACGTGAGACCGAGCGGCGCCGCGGTGTCCTGCAGATAGAGCAGGCGATCGGGAGCGCGCGCATTCACGAGAGCGAGACGCGCCGCTGCCGGCGCCGCGCCCGGCGGACCTTCGCCGATCACGACGACTCCGTGGCCGATGCCGCTGAAATCGACGGCGTGCGGCACCTGATCCGGTGTTCCGAGACGGGTAGCGTTGCCGAACGCCCCGCGCACCGCGACCGCGAGCGCCCCGTCCGCCTGACGCATGACGACGGTTTCTCCGGTCGCATCGTAGAAACCGGAAAGCGCACCTGCGATGCGTTCGGGTTGAGCACCGGCGTCCGGCACGACCTCGGCAAGCTCCGAGCTGCCCGGGTCGGTGAGCGAGAACCGTGAGACGAGCAACGCGAGCCCGTCGCCGCGCCAGGCGATCGCCTCCGAGAAATCGCTGACCTGCCGGGGATTGGGCGACTCACCGACGTCGACGACGTGCACGCTCGGAATGCTGATCGCGCCGAGCGACGTCACCACGGTGTACGCCACGCGCGTAAGGTCCGCCATGCTGCCGCGTCCGGCGGGAAGTCCCACGGTGCTCGAGAAGATCGACTGCGCCGGGTTGAGATCATGACTGATGCGCGTCTCCGCTCCGGGCGTCGCGGAATCGACGATGTAGATTCCCTCGACACCGCCGCGCACCGCATGCAGCACGATGCGCGACTGATCGCGCGAAACCGAGTACCGCTCGATGTCGCCGACGTCTCCCGCCGCGTAAGGCGCGGACATCAGCACCGCGGGTGATCCCTCCGCAGGCGCGACGCGATAGAGGAGCCTGCGCAGCCCATCGGGACGATCCGACGTCAGGAAGTAGAGCTGTGTGGAGTCCGCCGAGAATCGCGGCAGCGTGACGCGCACGGTGCTCGCCGGCGCGACCCCGCGCACGGTACCGGGATCCTCCACGTTCAGCACGTAGAGCGACTGCCGCTCGCCCGACGGAAGCTGCCCCACGATCGCGATCCACCTGCCGTCCGGGCTCACGACGAACTGATCGCGCCCGTTGTCGTCCTGAACGGGCACCGCGCCGTCGGGCAGCGTGATCCGCACGGGCTGCTCCGGAGCCGCCGAGCGCACGAAAGCGAGATCCGACACCGCGGACGCGGTGTGCTGCCTGCGGTAGACGACCGTCGCTCCGTTGTCGGAGACCTCGAAACCTCGCAGGCGCATGGACCCTTCCGTCGCCGCCGACAGGCGCCAGGCCGGCGAGACGAAGTCCGTCATGTAGACCTCCGTCGAGCCGTCGCCCGCAACGTCTCCTGCGAAAACCGCGCGGAAGGGATCGGTGCCGACGAAGATCGCCGCCGTCGCGACCGAAGAAGCGCCGCTCGGATCGGTGACGCGATATCGGAATCGTGTGACGCCCCGGAACCCCGCCGGAAGATCTGCAAGGCTCACGCTTCCGTCCGGGTTCACGCTCACCGTGCCGACGAGCGCCGGCTCTTCGATGGTGACGGTGAGCGTCACGGAGCCCGATGCCGTGTTCCCCGCCGCGTCGGTCACCGTCACGGAGAACGAGTCGGTGCCCGCGAAATCCGGATTCGGCCGGTAGACGAACGTTCCGTCCGGCGTGAAGCCGGAAACCGTTCCCGATGCGGGATCGCTGGTTTTCGCGAAAGTGAGCGGGTCGTTCTCGGGATCCGTGGCACTCAGCGCACCGCTGACCTCACCGTCCTCCGCCGTCGAGAAGGCCGCGGGGCTCAGCGTCGGCGGCTGATTCGCGGGCGCGCCGCTTCCCCCGCACCCTGCAACGAGCGCACCGACTCCCCCGAGAACGAGTGTGTAAAGTATACGAGTCATCGCAAGCCCCACCGTCCGATTGGTCTGCCTCGTGCGTCCGATCCCGGCGTCAGCGGCGAAGCGCCGCGACGGCGGCGGCCGCGGGCCGCCTCACGGCGCCCGCGCGGGAGCTGGTCCTGTTCGCTGCAAGGGTCGTGCCGATCCGCGGCACTGACGGGGGGTTGTGGGTCGGTTCGCTTCGGTCCGGCGGTGTGTCAGGGACGGTACGCATCGCCGCTGCTCGAGCGGGTCGGCCGGTGCGAGCGCGCACCAGATTCCGCAATCAGAAAGGGGAAACGAAGTGTCGAAAGCGAGAGAGAGGATCGAGCAGATCTATCAGCAGGTGGTGCGGCGTAATCCGGGGGAAATCGAGTTCCATCAGGCGGTGAAGGAGGTCATCGAGTCCCTCGAGCCGGTGCTCGAGAAGCACCCCGAGTACGCCGAGCAGAAGATCATCGAGCGGATCTGCGAGCCGGAGCGGCAGATCATCTTCCGCGTACCCTGGCAGGACGATCGGGGCGAGGTGCACATCAACCGCGGATTCCGCGTGTGCTTCAACAGCGCGCTGGGACCGTACAAGGGCGGTCTGCGTTTCCATCCCTCCGTCTATCTCGGCATCGTCAAGTTCCTCGGCTTCGAGCAGATCTTCAAGAACGCGATCACGGGCATGCCGATCGGCGGCGCCAAGGGCGGCGCGGACTTCGACCCCAAGGGCAAGTCCGACAGCGAGATCATGCGCTTCTGCCAGAGCTTCATGATCGGCCTCTACCAGCACCTCGGCGAGTACACCGACGTGCCTGCCGGTGACATCGGCGTCGGCGCGCGCGAGATCGGCTATCTCTTCGGCCAGTACAAGCGCATCACCAATCGCTACGAGTCCGGCGTGATCACGGGCAAGAGCCCCGAGTGGGGCGGCGCGCTCGTGCGCCGCGAGGCGACCGGCTACGGCGTCGTGTACTTCACGGAGGAGATGCTGAAGGTGCGCGGCGAGAGCCTCGAGGGCAAGACGTGCGTCGTGTCGGGCTCGGGCAACGTCGCGATCTACGCCATGGAGAAGCTGCAGGCACTCGGCGCGAAGGTGGTCGCCTGCTCCGATTCGAACGGTTTCGTGTACGACGAGCAGGGCATCGACCTGCAGACGGTCAAGAACATCAAGGAAGTGCGCCGCGCACGCATCAGCGCGTACGCGCAGATCCACAAGCGCGCGAAGTACTTCGAGAACGGCAACATCTGGACGGTGCCGTGTCAGGTCGCCCTGCCCTGCGCGACGCAGAACGAGCTCGACGAGCGCTCGGCGCGCATTCTCGTGGAGAACGGCTGCATCGCCGTCGCCGAAGGCGCGAACATGCCGACCACGCCCGGCGGCGTGCGCGTGTTCCAGGAGAGCGGCATCGCCTTCGGGCCGGGCAAGGCCGCCAACGCGGGCGGCGTGGCGACATCGGCGCTCGAGATGCAGCAGAACGCGAGCCGCGACGCGTGGACGTTCGAACACACCGAGCGGCGCCTGCACGAGATCATGCAGAACATCCATCGCGACTGCTACGAGACCGCCGCGGAGTACGGCAGCCCGCGCAACTACGTCGTCGGCGCCAACATCGTCGGCTTCAAACGCGTGGCGCAGGCGATGCTGGCCTTCGGCCTGATCTGACGCGCGGCGGAGTCGGGCGCTCCGCCCGACTCCGCGGAGCGCGCGTGGAGACCTTCCGCCGCGCCGATCGTCGAAGCGCAAACGGCGGAAATCCGCAAGCTCCGCTCGAGGGCGGCGCAGGCTCTATACTGCGCGCCCTTTTTTCCTCCTCCCGGTCATGTGGTTCAAGAATCTCGTCGTCTTCCGTCTGCCCTCCGACTGGTCTCTCTCGCCGATCGAGCTCGAAGAGCAGCTCGCGCGCCGCGTGCTGCAGCCCTGCGGCCCGCTCGAGATGTCGAGCCGCGGCTGGGTCTCGCCCGGGCCGAGCGGGCGTCTCGTCCACACCGTCGGCGTGCAGCAGCTCATCGCGCTGGGCGTCGACCAGAAGCTCCTGCCGGCCTCCATCATCCGGCAGGTGGCGAAAGAGCGCGCGGAGGCGCTCGCCGCCGAGCAGGGTCATCCCGTCAGCCGGCGGCAGATGCGTGAGCTCAAACTGCGAGTGACGGAGGAGCTGCGCGCCCGCGCGCTCTCACGCCGCCGCGTCACGCGCGCCTGGATCGATCCCCAGGGCGGCTGGTTCGTCGTCGATGCGGCCGGGGCCGCGCGCGCCGAGGAAGTCGTGGAGACGCTGCGCGCGACGCTCGGCGGCTTTGCCGCCCAGCCGCTCGAGACTCAGCGCTCGCCTCAGTCGTGCATGGGGACGTGGCTGCGGGCCGGCGATGCGCCCGACCGCTTCCGCATCGACCAGGATCTGGAGCTCCAGGCGGCGGACAGGTCGCGAGCCACCATCCGCTACACGCGTCACCCGCTCGACGGCAAGCAGATTCAGGCCCACCTGCAGGCGGGGCTCTGCGCGACGCGCCTCGGGCTCACCTGGAGCGACCGCATCTCCTTCGTGCTGACCGACAAGCTGCACGTGAAGCGCGTGGAGTTCCTCGACGTGAGGCGCGAGTCGGCCGCCGACGAGGAAGTGGACCCGTCCGAGCAATTCGACACCGAGTTCGCGCTGATGGCCGGCGAGCTCTCACGGCTCCTCACCGATCTGGCTGCCGCACTGGGGGGCGAATCGCGGCGCCCGGAAGCGGCGGCGGCCTGACTGCGAGAGCGCCGCGCTCGGCGGTCGCCGCTGCCGAAGCGATTCGCGAGCGATGGAATGCTGGGATCGGGCGTGCCGGGCTTACTAACAGGAGGAGCGCTCGTCCGCGAGAATGAATCCGTTAGGCGTGACTCCGATCACATTGCTCGATATGAGTCGCGTAACTCATTGAGCAATCAAGGGGAAATGTCCTGGTCAATTTTTCGCCAAGTTAATAAATATGCAATATCGCCCGTGACTCAGAACGGCGACAGCCTTCTCATCCACAGACTTATCCACAGCTTCTGTGGATAACGGAACGCATTCCCCCGCAAGCAATTGACGCGCCAGCCGCTCGCTCGTAGCACTCGCGCAGACGGCGGACATGGGCATCGATTCCAAAGCGGTCCGCCGCCCGCTGCGCACGCGCCTGCCGAAGGCGCTCATCGTGCAGCGTCGGCCGCGCGAGGAGTCCGGACACGGCACGCGCAAAGGCATCCAGGTCGCCTTCCGGCACGAGCACACCGTCGTCGGGATGTTCGATCACCTCCCTGAGGCCACCCGTGGCGAAGGCGACCACCGGCAAGCCGACGAGGTTCGCCTCGATCGGTGCCCGTCCGAGTCCCTCGGACTGCGAAGGCACCACCAGGACATCGCTTGCCGCGAGCACTCGAGCGACGTCGCGCCGCGCACCGAGAAACCTGACGGCTTCCCGTACTCCGAGCTCGCGCGCCAGCGCCTCGCACGCCCGGCGCTCGGGGCCGTCTCCGGCGAGCAGGAGCCGCGCGTCAGGGTGCACCCGGGCGACCGAGCGCATGATGCGGAGCATTTCCCGGTGCCCCTTCTCGCGGTACATGCGGGCGACCATGGCGAGCACGGGCTCGTCGGGCCCGATCCCCAGCTCCGCGCGCATCTCCGCTCGTGCGCGCTCTCCGAGGCTCTGGTACGGCCCGAGGTGGATGCCGGTGTGCACGACGTGCGCGTGATCCGGCCGGATGGCGTAGCCGCCGACGGCAACCGGGACTACGGCCTGCGAGACGCAGAGTCCGAGATCGTTCTCACCGGCGAGCAGGCGGTTCGCGAGGCGCAGGGCGAACGGAGGCAGCTTCACGTCGTGCACGTGCACGAGGAGCGGCAGGCCCAGCCGGCGCGCGAGCAGGCGCGCGACAACCGTCGACTTGAAATTGTTCGCGTGGATGAGCGTACAGCCGTGGGTCTGCGCGATCTTCGCGACGCGCCCGACGACGAACGGATTGAGCCGGGCCGCCGAGAGAAAGATCGGCTCCACGCCGCGCGCCCGCAGCTCCTCGGCAGCCGGGTGGTACTCGCGCAGGAAGCAGGGAACGACTCGAACGCCGGCAGCGGCGAGCGCCGGCAGGGTGTCGAGGTAGTACGTCGTCGCGCCATGGACGACGCCGCCCGGGTAGCCGAGGTGGTCGGCGATGAAAAGTACGCTCGGCAACGGCCGTGCTCCCCTTCCCTGCTGCCTCCTCGCGACACGCCGACCGCAGGTTGGAGTCGGCTGCGCCTGCAACACAGCCGTGCTCGCAAGACTCGTACCGTGCGCAGGGGGATCGGTTGAGCACAGTCGAGGCAGATCGAGCGGGGGCAGGTACGAGCGTCGGGAGCGCCCGCAGAACGCTCGTGCTTCAGGGCTTCACGCGCAGGTGCCCCATCATGCCCGCCTCGGCGTGATCGAGGATGTGACAGTGGAGCATCCAGACGCCGGGGCGCTCGTCGAATCGAACGGCAATCCGCAGCCTGCTTTTCGCGGGCACGTTCACCGTGTCCTTCCATTCGGGGACGCGCGACTCGTCGAGCACCTGGAAAAAGTAGCCATGGAGGTGGAAAGGATGCGCGAAGTCGGTGTCGTTGACGATCGTCCAGACGTGCGTCTCGCCGATCCGCGCCTCGAGCTCGTAGTGATGCGCCACCCCGTTGATGCCCATCATGTTGCCGCGATTGCGGCTCATGATGGTGAGCTCGACCGTTTTCTCGATGGCACCCGCGAGGTCTATCGGCTCGATCCTGCGCAGCTCGCCCGAGAAGTGGACCGGCCGCACGGGCGCATCGGGCACGGTCTCGATGTACATCATGGGCTCGCGGCCGCGCGCGGTCGCCGTGCCGTAGCCGCGATCGAACGGGCGCCAGTAGAACGTCGTGCGCGTCCCCGGCTCTTCGTTCGGCGTGTAGACGAGATCCGCGCGCTCGCCGGGCACGACGAGCACACGCTCCGCATCGACCGCGCGCTCTGCAAACCCGGCGTCACCGCCGAGGTGTACCCAGGAATGCCCGCGCATGCCGAGCCAGAAATAGCGTGAGCGTGCGGCGTTGATCACACGCCAGCGCTGGTGCTTGCCGGCACGGACCTTGAGTGTCGGCATGACCCTGCCGTTGACGAGGAGCACGTTGCCTTCGCGGCCGAACAGGTCGCCGAACGCACCGCCTTCGTCGGTGGGGCGCATCGTGCCGTCGGGATCGAGGCTCATGTCCGAGAGCACGAGGACGAGCTCGTCCCCGAGCCCTGGCGGTTCATTCGGGTCCTCGACGATGAAGGCACCGTAGAGGCCGCGGGCGACCTGAGCCGACGAGTCGATGTGCGGGTGGTACCAGTACGTCCCGGGATCGCGCAGCTCGAACTCGTAGCGGAACGTGCCGCCCGGCGGCACGGGGTCCTGAGTCACGCCCGGCGCGCCGTCCATGTCGTTCGGCACGCGCAGCCCGTGCCAGTGGATCGTGGTCGGCTCGGGAAGCGAGTTCCTGAAATGCACGATCAGCCGGTCACCGACCCGCGCGCGGATCACGGGCCCGGGCAGCGTGCCGTTGTACGTCCAGACGCGAGTCTTCGTTCCGGGCAGGATCTCGAGCTCGGTGATCTTCGCCTCGAGCTCGATCTCGAGCACGCGCGGATCCGGGTTGAGATCCTGCGCTTCCTGCATGCGCAGCTCGTCGTCCCAGCCGGCAGGCTGTGCAACGTCCGCAGCCGAGAGCTGCGGCAGGACGTCGGCTGCCGCGATGGAAAGCGGGAGAAGCGCGCCGAGGGCTGCGAATGTGCTCAGTAACCGCGACCGGACTGCGGCGCTGCGAGTGGATTGCGTCACCCTCGTCCTTCGCCTCTTCTGGCAATGCAGGTGATTCTGAAGTCCGACCGCCTCCCGGCCATAGGTATTATCCGCAAGGGAGCGGCCCTCGGGACGCGGGCAGCAGGCAGCAGAGAAGATATCAGCCGCTGCGCGCGTCGCCGGTGCGCAACACTGAAGTGTGGACCCGGCGCACGAACGCCCGTACGTTGGCGCGCTGTCTCCCGTCACGACCGACATCCGCGAGGCATCGATGAGACTGAAGGGGCTGGCGACGATCGTCTCGTTCACGGGTGCTCTGCTCATCGCCACTGCGACTCCTGCGCAACGCTCCGACTCTTCGCAGGGTTCCGGTGGCGGTACCGCCGCAGCGGCTGCAGGCTGCACCGATCCTTCGAGCGGCGCGACCGCCGGATGCGTGCCGGAGACGTTCTCCACATTCGACATTCCATTCGACAGGCTGCCCGGCGGACGCCTCAACGCGAACGGCGAGCTCGATCCCACGTCCTCGCCGGAAGACGCGCACAAGGGCGCGTTCGTCGCCGCGAAGAGACTCGGCCTTTTCCGGAATTTCGAATGGGTCCACTGGATTCCGACCGTGCCGTCGGTGAAGGACCCGGCGACCGGCAAGTGGAGCGGCGGCGATCTCGACGGTTTCCCGACGGGCTGGGGCTCGACGGGACTCGGCATCGCGGGCGACTGCCTGTACTGGGGCCGCAGCAACTCCACCAACACGACCGGGCCCGGCGTCACGCGTGACGTGAAGATCTTCAGGATCCAGCCCGATCCGGAGAAGGATCCACCGGTCGAGGTCGGCACGATGCCGCAGCTCACCACGGACGGTGGCAGGACCGCGGTGCGCGATCGGGAGCTGCGGCCCTACAACTACACGTCGACGGACGGCAGGGAGCGCATGCTCCTCGTGCGCAGCGCCGCGACGGGAACCGGCGGCGACATCATCGTCTACACCATCGACCCCGAGACGTGCCTGCCCGTCGGCGAAGGCTCCGTGGCGAAGGGCGTGCTCGCGCACGAGTTCTATCTCTGGCACGACCCGAAGAATCCCAACCGCTTCCTCGTCATCTCGCAGACGTACTCGGCTCAGGACGAGGATCTCGTCATCACCGCGATCACGGATGAGAAGACCGGCGAGGTGCTGAAGGAACCGCTCTTCATCGCGTCCTTCACGCTCGAGGACATCGGCGGCCCGATCCGCAACGAGCGGCCCGACGAGACCGGCCTCTTCTCGAACGGACGCTACAACGACTACAGCCACCTCACCGATGCCTGGGGAAGGCCGGGTGCCTCGATGGCAAGCCAGCCGAACAACATGCACTCGGGCTCGATGTCGGACGACGGCGAACGCTTCTACGTCGCCGGCTCGAACACCGGCTTCTACATCCTCAACACCGAGAAGATCGCGCAGCACACGAACGCGGAGCTGATCTCCGGCAAGGTGTGCAACCAGCGTTCGACCAACGTGTGGGTGGACGGGAAGATCGGCGGCCTCGTCGACGTCAGGAAGCTGCCCGAAGTCGCGAACGACTGCGTGCATCCGGCGCTGAACTCGGACCCCGGCGTGCTCGCGATGCTGAAGTCGGACGAGCTATCCGACGTCGAGAAGCTCGTGCGCTACACGCGGCTCGAGACGCGCTCGCGCTTCACCTACACCCCGCCTCTCGTCTCGATGGTCGGTGTGCACAGCGCCGTGCCGGTGCCGAACCGACCCTCGCGCTCGCGCAACAACCCGAAGGGGCGCCCGGCTTACGTCGTGCTCACCGAGGAATGGCCTTTCGGCCCCTGCCCGGAGCGGGGCCTCAGGATTCTCAACATCGAGTCGGAGATCACGCCGATGATGATCGGCGCGCACGCGATGTCGGACAGCATGCTCGAGAACTGTCTCGAGCAGCCGAAACCGCCCGGCGCGACGATCCGGCCGATGATGCACGCTCACAATCCCACCGTGCTCGAGAACCTGGTATTCGTGGGCTGGCTGGGACACGGCGTGCGCGCCATCGACATCTCGAATCCCTTCAACCCGATCGAGGTCGGTCATGCGCGCCCCGTGCCCTGGGGCGACATCATGACCTACCCCGACATCCACAACGGGCTCATCTACGTCGGCGACAACCACACCGGCCTGCACGTCCTCAAGTACACGGGCCCGCGGGCGGACGAGGTGCCGAAGGACGTCGTGTACTCCTCCAACCGCACGAGCCCGCATCCTTCGGGACGCACGCGGTCGGCGAAGAACTGAACGGCACGATGCGTGCGGTGAGCGGCATCGGTGCGCGACTGACACGCGCGATCGTCCTCTCGATCGCCACGGCGGCGGCGGGCGTCGCATCGGCTGCGGATCACTCTGCACATGAGCATCAGGCTCATGGTCACGCGCCGGAGGAGAAGACGCCTCAGGGCCGTTCGACGTCGGACGCACTCTACACGCCGGACGAGCTGCGCTTCCTCACGCACATGATCGTGCACCATCAGCAGGCGCTCGAGATGTCCGCTCTCGTGCCGGCGCGCAGCGGACGCGAGGAGTTCGTCCGTTTCGCGCGCTACATCGAGTCGGGACAGGCGGCGGAGATCGCGCAGATGCGCGCGCTCCTCGACGCCGCACGCGAGCGCGGCATCGAGATCCCCGACCATCCGCTGCACGGCGATCCGCCGATGAACGGCATGCTGTCGTCGGTGCAGATGAAGGCGCTGGAAGAAGCGCGCGGCGCCGAGTTCGAGCAGCTGTGGCTCGAGGGCATGATCCGCCATCATCAGGGCGCGATCGACATGGCGCTCGAGCAGCAGCAACGGCAGTTCGAGAGCGGGCGC
>QGVD01000089.1 GCA_003242685.1 Pseudomonadota bacterium | reverse complement strand
CGCGCGACGCGTAACAAAACAACAAGGCGCATGCGGGGGGCCGCACCCCATGCGAGAGCCGAGGACTTTCCCGAGGGCGCGTCAGGGGGCGATGCGTAGCGGTTGGGGGCGAGGGGGGCCCGACCCGGGGCCCGCCTCTTCGTACAATGCGCGGATGATCAGACGCGCGGGGCTGCAGCTTCTCATCTGGTTTTCCTGCGCATCCTGCGTCGCCGGCCAGTCACCATCGGCGACTGCGCCCGCCGCGGGTCTGCCCTGCGGCCCGCTCGCGTGTTCCACGCTCATTCCCGCCTCTTCGGTCGAGGATCCGCACACCGCGGACTGCGCGTACCGGGCCGGCAATCAGTGGTGGATCGACTACGTGGCCGCACCCCTCACGTGGCACGCGCAGGCCGCGGCCCCGGTTACGGTCGCCCTCTTCGACGACGGCGCCGACATCGGGCACGTGGAGCTGCGCAACCGCCTGTGGACGAATGAGGCGGAAGCCACGGGGGTGCCGGGCGTCGACGACGACGGCAACGGGTACATCGACGACGTCCACGGCTGGGATTTCGTCGACGACGATCCGGACGTCGCTCCGAGCGGCGAGTGCCGGGGACGTCCGAGTCACGGCACCTTCATGGCGAGTCTGATCGCCGCCGAGCGCAACAACGGCGGCATGGTGGGCGTCGGTGCCGAAGGCGCGCGCGTGATGGTTCTGCGTGTCGTCGGCTGCGGCCGCAGCGTCGAAGACAGCCGCGCGGATCCGGAGCGTCTGACGAAGGCGCTCGAGTACGCCACGCGCATGGGTGCGCGCATCCTCAGCTTCAGCGCCCACTGGAACGCCACGACGCCGCAGCTCGACGCCGCATTCGAGGACATCGCCGACCGCGTGGATTCGCCGCGCGCGGCGATCGTCGTGGCGAGCGTCCCGAACCGGGGTGAGCCCGAGGCCGGATACCCCGCGGCCTATCCTTTCCGGCGCATCGTCCGCGCGGTGCCCATCGGAAATGACGATTCCATCTCGCCAGGCACCAGCCCCGCACCGGTAGGATTCAACCTCGGTGCACCGAGCGCCTGTGTGCTTGGCGCCACAGCCGCTCCCGATCGGTACGGCGTGCGCAATGGCAGCTCGAACTCGACAGCGATCCTCTCCGGCCTGCTCGCCGCCATCTGGTCGCGCACGCCCTATGCTAGATTGACGGTCGACGAGTTCCTGGCGGAAGTGATAGAGAAGCGGCTGCACGGCTCGCCTCGCCGTTCGAAGCCGGGAGGGCGGGAGCCCTATCTGGATGGCGTTCCCCTGGCAGACGCCTGCACACTCGCCGACGCGCGTCGCAGCGCGCTGGTCTGTGCGCTCGAGAACCAGTGAGCATGCGTTAAATGAATCCCGTCGAATCGCTCTCGAGTGAGACTCCTTCCCCGGCCGAGGACGAGGCTGCCACCCGGCGCAACGAGGATGCCTCCCTGGTTGCCGCGCTCGCGGACGGTACCGCACTGCGCGATGAGCTCTACCTGAGATATCGGCGCCCCTTGCTGCAGGTATTCCTGCAGCGACGCATCGATCGTGATGCGGCGCAGGATCTCCTGCAGCGCACGTTCCTGCAGGCGATCAAGAAGATCCGGTCCGACAAGGGGCTGGCCGATCCGAGCAATCTGGGAGGTTACCTGTACCGAACCGCCTGCAAGCTCGCGACCTCGTACTGGCGCGGTGAGCTCGCCCGCCACATGGAATCCGACGAGGAGGTTCTCGCGAATCTCCGCGAGGAATCTCTTTCGCTCGAGGAGCGGGTCGACCACGAGTCGCTCGCGAAGTGCATCCGCGAGCTCATGAACGAGCTCACGGTCCCGCGGGATCGGGAAGTCCTGCAGCGCTTCTATCTGCAGGAAGAGCCGAAGAGCGCCATCTGCGAGTCGCTCAACCTCACGGACCTGCAATTCAATCAGGTCCTGTGGCGGGCACGGCAGCGTTTCGGCGTGATCCTCCGCAGGCACGGGATCTACGGCACGCTACGGTGCGCGGCTGCGTCGGTGCTGCTCGCCGTGATGCTGGCGGTCGCGACGTCCGTCGAGCTCGCGGCGCCGCCGCCCCTGGTCGAATCCGGATGGGCCCACACACCGCATCGCTAGGGACGACCCATGAATCATGCACGCTTCAAGATGAACCAGACGGCGGCGCTGTACGTCGCCGACGGGCTCGACCCTCGGACGCAGGAAGCTTTCGAGCTCCACCTGCTGGAGTGCCCCGAGTGCGTGGAAGACGTCGAGACCTGGCGCGCGATCAAGCGCCACATTCCGCCGGGTACCACGCGCGCGAAGGCGACGGAAATCGCGCGCAGCGGTCCGTCCTTCGGCTGGCGCATCGCGGCGTCCGTCAGCGCCGCCACGCTCATCGGGTCGGCAGCGGGATGGCACGTCCGCTCGCTGCAGGAGACGCGGCTCGTCGACGAGCAGACCGCGTTCTTCAGCCTGCCGGCACGCGCGCGCAGCGCTGAGGAGTGCGTGTCGGTGCACTACACGGCCGACACGCGGCGCGTCGTCCTGCGCGTGCCTGGAGTGCCCGCTGGCAGCCGCGCGGTCGCGACCGACGTGCAGGGCGTCGAGCTCGCATCCGGTCGCTACGCGGCCCGTCTGCAGGCGGACGGAAGCTGGATCCTGAGCTTCGACCCGCAGGCGCTCTCCGGCAACCGCGTGCACATCGACGCGCGCGGCGCAGACGGCAGCGCCGAGCCGCTCGCCTGCGTCACGGGGCAGCCTTCGACCTGATGCGCTCCGGATGAATCGCCCCGGGGCAGTCGCTCCGGGGCGTGTCACGCGCCCGTTTCGGCGAGCAGCCGCCTGATCGTATCGGCGGCGCGCCGCGCGTATCCGCCGCCGAACAGGTTCGCGTGATTGAGCAGATGATAGAGGTCGTACAGCGCGCGCCGGACCTCGTGGCCCGGCGGCAGCGGCCAGCTCGCGCGATACGCGGCGTAGAACTCGCGACCGAACCCGCCGAAGAGCTGCGTCATCGCGATGTCGGTCTCGCGATCGCCGTAGTACGTCGCCGGATCGAACACCACGGGCATCCCGCTGCGATCCGCGAACCAGTTCCCTCCCCACAGATCGCCGTGCAGCAGTGAAGGCACGGGGCGATGCTCCCCGAGCAGCGCGGGAAGCCGCTCGATGAGACGCTCGCACGGCGCTTCGAGCAGACTCCCATACCCGTTGCGGATCGCGAGCTCGAGCTGCGGACGCAGGCGGCGTGCCGCGTAGAACTCCGTCCAGTCGCTCATCCAGCCGTTCGCCTGCGGCGTGCGTCCGATCGTGTTGTCGCGATGCCAGCCGAACGCGTCGGCCGTCACGCGATGCAGGGTCGCGAGCTGCTCGCCGAGGTGCGACTCCGTCGCCGCGGTTGCGGGTCCCGAATCGATCCACTCGAGCGCGAGAAAGGAAGCCGAGTCCGTGCTGCCGACCGCGAGCACGCGAGGCACGCGGATCGCACCTGCCGCGCCGAGCGCGCGCAGGCCTTCGGCTTCGGCCTCGAGCATCGACGATTCATTGCGGGTGCCGATCTTCACGAAGAGCGGCCCGTCAGCCGACTCCCACCGATAGCAGGCGCTGATGCTGCCGCCGCCCACGGCGCTCGCAGGGCGCTCGTCGCACGAGGCACCGATCGCGGCGGAGAGCGCATCGGCGACGTTCCTGAATTCGTTGCGAACCGGCATGGCGACTCGGCCCGCGGGCCGCTCACTCCAGCGGCAACTGTGCGAGGCGTTCGGTCTGCCGCCGCAGGAGCGGACCGAAGCGATGATGATCGAAGAACTCCGCGAGCGCGCCGACATCGGGTCGCCGCCGCCGCAGCGCCGTGCCGTCGAGCCCGAGCGGCACGTCGCAGAAGATGGAGGTGAGCTGGCGCGAGAGGAACGCGAGCTCGCGGTGCTCGCGAAGCTTCGCCGGCAACGATGCCCCGCCGCGCAGCCCGAGCCTCGGAATCCGGTCCAGCCCGTCGTACAGCTCCTCGAGCGAGGCGAACTCCCGCATGAGCGCCGCAGCGGTCTTCGGTCCGATGCCCGGCACGCCCGGAATGTTGTCCACTGCATCGCCCGTCAGGGCGAGATAGTCCGCGAAGCGCTCGGGCGGCACGCCGAAGCGCACGGCGATGTCCTGATACCTGAACTGCTCGCGTGCGGACCAGTCCCAGAACACGTCGCCTTCGCGCACGAGCTGCGCGAGATCCTTGTCCCGCGTGACCAGAGTCGAGCGCACGCCTTCACGGCGCATCAAGCAGGCGATCGAGCCGATGATGTCGTCCGCTTCGTACTCGGGGCTGCCGAAGGCGGGCACGCCGAGCAGCTCGCAGAGCTCGAAGCACCGTCTGAACTGCAGCGAGAGATCCGCCGGCGCCGGCTCGCGATTCGCCTTGTACGCGGGAAAGATGCGGCTGCGGAAGCAGCTCTGCAGGCTGTGATCGAACGCGACGGCGATGTAGCGCGGCCGCACGCGCTCGATGAGATCGCCGAGAAAGCGGGCGAAGCCGAACACCGCGTGCGCCGGATTGCCGTCCCGGTCCGTCATGTCGGGCAGCATGGAGTAGTAGGCGCGGAAGACGAAGACGGACGCGTCGACGAGATAGATCACGGGCGCGGCAGTGTACAGCCCTCGCCCCGCCTCGGCACCCTTTTCATCCGCTGCACACGCCGGCACCACCTGCCGTGCGGCGGGACGCCTGGAAGGCTCGTTCGGGAACTGCTACGACAGCCAGCGCTGGATGCGCTCGTGCAGCGGGCTCGAGCGCGGGAAGTGCGCGACCAGGTATTCCATCTGATCCGCGAGCACGCGCCGGCCCTTCAGGAAGATGTACTCGGCGTACGTGGGCGTGAAGGGCACGGCGATAAGCTGCATCTTGGCCTCTTCCGGTGTACGCGAGGCCTTCTGGTTGTTGCAGCGGCGGCAGGCCGCGACGACGTTCGTCCAGGTATCCTGACCGCCCTGGCTGAACGGGCGGATGTGCTCCCGCGACAGCTCCCGCGCCGGAAAGCGCATGCCGCAGTACATGCACAGGTACGCGTCGCGCCGGAACAGCGTCTGGTTGTTGAGCGGCGGTACGTAGTCGTGCCGCGTGGTGCCCGGATTGCCGGTGTGGCCGTAGGTGGCGATGATCGAGTTGACTTCGAGGACCGTGCGGCGGCCCGTGCGGGCATTCAGTCCGCCGTAGAGCTTGTAGAGCAGCGAACCGCAGGAGTAGGCGACCTGCTCCTGGTGATAGAGCCGCGCGGCCTCTCTGTAATCGATCCACTCGAGAGGCATGCCGGAGACGTCGGTGCGCAGAACGAGCTGTGAGAGATTGCGCACCGTCGGACCCGCGACGATACGCAGATCGCCGTGGTCTCCATGATCGGCCCGCTCGAGATCTATGCCTAACATCCCGGCTGTAAGATACGGCAGAATTGTGCAAGAATTCAACGACGCAAGACTTTCATTTGACTGGAAAATCCGCTTCGCATGGCTGAGAGGCCACGTGCACGCGGAGCGGCGATCACGAGGACTCCCATGCCCGTAACGGTCGGCGCGCTGCGCGAGCGCGCGCCTTACGAGACTCGCGTAAGTCTGGTCCCGGAGGTAGCCGACAAGCTCGCGCAGGCGGGGGCGCGTGTGCTTCTCGAGCGCGGCGCCGGCGACCGGGCGCGTTTTCCCGATGTCCTGTATTCGAAGGTCGAGTGGGCCGATTCGGACGCGGCCGTGCTCGAGCAGTCGGACGTTCTCCTCACGGTGCAGCCGCTCACAGTGGAACAAATCGGGAAGCTCCGTCCCGGTTCCGTCGTGATCGGTTTCATGCAGCCGCACGCGAAGGCGGCCGAAGTGCGCGCGCTGCGCGATCGGGGCATCACGAGCTTCGCGATGGAGCTCGTTCCGCGCATCTCGCGCGCGCAGTCGATGGATGCACTGTCCTCGCAGGCCGCGGTCGCGGGCTACAAGGCGGTGCTCATCGCGGCCAATCACCTCGAGAAATTCCTGCCGATGCTGACCACGGCGGCCGGCACGATCCGGCCGGCGCAGGTGCTCGTGATCGGCGCGGGCGTCGCGGGACTGCAGGCGATCGCCACGGCACGCCGCCTCGGCGCGGTCGTCGAGGCCTACGACGTGCGCAGTGCGACGAAGGAGCAGGTGAAGTCGCTCGGCGCACGCTTCATCGATACGGGCGTGACCGCCGAAGGCGCGGGCGGCTACGCGCGCGAGCTCACCGAGGAAGAGAAGCGCAGACAGCAGGAAGTTCTCGACGGGCGCATCGCCGCGGCCGATGCGGTGATCACGACCGCTTCCGTGCCGGGCCGGCGCGCACCGCTCATCGTCACGCGTGCGGCCGTGGAGCGCATGCGTCCCGGCTCGGTCATCGTCGACATCGCCGCCGAGCAGGGCGGCAACTGCGAGCTCACGCGCGCCGGCGAAGTGGTCGACCACAACGGCGTGAAGATCGTGGGACCGGTCAATCTCCCGGGTCAGCTCGCGTATCACGCCAGTGAGATGTACTCGCGGAACCTGTTCAACTTCCTGCGGCCTGCGCTCGACAAGGGCGAGCTCAGGATCGACTGGAGCGACGAGGTCTTCGCGCAGTCGTGCCTGACGCACGAAGGACGGATCCGGCACGAGCCCACGCGCAACGCGCTCGAGCCCGCTCAATCGCCTGCGGCGTCTTCGCCTCCCGGCGGCGGGCAGAGCTGAGAGCACGAGGAGGGTCGGATGACTGGAATGGTGGCGCTGTACATCTTCATGCTCGCGGCCTTCACGGGCTACGAGGTCATCTCGCGCGTACCGGTGATCCTGCACACGCCGCTGATGTCCGGCTCCAACTTCGTGCACGGCATCGTGCTCGTCGGCGCGATGGTCGCGCTCGGACATGCGGACACGACGCTCGAGAAGACGATCGGCTTCATCGGTGTGCTGCTCGCCGCCGGCAACGCGGTCGGCGGTTACGTGGTCACCGAGCGCATGCTCGAGATGTTCAAGTCCTCCGGCAGCCGGGGCGGCAGGGAGACGCACTGATGGCCGAGGGTGATATCCGACTGCTGATCGACGCGAGCTACTTCGTCACCGCGGTCCTGTTCATCTTCGGTCTGAAGCGCATGAGCTCGCCGGTGACGGCGCGCAGCGGCATCCTGTGGGCCGGCGCCGGCATGCTGGTCGCGACGATCGTGACGTTCCTGTATCCGGGAATGTCGAACTACCCGCTCATCCTCGCGGCGATCGTCGTCGGCACCATCGTCGCGTGGTGGAGCGGCAAGCGCGTCGCGATGACCGACATGCCGCAGATGATCGCGCTCTACAACGGCATGGGCGGCGGCGCGGCGGCCGCCATCGCCGCGGTGGAGCTCTACCGCGGCGAGGAGCACGGGCTCGCCATCGCGACCCTCGCCGTCATCGGCGGCATCATCGGCGCGGTCTCCTTCAGCGGCAGTCTCATCGCCTTCGCCAAGCTCCAGGGTCTCATCAAGCGCTCGCTGCGCTTCGGCGGGCAGCAGGTGCTCAATCTCCTCATCCTCGCCGGTGCGCTCGTGCTGGGCGGGCTCGTGGCGCTGCACGTCGATGCATCGCCCGCCGTGGTCACGGCCTTCTTCGTGCTCGCGCTGCTCCTCGGCGTCACGATGACGCTGCCGATCGGCGGCGCGGACATGCCCGTCGTCATCTCGCTCTACAACGCCCTCACGGGCCTCGCGGTCGGCTTCGAGGGCTTCGTGCTCAACAATGCCGCGATGATCATCGCGGGCACCGTGGTGGGTGCCGCCGGCTCGCTGCTCACGCAGCTCATGGCGAAGGCGATGAACCGCTCGCTCGGCAACGTGCTGTTCTCCGGTTTCGGTGAGACGGCCGGGGCGGAAGCGACGGGCGTGACCGGCAGCCTCAAGCCCATCGAAGCGAACGACGTCGGCGTGATGATGGCCTTCGCGCAGAAGGTCATCGTCGTGCCCGGCTACGGCATGGCCGTCGCACAGGCACAGCACAAGATCTGGGAGCTGTGCCAGCTGCTCATCGACCGGGGCGTGACGGTGCGCTTCGCGATTCATCCCGTCGCCGGCCGTATGCCCGGCCACATGAACGTGCTGCTCGCAGAAGCGGGTGTGCCCTACGACCTCATCGCCGACCTCGACGAGATCAACGCGGAGTTCGAAACGGCCGACGTCGCGCTCGTCATCGGCGCCAACGACGTCGTCAACCCGGTCGCGCGCACCGACAAGTCGAGCCCGATCTACGGCATGCCGATCCTCAACGCCGACCGCGCGAAGAACGTCATCGTCATCAAGCGTGGCAAGGGAACGGGCTTCTCCGGCATCGAGAACGCCCTCTTCTACCTCGACAACACGCGCATGCTCTACGGCGATGCGCAGAAGGTCGCGGCCGATCTGATCCAGGCGGTCAAGGCGATCTGAGCCTTGCGCCTCTCGAGCTACTCGCGCTCGCCCGGGTCGTTGGAGAGCTCGGTGAGATCGATGCTTCCGTGTCCGTGCTGCGGATAGCCGTCGGCGTTGGGTCGCCCGGGTCCAGATTCGACGCGGCGTCGTCCGGCGGAGACAGTACGAGCGTTCCGGGGAGCTTGCGGTTCGCGTTTCTGCCCGACGCGGATAGCGAGGCGAACGCATTGCGCGCTTTCTGCGATACTGCGCGCCGTGCGATTGCGGAGTCTGTGCGTCTACTGCGGATCGAGCCTCGGCCGAAGCCCGGGGCCCGTCGAGGCCGCCCGTGAGCTGGGAAGGCTTCTGGCCGCGCGCAACGTGCGGCTCGTGTACGGCGGGGCGAGCATCGGCGTGATGGGCGCCATCGCGGACGAGGTCCTGCGCTGCGGAGGCCGTGTCACCGGAGTCATTCCGCAGGCGCTCGTCGACAAGGAAGTCGCGCACCACGGACTCACCGAGCTCATCGTCACCGCGTCGATGCACGAGCGAAAGGCACGGATGGCGGAGCTCTCCGATGCGTTCGTGGCGCTGCCGGGCGGCGTCGGCACGCTCGAAGAGCTGTTCGAGATCTGGACCTGGGCGCAGCTCGGGCTGCACCGCAAACCGTGCGGCGTGCTGAACGTGAACGGTTATTTCGACGGCCTGATCGACTTCCTCGATCACGCGGTCGCGAGCGGTTTCATACGTCCTTCGCATCGCGCGATGCTGCGGGTGGCGCGAACGCCGGGCGAGCTCCTCGCGGCCTTCGAAAGCTACGAGCCGCCGGTGGTGAACAAATGGGTGGGTCTCGATGACACCTGAAGCCTCGAGCGGCTCCGCCGCGACGTCGCCCTTTCCCGGTGTGCCGTTCACTGCAGCGGAGGCCGCGCCGCCCGAGTCCACCGTCCGGGCGCTCGCCATCGGCGTTCTCTGCGGCATCGCCTTCGGTGCGGCGAACGCCTACCTCGGGCTTCGGGTCGGCCTCACCGTCAGCACCTCGATTCCCATCGCCGTGATGACGGTTGCCCTCTTCCGCCTCCTGCGCGGCACGGGCACGCTGCTCGAAGCGAACATCTCGCAGACGACCGGCTCGGCCTCGAGCTCGCTCGCGAGCGGCGTCATCTTCACGCTGCCCGCGCTGTGGATGTGGGGCGTGGCGCCGGAGCTCCTGCAGATGACGCTGCTCGCGCTGTGCGGCGGTCTGCTCGGCGTGTTCTTCATGATTCCGCTGCGCCGTCTGCTCATCGTCCGCGAGCACGGGCGGCTGCCATACCCTGAAGGCACGGCGTGCGCGCAGGTGCTGGTCGCAAGCGAGTCGGGCGGCTCCCGCGCCCGTTTCGTGTTCCTCGGGCTCGCGGCGGGCGCGCTGTTCAAGGCGCTCACGAGCTGGGCCCGCGTGCTGCCCGCGGAGCTGCACGCGCGGGTGCCGTTCCTGCGCAAGGGCGAGGTCGGCCTGGAGCTCTCCGCGGCCCTGCTCGGTGTCGGCTACATCCTCGGACCGCGCGTGGCGTGCATCATGGTCGGCGGCGGATTGCTGTCGTCGCTCGTCATCATTCCGCTGATCGCCTGGTGGGGTGATGCGCGAACGGTGCCGCTCTATCCCGAGACGGAGTCTCTGATCCGCGACATGACGGCTTCGCAGATCTGGAGCCGCTATGTGCGCTACATCGGTGCGGGTGCGGTAGCGACGGCCGGCATCATTACGCTGATCCGTTCTCTGCCTCTCATGGTCTCGAGCTTCCGCGCGAGTGCCAGAGGCTTCGGGCTCCAGCGTGCGCGCGACGTGCCGCGCACGGACGACGATCTGTCCGCCGCCTGGCTCATCGGGGGACTCGCAGTGGTGCTGGGCATCCTCGCGCTCGTGCCGCAGAGCTTCGCGCCGCTCGAAGATCCTCTCGCGCGTGCCGCCGCGGCGCTGTGCGTCGTGGTGTTCTCGTTCTTCTTCGTCACCGTGGCCTCGCGCATCGTCGGACTCGTCGGCGTGACGAGCAATCCCACGAGCGGTATGACCATCGCGGTGCTGCTCGGCACCGCCGGCATCTTTCTAGCGTTCGGATGGACGGACATCGGCGGCAAGGCCGCGGCGCTCGTGGTCGGCTGCGTGGCGGCCGTTGCGATCTCGATCTCCGGCGACATGTCGCAGGACCTGAAGACCGGTTATCTGGTGGGCGCGACGCCTCGCAGGCAGCAGCTCGCCGAGCTGCTCGGTGTGCTCACGTCTGCGGTGTTCGTCTGCATGGCCGTGCTGCTGCTCGCCGAGACCTTCGGTTTCGGTACGCGTGAGCTGCCCGCCCCGCAGGCGACGCTCATGAAGCTCGTCATCGACGGCGTGATCGATCAGGCGCTGCCGTGGAGCCTCGTCGCCATCGGCGCGGGCATCGCCATCGTCTGCGAGCTGGCGCGCATCCCGCCTCTGCCGTTCGCCGTCGGCGTCTACCTGCCGCTCGCGACCATGACGCCCATCTTCGCCGGCGGATTGATCCGCCTGCTCTTCGACCGGCGCCGTACGTCGGAAGGCGAAGCGCGGCGCGACCGCGGTGTGCTGCTCGCGAGCGGCTTCGTCGGCGGCGAGGGACTGCTCGGTGTGGCGCTCGCGGCTGCCGCGTTCGCGCTCGGCCGCAGGCCCGAAGGCTTCGGCACCGGCTGGCTGCCGAGCGAGCTGCTCGCGAGTCTCGCGGGTGCCGCGGCGTTCGCGCTGCTCGCCGCGTGGTTCGTGCGCACGACGCGCTCGGACGGTGCAGACGTATCGGAGCGTGCGGAGTCGTCGTGAGCGCGAACACCGGAATTCACGTGCGCGACTGCGAGCCGGGCGATCTGCCGGCGGTTCAGACGATCTACGCGCACGCCGTGTGCACGGGGCTCGCGAGCTTCGAGGAGGTACCGCCGTCGCTCGAAGAGATCGCGCGCCGTTACCGCGCGATCACGGGTGCCGGATTCCCGTTCCTCGTCGCCGAGAGCGGAGGGCGCGTGCTCGGCTACGCCTATGCATCGGAGTTCCGCACGCGCTCCGCGTACCGCTACACGTGCGAGAACTCGGTCTACGTGGCCGAGGATGCCATGCGGCGCGGCATCGGGCGCGCGCTCATGGTCGAGCTCATCCGCCGCTGCGAGGCGCGCGGCCTCAAGCAGATGCTCGCGGTGATCGGCGACTCCGGCAACGAGGCGTCCATCGGTCTTCATCGCGCGCTCGGTTTCGAGCACGTCGGGACGTTGCGCGACGTCGGCTTCAAGTTCGGGCGGTGGGTGGACGTCGTGATCATGCAGCGCCGGCTCGGCGGCGCCGATTCGTCGTCCCGCTGATTCGTCTTCCCTGCTGAAGAAGCGCCTGGCAGGTGCTGCGCTCAGTCGTGCGGCGGAGGCGGAGGATGGTGCCGCCGGGCGTCCTCGAGCATCTGCTGGCGCTCCTCCGGCGTCGCTTTCTCCCAGCGCTCGCGCAGCTCGCGGCGTTCTTCCTCGGACAGCTCGCGGAAGCGGCGGAAGTGCTCTCGGATGCGCTCCTGCTCGTGCGGCGGCAGCGACCGGAACTGCTTCCAGCGCTGCCGCAGCTCGCGGCGGCGCTCGGGCGGGAGCTTGCGCCACTCCTCGAGCCGTTTGCGGGCGCGCTCGCGCTGCTCCGGCGTCATCGACAGCCAGCGCTCGCTGCTGCGTGCGAGCGCCCGCTGCCTCTCGGGCGGCAGCGAGTCCCACTTCGATTCGAGACGCGCCAGCACCCGCTGCTGCTCCTCCGAAAGACTCGTCCAGGGGATGCCCTCGGAGCGATCGTGCGCACGGTCCTGCGCGACGGCGGGAATGGCCGCCGCGAACAGCAGCGCCAGGAGCAGCGTGCGAAGGATGATCGGAATCCTCGGCCGGAAGAACATTGCCGATATCCTGAGGTGCTCACCCGCTCGTGCCGCGGCCGCTGTCGGCCTGCGCCACGGCCCACTCATAGAAACCGCGATCCCAGCCCTCGATGAGCTCGAGCTCCTCGCTTTCCGCTTCCACGAGCAGGTCGAGATCCTCGAGAACCGCCGTGCCGCCGCCGTTGAGCGGCAGCGACTGATCCATCCGCTGCGGCCACAGCACGAGCGCCACGAGCAGCGCTGCGGCGACCGCGCCGGCAGTCGGCAGCAGCGTGAGAGCGCGCCACCAGGGCGCACGAGGTGCGCGGGCCGCCTCTTCCACGGCTGCCCTGCGCGCGGCCCTGAGGCGCGCACGCACCCGATGGTCGACACG
>QGVD01000150.1 GCA_003242685.1 Pseudomonadota bacterium | reverse complement strand
CCCTGCCCAGCTCTTTCTCGGAACGCTGTTCGGCGGCTGGGGCGTGCCGATGGCATTCGCGGCGCAGACGGGTGCGCTGCCCCGCGTCTGCTGGGTACTCTTCATCGCCGCAGTGCTGTGGGCGCTGATCTACGACACGATCTACGCGATGGTCGACCGCGAGGACGACTTCCGCATCGGCGTGAAGTCGAGCGCCATTCTGTTCGCAGACATGGACCGCGCCATCATCGGCATCCTGCAGGCGCTGATGCTGTTCGCGCTCGTGCTCGCCGGACGCAGCATGCACTACGGGCGCTGGTTCTACGCCGGCGTCGCGGCGGCAGGCCTGTTCTTCCTCTACCAGCAGTGGCTCATCCGCAATCGCGAGCCCGCGGCCTGCCTGCGCGCGTTCCTCAACAACAACTACGTCGGGATGATGATCTTCATCGGCATCCTGCTGGAGCATTCCGTCCCGAAGCAGTAGCGGTCGAGCACAGATCGCGCACCATGTAGGCGATCGCGCGGTCCCACGCGGCGTCGTTGTCGCCACGGAAGTCGAAGGACTTGCGCGCCACGACGGCGCCGGTCGCGGCATCACGGATCTCGTAGTTCAGCGTCAGGATCAGATTGCTGACACGGTAGACCCAAGGCACGAAGATCTGCCCGGCGCCGAGCTCACGGGCCAGATCCAGCTCGCAGCCGTTGCACTCGCGCAGGGACTCCCGCCGCTGCAGCTCCTCGATGCGAGGGCGCAGCGGTGTGTCGTCGACGATCCTGTAGAGACCCGTGCGCGCGAGCTCGGCCTTCAGGCGATCGTTCGCCCGCTCGAGCCGCGCAGCGTGCTCGGATGCGAACGCGCCGCCGCCGAGATCGCCGATGAGCTCGAGATCGAGCACGAGGAGCCGCGGCGCGTCCGTATCCGCTGTATCTGCCGCCTCGACAGAAAGGCCCGCTACGGCGGCGAGCAGGCACGCCGCGAATAACATCCTGGCTCTGCACCGCATCCCGACCTCTCCGCCGTCATTCGTAGAGCGCGAAGGCGCCGTAGCCGACGACTCGTGTCCGGTCGCCGGACGTATCGCCGGAATTGCGCAGATCGAGCTGCGCGATGCGCAGCCCGCGGCGCCGCGCGGTGAGCAGCATGCCATTGAGGGAGACGTAACCGCATGCCCTTTCGCCATCGAGCTGTGGCTCGAGCTTCATGACGAGCTGACAGGTCCGCGCATCGAACCGGCGCGCGGCTTCGTACGGAAGGTAGTGGCTGAGGTCGGTGCTGATCACGATGAGCGTCTCCGGGTCCACGGAATAGAAGCTTCCCGCCACCGCGGGCGGGCGCACGCGGACGGCTTCGCTGGAGCTCGCCATGCATTCACCCCTGTGTTGCATCGGCAGTCGTGCGCTTCATATATAGGAACGCAGCGTCACCCGGCCGCCAAGCGCGGCAGGAGAGCGCCGGGCACAGGGAGAGTGACGGGATTTCATGAGCGATCCGTCCGTCATCGATACGTCGGTCATCGACACGAAGTACTGGCACGCGCTGGAGGACGGCCGGGTCCAGTGCGACGCCTGCCCGCGCGCGTGCAGGCTGCGCGAGGGACAGCGCGGTTTGTGCTTCGTGCGCGGCCGCGAGAACGACCGCATCCGGCTCTTCACCTACGGCCGCTCGAGCGGTTTCTGTGTCGACCCGATCGAGAAGAAGCCGCTCAATCACTTCCTGCCAGGCACGGCCGTGCTCTCTTTCGGCACTGCCGGCTGCAACCTCGCCTGCCGGTTCTGCCAGAACTGGAGCATGTCCAGGTCGCGCGAGACGGATACGCTCGCCGACCGCGCCTCACCTGAGGATCTCGCACGCACTGCCGAGCGGCTCGGCTGCAGGAGCGTCGCGTACACCTACAACGATCCCGTGATCTTCCTGGAGTACGCGATCGACGTCGCGCAGGCCTGCCGCGAGCGGGGCATACGTTCGGTCGCGGTGACTGCCGGCTACGTGAGCCCCGAGCCGCGTGCGGAGCTCTTCCGGCACATGGACGCCGCGAACATCGATCTCAAGTCCTTCAGCGAGGACTTCTACTACAGGATCTGCGGCGCGCACCTGCAGCCGGTGCTCGAGACGCTCGAGTACGTGAAGCACGAAACGAAGGTGTGGCTCGAGATCACGACGCTCCTCGTTCCGGACGCGAACGATTCGGACGCGGAAATCGAGGCGCTCACGCAGTGGATCGCCGGGCACCTCGGCCCCGACGTGCCGCTGCACTTCACCGCCTTCCATCCCGACTGGAAGATGCGCGATCGTCCGCCGACACCGCCGCAGACACTCACCCGCGCGCGCAGGATCGCTCTCAGCAACGGTCTGCGCTTCGTCTACACGGGGAACGTTCACGATCGCGAAGGCGGCAGCACCTTCTGCCCCGGTTGCGGCGCGCGCGTGATCGAGCGCGACTGGTACGAGCTCGGCGAGTGGAAGCTCGATGCGCAGGGCTGCTGCATCGAGTGCGGCACGCAGCTTCCCGGCGTCTTCGACGGTGCGCCCGGCACCTGGGGCGCGATGCGGCTGCCGGTAAGACTCGCGCAATGAAGACCCGTCGCCTGTTCGCGCTGTCGTGCCTCGCGTGGCTCGGGGCCTGTGCACAGCAGGGCGACGGCGCAGAGCCTGCCGATTCGTTCGCCGCCGCGCGCAAGCGCATGGTCGACACACAGATCGCCGCGCGCGGCGTCGACGATCCGCGCGTGCTCGCCGCGATGCGCGAAGTGCCGCGCCACCGCTTCGTCCCGCCCGCGCTGCAACGGGAAGCGTACGGGGATCGTCCTCTGCCCATCGGCGAGGGACAGACCATCTCGCAGCCCTACATCGTGGCGCTGATGACCGAGCTGGTGCGCCCGCGCGCGAGCGACCGCGCGCTCGAGGTGGGCACGGGTTCCGGCTACCAGGCCGCGGTGCTCGCACGCCTCGTCGGGCACGTGTACACCATCGAGATCGAAGAGTCGCTCGGGCGGGAGGCCGAGGCACGGTTGCGCGAGCTCGGGTACGACAACGTCACGGTGCGCATCGGCGAGGGTTACCCGGGAGGGCCTGGGAAAACCCGGTCCGACG
>QGVD01000149.1 GCA_003242685.1 Pseudomonadota bacterium | reverse complement strand
TTGTATAAGGAGAACGCGCTGGGGAGGGGGCCTCAAACACCCGGTGGCGTTGGCGCCGGGGATGGGGGCCCCCGAGGGGTAAAGCGAGCTCATCATCACCGAGCGGAACGTCACCGGCGAGATTCTGATCGAGTCCGAGCTCAGCTCGACCATCGACGTCGACACGCTCCTGTCCGGTGGAACGCGGTTTGCGTTTGCCTCGGGCACGATCGGCTCATCGGCTGGCAACCGCGTGGCGGTATCAACCCCGGCGTCGAGCACGTACGTGACCGACCAGGCGCTCGATGCGGCCGATGGCCTTCGCCTGCGCCGCGTGCCGCTCGCCGTCGACGACTCGGTCGCCAATTCCTTCTCGATCGAGTTCACCTGATCCGCGCGATCACCCAGGGAGATAACACCACATGCTTGAACCCGAGTGGTTCACTCCGGAGTACCAGCCCGACGAGAGGAACGAGGTCGCCTTCCTGCTGCGCCCGCTCGACCAGCGGAACGCGTTCAACCTCGAGCGGTCGATGGCGGCGCACGACGGGCTCCCGGATTTCGACGCCTGCGCTGCGGCATTTCAGTACGCGGTTTCCGACTGGCGCGGACTGCCGAGGGAGTACAGCCGCGAGGCCGTGCGCGAGGCGCTCACCGTGACCTCGCGGCGCTGGCGGATCTGGATCGGGCAGATCGCCGCCGAGGCATACCGTCGGGCGAATCTCTCGGAGGACGAGCGAAAAAACTCCTGATCGCCGTTCACGTCGCGCGCGATCCGAAGTGGACGCCGTGCGAGACATGCGCATGCGGCGCGAACGGCGACGCGGGGTACGAACGCTGGGAGATCAAGGGGCGATGGAAGTCCCGGATCTGCCCGCGGAAGCTGATCACGCCGGAGTCGCTCGCGTGGCTTCGGCTCTACAGCCACTACCAGGCGGGGCACCTCGCATTCTCCGGCGGGGTGCTCGAGCAGCCGGCGATCTACTCTGCCGCGATGGCCTACATCTCATCGGTGATCAACGAGGACACATCTAGCGATGGTGGCGAAAGCGAAGTTTCGCCTTGAAGGCGAGAACGCGACAAGTGCTGCCTTCGCACAGGCGCTGCGTGGTGCGCAGGACACGGCGCACCGGATGCAGGGCATCTTCCGCGCAGCCTTCGCTGGACTGTCGATCGCCGGCATCTCGGCGGCCGTCAAACAGACGCTCGACTTAGGCGACCAGCTCAACAAGGCGCGGATCCGCGCCGGCATGTCGGCCGAGGCATTCACGCAGCTCGCCTACGCGGCGCGGACGGCGGGCGTTGAGACGAGCTCGTTCTCGACCGCGCTGCGCACCATGCAGTCGGTGCAGGTGCAGGCGATCACCGGCGGGAAGGAGCAGAAGCTCGCATTCGACGCGCTCGGGATTTCTCTCGAGAAGTTCCGCCGACTGCAGCCCGACAAGCAGTTCGAGCTGCTCGCCGATCGGATCAGCCGGCTCGAGGACCCTGCGGAGCGTGCCCGGGCGGCAATGGTGCTATTCGGCCGCTCGGGCGCGGAGCTTCTGCCGCTCATGGAGCAGGGCGCAGAGGGCATCCGCAAGGCGCGCGAGGAGGCCGAGAAGGTCGGCCAGTCCTTCAGCGCCGAGCAGCTCGAGCGACTCGGGAAAGCGAACGATGCAGTGTCCCGGCTCGGCGAGTCGTTCTCTGCACTCGCCGTCACGCTGACCGCGAAGGTCGCACCGGCGTTTACGCGCTTCTTCGATGACCTCGCCGGCGTCACGTCGCAGCAGACCGTCCTCGACGACAAGATCCGCAACCTCGAGTCGCGGCTGCGCGCGGGATCCTTCACGCCGCAGGCGCGCGCGGAGCTCGAGCGGGAGTTGCAGATCCTGCGCAATCAGCGCGGCGCGATGGAGTATGCGCGCTGGATGGAGGAGCAGGTCCGCGCGGGTGAGACCGGCACCGTCAGGGTGCCCGGATTCAAGGCCGCGGCCGACGCGATGGACGCTGCGGCCCAGAGCGACAAGACGATCCGCGAGGCAATCGAGCGCTACCGTGCGCGAGAACTGCGCGAACGCGAGCGCCTGCTGCGCGAGGCGCGGCCGCGGATCATCGATGCGGAGATTCTCGAGCAGGAGCGCGGGGACTTCGTGGATGCGCTCGGCGGCCTCGAGGATGACACGCGCGAGACGCTCGAGCGCATGAACGAGATGTGGCGCAAGGCCGCAGGCGAGTGGTCCGTCTTCGCAGACGAGGCTGCGCGCAACATACAGTCCGCTTTCGCCGACTTCCTCTTCGATCCGTTCGAGGGCGGCGTCAAGGGGATGCTCAAGAGCTTCACCGACACGCTGCGCCGCATGGCCGCGGAGGCTGCTTCGGCGAAGATCCTCGATGCGATCTTCGGCCGGAAGGGTGAGGGCGGCCTCAGCGGCTTCCTTGGGAACATCATCGGCGGCCTGTTCGGCGGCAAGCGCGCCGAGGGCGGTCCGGTGGATGCCGGTCGCGCCTATCTCGTCGGCGAGCGGGGGCCGGAGCTTCTTCTGCCGCGCTCAGCCGGCACGATCGTTCCGAACCACGCGCTGCGCGCAGGCCCCGTGGTCAACATCACGACGCATATCGACGCGCGCCACGCGACATCGGACTTCATCCGCGCCATGCCTGAGATCCTGCGCCAAAACAACGCCGAGCTCGAGGCGCGCATCGTCGATCGTATCCGTCGCGGCTTCTACGACCTGAGTCCGGCATGACCGACTACATACTGCCACCGTGGCTCAAGATTGCCCGCACGCGGTTCAGCTACATCGATAACACGGGCATCTCGCGCTCGGAGTTCACGGGCGCGATCGTCACGGGTTCCCGTGGCGGGGACCGGCTTGGTGCGTCGCTCGAATTATCGCCGGCGGGCGGCGCGAGCATCAACGGGCAGATGGAGCGCGCGGCGATCAAGGCGTTCCTCATGCGCCTGCGCGGCCGGCAGAATCGGGCGTATTTGTTCGATCCAGGCTATCAGCGACGCGGGAGCTTCCCGGCGAGCGAGCTGTTGTCGAACAACACGTTTGAGAACGGTACGACGGGGTGGAATGCAAATCCGAATGCCTCAATCAGTGTACAGG
>QGVD01000148.1 GCA_003242685.1 Pseudomonadota bacterium | reverse complement strand
GGGGCGGGGCCGGGGGGGGGGGGCGGGGGACGAGCCGCTGCGGCCGCCCGCGGCCCGCCGCGCGCAGCGCGACGATCCCACCGAAGGAGAATCCCGCGAGCAGCGGCTCGGCACCGGGCCAGCGCACGCGGCCCCACTCGATCACCGCGAGCGCGTCCTCGGTCTCGCCGATTCCCTCGGCATAGCTGCCTTCGCTCGCACCGACCCCACGGAAGTTGAAGCGCAGGCTTCGGATGCCGAGCTCGTTGAACGTCCGCGCGAGCGTGTGCACCACCTTGTTGTTCATCGTGCCGCCGTGGAGCGGATGCGGATGGCACACGACCGCGAAGCGGCCCGGCACCGCGTCCGCAGGCTCCTCGAGCAGCGCCTCGAGCACGCCCGCAGGACCATCGAGGCGCACCGGCTCGGGTTTCGGTGGACGGAACGTCATCGGCTCGCTCTCACGGCGCCTTGTAGACGACGCCTTCCTTCATCACGAAGTTGACCCGCTGCATCACCGTGATGTCCGCGAGCGGATCGCCGGGCACGGCGACGAGGTCGGCGAGCTTGCCCGGCTCCACCGACCCGAGGCGATCGTCGATCTCGAGAAAGCGTGCCGGCAGGATGGTCGCCGCACGGATCGCCTCCATCGGCGGCATGCCGGCTTCCACCATGAGCTGGAACTCCTTCGCGTTCTGGCCGTGCGCGGACACGCCCGTGTCGGTGCCGAAGAGGATCCGCACGCCCGCGGCATAGGCCTTCGCGAAGGTCTTCTGGATCTGCGGTCCCACCTCGAGCGCCTTGGGGCGCACGAGCGCGGGGAAGAACGTGGGATCCTGCGCCTGTTCGTACACCCAGTTCCCCGCCATGATGGTCGGGACGTACCAGGTGCCGTGCTTCTTCATGAGCTGGATCACCTCGTCGTCCATGAAGGTGCCGTGCTCTATGGAATCGACGCCTGCGCGGATCGCGCGCTTCATGCCCTCGGCGCCGTGCGCGTGCGCCGCGACCTTGAAGCCGTAGTCGCGCGCCGTCGCCACGATGGCGCGGATCTCCTCCTCCGTGAACTGAGGGTTGTGCCCGCTCTTCGCGACCGAAAGCACGCCGCCCGTCGCGGTGATCTTGATGAGATCGGAGCCTTCCTTGTAACGCTGACGCACGGCCTGTGCCGCCTGCTCCGGCCCGTTCACGACGCCCTCGGCCGGACCGGGACGCGCACCGAGGAAGCTGGCCCAGCCGTTGGTGGGATCCGCGTGACCGCCGGTCGTCGCGATGGACTTGCCCGCGGCGAAGATCCGCGGACCCCTGATCTTCCCTGCGTTGATCGCGTTACGCAGAGCGATCGAGGCGCGGAAGCTGTCGCCGAGGTCGCGCACCGTGGTGAACCCTGCGAGCAGCGTGCGTTCGGCGAACGCGGCACCGTCGAGGGCGACGTCGGCGGCGTCCTTCTTGAACCTGTCGAGCTCCGACGTGCGGCTGTACTCGCTCGTGAGGTGAACGTGCATGTCCATGAGCCCGGGCAGCACGGTGGCGTTGCGCAGGTCGATCACCGTGTCGCCCTGCGCCGGCGTGCGATAGCCCGGCTCTACGGCCGTGATGCGCCCGCCGTCGACGACGATCGTGCGCTCGCGCAGCGGTGCACTGGATACGGCATCGATGAGCTGACCGGCGTGGATCAGGGTCGCCGCGTCGGCGTCAGCCGTGCCGAAGAGCACGGCGGCAAGGATCGTCGCCCGGATCGTCGCATGCATCTGTGCGCTCCCTCCCTCCCGCGAGAAGCGCACAGTCTAACGCCGGGGCGCGCCGCGAGGAGCGGCGCCCGCGGCGGCGAGGTGCCGCCTCGTCAGGCGCCCGCTCCGGCGAGCTTCACGAGCAGCCGGTTGAGCCGGCGCACGTAATCGGCAGGGTTGGCGAGCTGCCCGCCTTCCGCGAGCGCCGCCTGTTCGTATACGAGCAGCGCGAGGTCCTCGAACTCGGTCGCGTCCTTCAGGCCGTCCATGTACTTCACGAGCGGATGCGAGACGTTGAGCTCGAGGGCCGGCTTCGACTGCGGCAGCTTCTGGCCCGCGGCCGAGAGGATGCGGCGCATGTTCGCCCCCAGATCGTGCTCGCCGAGCACGAGGCACGCGGGCGAGTCCTTGAGGCGCGTGCCGACCCGCACCTCCATGACGCGATCGCCGAGCGCGTCCTTGACGCGCTTGAGGAGCGCCTTGCTTTCCTTCAGCTCCTCGTCGCGGCGCTTGCGGTCGGCCTCGCTCTCGAGCCCGCCGAGCTCGAGATCGCCGCGTGCGGCGTCCTTGAAGCGCTTGCCCTCGAAGCTCTCGAGGTACCCCATGACCCACTCGTCGATGCGCTCGCCGAGGAGCAGCACCTCGATGCCGCGCTCACGGAGCTGCTCGATGTACGGGCTCGCGCGCGCCGCCGCGACCGACTCCGCGACGACGTAGTAGATGCGCTCCTGGCCCGGCTTCATGCGCTCGACGTACTCGCGCAGGCTCACCTTCGGCTCGTCGTCGCTCTCGTGCGTGCTCGCGAAGCGCAGGAGCGGCAGGATCCTCTCGCGGTTTCCCGGATCCTCCGCGATGCCCTCCTTGAGCACCGTGCCGAACTCCTTCCAGAACGTGCGGTACTTCTCCGGGTCGTCGTTCGCGAGCTTCGCGAGCATGTCGAGCACCCGCCGCGTGAGCCCGCTCCTGATCGCCTCGACCTCCGGGTCGTGCTGCAGCAGCTCGCGCGAGACGTTGAGCGGCAGATCGTTCGAATCGATCACGCCCTTCACGAAGCGCAGGTAGAGCGGCAGGAACTGCTCCGCGTCGTCCATGATGAAGACGCGCTTCACGTAGAGCTTGAGACCGCGCGCCGCATCGCGCTGGAAGAGATCGAAGGGCGCACGCCCCGGAACGTAGAGCAGACTCGTGTACTCGCGCTTGCCTTCGACCCTGTTGTGGCTCCACGTGAGCGGATCGGTGAGGTCGTGGGCGATGTGGTGATAGAACTGCCGGTACCTGTCTCTTATAAACATTTGATGCTGTAGACGACTGACTCTGTGGACGTATCGGAGAGTGGCGGACCATTAGATAAAAACATAACGTATG
>QGVD01000088.1 GCA_003242685.1 Pseudomonadota bacterium | reverse complement strand
CAGGTCCACCTCACCGAGGAGGGCCACGAGCACGTCGAGAAGCTCATGGTCGAGGCGGGACTGCTGCGCGAGGGCGAGAGCCTACGACGCCGCCAACATCCGCCTGATGCATCACCTCAACGCCGCGCTGCGCGCGCACGCGCTCTACAAGCGCGACGTCGAGTACATCGTGCGCAACGGTGAGGTGATCATCGTCGACGAGTTCACCGGCCGCACGATGCCGGGCCGCCGCTGGTCGGACGGTCTGCACCAGGCGATCGAGGCGAAGGAAGGCGTGCGCGTGCGCGAGGAGAACCAGACGGTCGCCTCGATCACGTTCCAGAACTACTTCCGCCTCTACAAGAAGCTGGCCGGCATGACCGGTACGGCGGACACGGAAGCACCCGAGTTCCTGCAGATCTACGGGCTCGAGGTCGTCGTGATCCCGACGCACAAGCCCATGATCCGCAAGGATCTGCCGGACCTCGTGTACCTCACGCAGAAGGACAAGTTCCAGGCGATCATCGAGGACATCAAGGACTGCGTGCGGCGCGAGCAGCCCGTGCTCGTCGGCACGACCTCCATCGAGACTTCGGAGTTCCTCTCGAGCCTGCTGCAGAAGGAAGGCATTCCGCACCAGGTGCTCAATGCCAAGCAGCACGAGCGCGAGGCGCAGATCATCGCGCAGGCGGGCCGGCCGGGCGCCGTGACGATCGCGACGAACATGGCCGGCCGCGGCACGGATATCGTGCTCGGCGGCAATCTCGAGGCGGAGCTGCAGGCGGCGGCCGCGGCGAACGGCGGCGAGCTCGACGAGGCCACGCGCGAGCGCATCCGCGCCGAGTGGCAGGCGCGCCACGACAAGGTGGTCGCCGCGGGCGGCCTGCACATCATCGGCACCGAGCGTCACGAGTCCCGCCGCATCGACAACCAGCTCCGCGGCCGTGCGGGACGTCAGGGCGACCCGGGCTCGAGCCGCTTCTATCTGTCGATGGAAGACAACCTGATGCGCATCTTCGGCGATCCGGTGCGCACCAAGCGGCTGCTGCAGATGGCCGGCATGAAGGAAGGCGAGGTCATCGAGAGCGGCATGCTGACGCGCCAGATCGAGAAGGCGCAGCGCAAGGTCGAATCGCACAACTTCGACATCCGCAAGCAGCTCCTGCTCTTCGACGACGTCGCCAACGATCAGCGCAAGGTCGTGTACCAGCAGCGCACCGAGATCATGGCGACCGAGGACCTCTCGGACGCGATCCACGGCATCCGCGAGGAAGTCGTCGGCAACCTGCTCGATCAGTACCTGCCGAAGACGGCGGCGCCCGAGGACTGGGATCTCGACGGCCTGGCGGAAGCCGTGCTGCGGGACTTCAACACGCGCATCGATCCGAAAGCCTGGCTCGAGCAGGAGCCCGAGCTCGAGGAGCAGGCGCTGCGCGAGCGTGTGATCAAGGCGGTGCACGAGGCGTACGAAGCCAAGGTCGCACGCGTCGGGCCGGCGGTGATGCGGCACGTCGAGAAGGACATCATGCTGCGTGTCCTCGACCAGCAGTGGCGCGATCACCTCGCGGCCATGGACTACCTGCGCCAGGGCATTCACCTGCGCGGCTATGCGCAGAAGGACTACCGCTTCGAGTACAAGCGCGAGGCCTTCGAGCTCTTCGCCGCGATGCTCGAGCGCGTCAAGTTCGAGACCGTCTCCATCCTCTCGAAGATCGAGATCCGCACTCAGGAAGAGATCGACCGCGAGGAGGAGGAGCGCCGCCAGCGCCTGATGCGTGCACTGCAGGCGCAGCACGCGGAAGCCGCATCGCTTCTTGCCGCTGCGGAAGCCGCGCAGCCGCAGCCGGGTGCAGGCGCGCCGCAGCCCGTCGCGGGCTCACCGGCCGGCGGCGCGGCGCGACCTGCTGCACGTCCGCTTTCGCCCGCCGAGCTGCAGCAGGGCACCTTCGTGCGCGGCGAGCGGAAGATCGGGCGCAACGAGCCGTGCCCCTGCGGCTCGGGCAAGAAGTACAAGCACTGTCACGGTGCGCTGACCAGCGTTCAGTAGTGCCGCCCCGGTGAGCTCCGGCACGGAAGCGCACAAGCCGCGGATCCGCGTGGTCGCGGCGGCGATGTTCGACGCCGAAGGGCGCGTGCTGATCGCCGAGCGGCCTGCCGGCAAGCACATGGCGGGCCGCTGGGAATTCCCGGGCGGCAAGATCGGCGAAGCCGAACCCGAGGAGCGGGCGCTCGTGCGCGAGCTGCGCGAGGAGCTCGGCGTCGAAGTGCTGGAAAGCCGTCCCTTCATGCGGCTCTCGCACGAGTACGAGGACCGTCACGTGGAGCTGTCGATGTGGCTCGTCGAACGCTTCACCGGCGTTCCGCGCGGCCTCGACGGTCAGCGGCTCAAGTGGGTCCTGCCCCGTCAGCTCGACGATGAGGACATCCTCGAGGCGGACCGGCCTTTCGTGGAAGCGCTGCAGCGTCTCGACACGCAGCGTTTCGAAACGCAGGATCGCTGAACGCGCGCATCTCTCCCGGAACGTTTCCGCGCAGCAGAAGCTCCCGCTCCGGCGCGTTCTGCGAGAGGCGGGGTGTACAATGGACTCGAAACCCCAGACGCGATTGGACGGCTCATGGCATCGCAGAACGACCTTCCGGAGATCAAGCTCGACCCGTCGGACCTCTACCGTGAGGAGATCTTCACGGACCGCCGGGCAGGTACCTTGCGGCGCCTGACGCCGATCACCGTCGATGGTGAAGTCGATCCGTCGCGCCCGGTGCTGTTCTCGGGACAGACACAGCTCCTCACGCCGGCCGGCATTCTGCCGCTCGGCTTCGAGATCGAAGCGAAGACGCTCGAAGAGGCGGTCCGCAAGTTTCCCGAGGCCGTGAAGGCGGCGCTCGAGCAGGCGATCGAGGAAGCGCGCGAGCTAAGGCGCGAGGCCGCATCGCGCATCGTCGTGCCCGAGGTGGGTGCCGCCGCGCTCGGTCCCGGGTCGGGCCCCATGCCGGGCGGCGGAAAGATCAAGCTTCCGTAGAGGCCCGCCGCGGCCGGCTCTTCAGTTCCGATTCTTCAGGTGCAGATCGAAGAATCGGGTCACCGTCGCGTACGCGTGCGGTCCCGTGTCCGCATGGCGCAGCAGGCCGTGCTTGCTTCCCGGATACACCATGACGTCGAAAGGCTTGCCGGCGTCCTGCAGCGCCTTGAAGAGCGTGGTGCTGTGCGTGAAGAGCACGTTGTCGTCGGCCATGCCGTGAATGACGAGCAGTGAGCCGCGAAGCCGCGCGGCGTACGTGCGCGCGTCACCTGCTTCGTAGCCTTCCGGATTCGCCTGCGGCGTATCCATGAAGCGCTCGGTGTAGTGCGTGTCGTAGAGCCGCCAGTCCGTGACCGGCGCGCCCGCGACTGCCGCGGCGAAATGCCCCGGCGCCTGCAGGATGCACATCAGCGCCATGTAGCCGCCGTAGCTCCATCCGAAGATGCCGATGCGCTCGGGATCGACGTAGGGGAGCGTGCGCAGGAACTCGACGCCCGTCACCTGATCCTCGATTTCCACCGAGCCCAGCCGGCGGTAGTGCGCGGTTTCGAAGCGCACGCCGCGGTAGCCGCTGCCGCGGTTGTCGAGCGTGAAGACCACGTAACCCTGCTGCGCGAGGTACTGCCTGAAGAAGCCTTCGTTGCCGCGCGGCCAGCCGCCCCATGCGCGCCGCACGCGCTGATTGCCCGGTCCGCCGTACACGTCGACGATGACGGGGTAACGCCGCCCCGGCTCGAGATTGCGCGGCTTGATGATCTGGTAGTACAGCGTCTGTCCGTCGCGCGCGGTCAGCGTGCCGAACTCCGTCGGCAGGTGCTCGTCGAGGAACGGCGCGTACGGATGATCCGCATCGAGGCGGTTGTCCACGAGCTCGGCCAGAACCCGGCCGTTCACGTCGCGCAGCACCGTCACCGGCGGCTGGTCCGGCGTCGAGTACGTATCGAGGAACGTGCGTGCGTCCGGCGACATCTGCACCGCGTGCCAGCCCGGCTCGCGCGTGATGCGCCGTCGAGCGGACGGCTCTCGCAGTGAGACGACATACAGATGCCGCTCGAGCGGCGTGTCCGCGTTCGCGGTGAAGTACACGAGACCGCGGCGCTCGTCGATTCCGCGTATCGCCGAGCTGCTTCCTTCCGGCGTCACCATCCACTCGCCGCTCGTGAGCGGCCGTACGAGCCTGCCGTCGAGATCGTAGAGATAAAGGTGATTGAAGCCGCTCCTGCGCGAAGCCCAGATGAAATGAGGCGTGCGCGTGAGGAACCGCAGCTCGTCGTGCAGCTCGACCCAGGTGTCGCTGCGTTCGGTGAGGAGCTCGCGCGTGCTGCCCGTCCGCGCGTCCGCGCGCAGCAGGGTAAGCGCCTTCTGATCGCGGCTCTGCTTCTGGACCGCGAGCGCCGTGCCGTCCGGAAACCAGTCGACCCGCGCCAGATAGAAATCCGGATCCTCGCCGAGATCGACGCGGACGGGCGCGGTCGATCCGCCGGTCACCGTCGCGAGCGGCGCGACGAAGAGCTGCACTTCCGCGTTGCGCGCACCGGCGAACGGGTAGCGCTGCCGGATGACCTCGACGCGATCGGCGTGGATCTCGAAGCGCTCGACCTCGGCGACGGGACTTTCGTCGACGCGGGTGAAGGCGATGTACCGCTCGTCGGGCGACCACCAGTAGCCCGTGTCACGGTCCATCTCCTCCTGCGCGATGAACTCGGCCATGCCGAAGCTGACGGGACCGCCGCCTTCGCGTGTGACGGCGTGCTCCGTGCCGCTCGTGAGGTCGTAGACGAAGAGATTCTTATCCCGGATGAAGCTCACGAAGCGGCCGCGCGGTGAGAAGCGCGCGTCGGTCTCGTAGCTTTCCGTGTCGGTGAGGCGCCGTACGGCCTGCCCCTCGGGTGCGCGCAGATCGTAGACGTAGAGATCGCCGCCGAGCGGCACCAGGAGCCGGCGCGAATCGGGTGAGAAGTGATACTCGACGATGCCCGAGAGCGAGGAGATGCGCTGCCGCTCGCGGCGCTCGGCTTCCTCCGGCGACAGTGCGGGTTCCTCGCGCACGAGCGCCGCGGAGTCGACCAGGAGCCGGTGGCGCCGCGCGGCGATGTCGTACGCCCAGAGATCCATCCGGTCCTTGTCCTCGTCCTTGCCGCGCAGGTAGGTCACGAGCCTCCCGTCGGGAGAGATCTGCGGTGAGCGGAGGCTCGCGCCCGAGAGATCGGGTGCGGCGAAGATGCGCTCGATCGTGAGCTTTTCGGCCTGCGCCTGCTGCGCGAGCGCCAGGGCGACGAGCGATGCGAAGAACCGCGGGAAAATGCGTGCGGTCATGGCTCCCTGTAGACTCGAAGGCAACCGAATTTCTGCGAGTCTAGAGATGAAGCGAATTCACGGCCACCTGCGGGTCGGCCTGCCGGCGGGAGCGGTGTGCCTGCTGGCGGCCTGCGGAGGTGCGACACCGGGGACGAACCTGGCGCCGGGCAGCGGCATGGAAACGAGCGGCGGAATCACTGCGAGTGCGCCGGCGGCGCACGATGAGCCTCTTACGTATCCGGCGACGAAGCGCGTCGACGTCGTCGACGACTATCACGGCACGAAGGTCGCGGATCCCTACCGCTGGCTCGAGGCGCTCGACTCTGAAGAGACGCGCGCATGGGTCGAGGCACAAAACCGCTTCGCACAGCCCCGCCTCGAATCCATTCCGCATCGCCAGTGGATCAGGGAGCGCCTCACCCAGCTCTGGAACTACGAGCGCTACGACGTGCCGCTGAAGAGGGGCGGGCGGTATTTCTATCTGCGCAACGACGGCAGGCAGAACCAGTACGTGCTGTACGTCGCGGACACCGTCGACGCGCCGGGACGCGTGCTCTTCGATCCGAACACCGTGCGCGAGGATGCGACGGTCGCGATCAGCGACTACTCGCCGAGCCCGGACGGGAAGATCGTCGCCTACGCGACCTCCGACGGGGGTACCGACTGGCAGATCTGGAAGTTCCGCCGCGCCGATGATGGCACGGAGCTGCCCGACACCTTGCGCAACACCAAGTTCTGGGGCGTGTCCTGGGCGCGCGACGGATCGGGCGTCTACTACAGCCTCTATCCGGCACGCCCCGACGGCAGCGGTGACGATGCCGCGCAGCCGGCGATCCATTTCCATCGTCTCGGCGACGCGCAGGAGAAGGATCGGCTCGTCTACGCGGTCACCGATCATCCGACCCGCGTGCCTTCGGGCACCGTCACCGAGGACGGACGGTATCTCATCATCACGCTGTTCGACGGCTACGACCGCAACGGCGTGAACATTCTCGATCTGCGCGATCCGAACGCGAAGGTCCGTCCCCTCTTCGCGGAGTGGGATGCGCTCTACATCTTCATAGGCTCGAAGGGCGACGAGCTCTATTTCCAGACGACGAACGGCGCGCCGCGCGGCCGGGTGATCGCGGTCGATGCGCGCCGGCCCGAGCCCGCGGCCTGGCGGACGATCGTGCCGCAGTCAGATCTCGCGATCGAAGAGTCGAGCTATGTCGGCGGGCGCATCGTCGTGCGCTACGTGCAGGACGCGCACAGCGCAGTGCGCCTCTTCGAGACCGGCGGACGTCTTGCCGGCGAGGTTCAGCTCCCGGGTCTCGGCACCGTGACCGGCTTCCACGGCGAAGGAAACGATCCGGAAACGTTCTTCTCCTACACGGACTACGTGACTCCGCCGCAGATCCTCCGCATCGACGTGCAGCGCAACGCCGTGACCCCCTGGCGCACGCCGCGCGTGCCTGCATCCACCGACGTCTACGTCACGGAGCAGGTGTTCTACACGAGCAGGGACGGCACGCGCGTGCCGATGTTCATCACGCGCCGCAAGGACGCACCGCGCGACGGCAATCAGCCGACGCTGCTCTACGGCTACGGCGGCTTCAACGTCTCACTCACGCCGGTCTTCCGTCCATCCGTGCTGGTGTGGCTCGAGATGGGCGGCATCTACGCGGAAGCGAATCTCCGCGGCGGCGGCGAGTACGGCGAGGAGTGGCATCAGGCGGGCACGCTCGCGCGCAAGCAGAACGTGTTCGACGACTTCATCGCCGCGGCCGAATATCTCATCCGCGAGCGCTACACGCGCACCGGAAAGCTCGGCATTCACGGGCGCAGCAACGGCGGACTGCTGGTCGGCGCGGCGCTGACTCAGCGTCCCGACCTCTTCGGCGCCGCGCTGCCGGCAGTGGGCGTGCTCGACATGCTCCGCTATCACACCGCGAGCGCCAACGCTCGCCAGTGGTCGTCGGACTACGGTCTCAGCGAGAACCCGGAGCACTTCAAGGCGCAGTACGCGTATTCGCCGTATCACAACGTGAAGAAGGGCACGTGCTATCCGCCGACGCTGATCACCACGGCGGATCGTGACGACCGCGTCGTCCCGTGGCACAGCTACAAGTTCGCGGCCGCGCTGCAGGAGGCGCAGGGCTGCGCGAATCCGATTCTCATCCGCGTCGAGACGCGTGCCGGACACGGCGCCGGCAAGCCCGTGTGGATGCAGATCGAGGACTTCGCCGACCAGTGGGCGTTCCTCGCGAAGTGGCTCGAGATGCCGATGCCGCGTTAGCGGCCGTCGTCGGAGCCGGGATCCGGCTCGAGACCGGGATCCGCGACAGGCGGCGCGTCATCGGGAATACCGCGCTGCTCCGAGAGCCAGGCGCCGAGGTCGATGAGCTTGCAGCGCTCGCTGCAGAACGGACGGAACGGCGAGCGCTCCGACCATTCGATCTCCCGGCCGCAGGTCGGGCACTTGACGCGCGTCGGGCTCATGGCGCGGTTCGCGCTTTCAGGTGCAGCAGCTCAGCAGGAAAGGCACGTCGCCTTCGGCCTGCGTCGGCCGGGCGCTGATGCCGTTCCAGGTGAGGAAGCGCACGCTGCAGCGATAGTGACTGCCGCTGATCTCGGGATACAGCCCCGCCGACGCGGGCAGTGAGATCCGCAGGAGCTGATAGGGCGTATCGCGGTCGAAGGTGATGTGGAACGCGCCGGCGCGTGCGATCTCTTCGCGCGTGCGGCCGTTCTGGCGCGTGAGCCACAGGAGCTCCGCGATCGCATCGCACAGCGGACGCAGCATGCCGAGCCACTCGCTGAACGTGCGCATGCGCTCTTCCGCCGGACGGTTCAGCCAGTAGAAGTAGTCCGGCAGGTCGAACTCGCACGTGCCGCCGGGGATGGCGCTGCGATGCTTGATCGCGTTGAGGAACTCCGAGTCGCGCAGCGGCTGCAGGAATGCGCTGCCCGCGTTGAGCAGGTCGGTGCGCAGCCGCAGCAGGTTCGCCATCAGCGTCTTCAGCCGTGCCGTGTCCACCCCGGCCTTGGACTGGTACTCGTTGAGAATGGTGAGCTGGCGCTCGAGCTCCTTGAGCACGTCCGAGCGCACGTCGCCGCGCGTCGCGATGGCGAGGATGTCGAGCAGGCTCGACATCGCCGCCCGGCTGCCCCACGGGCTCGCGGATTCGTTGTGGTAGAGCGCCTGGCTGTAGAGGAAATCCAGACGCAGAAAGGTGCGCATCCGCTCGTTGAGCGGCTGCTCGAAGATCAGCGACTCGCCTTCTTCGGTCGCCGACGCGTAATCCTGCACTTCACGCTGGGTCATTTACTTATTCTGCGCGACAGCTGCGCCGGTCGTAAACGGCGGAGAACGGCGGAGAAGGGCGTTCGCGCGGAAATCCGCGCCACCGCTCTCGGCGAGCCACGGATCCCAGCGCGAGAAGGCTAAGGCTGCGCTTGCCGGGCGAGCTCGAGGTAGCGCCCGTGGAGCTTCTCGACCTGATCGCGGAGCGAAGAGAGATCGCCGTCGTTCACGATCACGTCGTCCGCGGCCGCGAGTCTGGCGGCACGCGAGGCCTGTGCCCCGAGAATGGCCTGTGCCTCGGCGAGCGTGGAGCCGTCGCGCGCCTGCAGACGGCGGATCTGCAGCGCCTCGTCGCAGTCCACGACCAGCACGCGGTCCACGTAGCGCCTGCCGCCGGTCTCCACGAGCAGCGGAATCGCGAGGATCTGATAGGGGCCGCCGGCGCTTCGCGAGCGCTCTTCCATGAGCGCGATGATGGCGGGGTGCGTGATCGCCTCGAGGTCCTTGCGCGCCTGCGGATCGGCGAACACCCTGGCGCGCAGGGCGGCGCGGTCGAGCCGGCCGTCGGGACGGAGAACCTCGGGCCCGAAGCGCTCGACGATCCGGGCGAGGACGGGGCTTCCCGGCTCGACGACCTCGCGCGCGAGCTCGTCGGTGTCGATGACGGGAACGCCGAGCGCGGCGAAGAGCTTCGCGACCGTCGTCTTGCCGCTCGCGATGCCGCCGGTCAGCCCGACGCGTATGGTGCGGCTCGGGCGCGGGGCGCTCATGAGCCGTGGCGGAAGAGTCCCAGGTAGCCGGAGACGAGCTCCGGTCCGAAGAGCAGCATCAGCCAGCCGGCCGCCGCGAGAAACGGGCCGAAGGGAATGGGGGTCGCGCGATCGCGTCCGGTGATCGCGAGCACGACGATGCCCGTCACCGCGCCCACGGCAGCCGACACGAGGATGACGGGCAGCAGCATCTGCCAGCCGAGCCATGCGCCCAGCGCGGCGAAGAGCTTGAAGTCCCCGTAGCCCATGCCTTCCTTGCCGGTGAGCAGACGGAACAGATGATAGACGCTCCAGAGGCTGAGGTACCCGGCGACGGCGCCGATGACGCTGGAGCGCAGATCGACGGGAATCGAGCCGCTTCCTTCGGGGCCCCACAGCGCGAAGAGCAGTCCGAGCCACACGAGCGGCAGGGTGAGGTTGTCCGGCAGGAGCTGGTGATCGACGTCGATGAACGTCAGCGCGATGAGGAACCAGGTGAGGAGCAGCGCGGCGGCGGCCGGCCAGCCGAAGCCGAACTTCCACGCGACGACCGCCGACATCACTCCCGTGAGCGCCTCGACGATCGGATAGCGCGGGCTGATGCGTGCGCCGCAGGCCGCGCAGCGGCCCTTCAGAAAAAGATAGCTGAGGACGGGAATGTTCTGGTGGGCCCTGATCGGCGCCTTGCACGCCGGACACGCCGAGCGCGGGACGAGGAGATTGAAGCGCTCATCCGTGCCCGACGCGGAAGCGGTCGGCGCCGACTGCGGGCCCGAGCCGGCCGATTCGCGCGCGAGCTCCTCGCACTGCGCGCGCCACTGCCGCTCGAGCATGATCGGCAGCCGGTGGATGACGACGTTGAGGAAGCTCCCGACGATGAGCCCCGCCACCAGGCAGGCGCCGATGAAGAGTGCCGGCGAGGCGGCGAGGGCGTCGATCACGGGCACGTCGTCGGACTGCCGCGGCCGGCGTCAGATGGCCGAGCCCAGCTTGAAGATCGGCAGGTACATCGCGACCACGAGACCGCCGACGAGGATGCCGAGGACCGCCATGATGAGCGGCTCGAGCAGGCTCGACATGGCGTCGACGGCGTTGTCCACGTCCTGCTCGTAGAACGTCGCGACCTTGCCGGACATCTCGTCGAGCGAGCCCGACTCTTCGCCGACCGCGATCATCTGGATGACCATGTTCGGGAAGAGGCCCGTGTTCTCCATCGCACGCTGCAGGCGCTGACCCGTCGCCACTTCGTCGCGCATCTTGAGCACGGCGTCCTCGTAGACGATGTTGCCCGTTGCGCCGGCGACGGACTCCAGAGCCTCGACGAGCGGCACACCGGCCGCGAACATCGTCGAGAGCGTGCGCGCATAACGCGCGACGGCCGCCTTGTTCAGGATGGGGCCGAGGACCGGGAGCTTGAGTGAGAGACGGTCCAGAAACTCGCGCATCTTCCGCGACCGCTTCTTGAAGTAGAAGAAGGCATAGGCCGCTGCGCCCGTCACGACCGCGAGGTAGAGCCCCTTCGCCTGCACGAAGCGGGAGAGGTCGATCACCATCTGGGTGAAGGCGGGCAGATCCGCACCGAATCCCTTGAACAGCTGCTCGAACTGTGGAATCACGTAGATGAGCAGCACGATCGTGACGACGATCGCCACGACCACGATGGCGGCCGGATAGAAGAGCGCCTTCTTGACCTTCTTCTTGAGCGCCTCGGTCTTCTCCTTGTACGTCGCGATCTTGTCGAGCAGCGTCTCGAGCGCACCGGCCTGCTCGCCGGCTTCGACGAGATTGACGTAGAGGTCGTCGAAGTAGAGGGGGTGCTTCGCGAGCGCCTCGTGCAGCGACGTGCCGCCCTCGATGTTCGCCTTGATGTCGAGGATCAGCTTCTGCATCGCCGGCTTCTCGTGACCGTTGCCGACGATCTCCAGCCCCTGCACGAGCGGGATTCCCGCCGCCATCATGGTGGCGAGCTGACGGCTGAAGATCGCGATGTCTTCCGGCGTGATCTTGCCGCTCGTCTTGAAGGCGCTCGACTGCTTGCGGATGCGGGACGCCGCGATGCCCTGGCGACGCAGATCCGCGCGCAGCGTGGCTTCGTCCGGGGCGAGGCTCTTGCCCTTGACGCGATTGCCCCTCCTGTCCACTCCCTCCCACGTGAAGGGAATGTCGCGCTTGATGGCCTTGACGGCCTGCGTTGCAGACTGAGCCATGGCTGGACTCCGCGTCAGTCGATGGTGACGCTGTTGACCTCTTCGATGCTGGTGATGCCCTGCTTCACCTTCTCTAGGCCGGAGCGGCGCAGATCCCACACGCCTTCCTTCGCGGCCTGATCGGCGATGTCCACGGCGCTGCCGCCCGCGAGAATGATGCGGCCGATCGCCTCGGAGACGGGCATGACCTGATAGATGCCGACGCGGCCCTTGTAGCCGTCGGTGCAGTTCGAGCAGCCCTTCGGACCGTAGATCGTGAGACCGGCCTCGACGTCGGCTTCCGAGAAGCCTTCCTTGAGGAGCGCTTCCTTCGGGATGTCCATCGGCTGCTTGCAGTGCTGGCACAGCCGCCGCGCGAGGCGTTGCGCGATGATGAGGCTCACGGACGTGGCGATGGCATAGGGCTTCACACCCATGTCCACGAGACGCGTGAGCGTCTGCGGCGCATCGTTCGTGTGCAGGGTCGAGAGCACCAGGTGACCCGTCTGCGCCGCCTTGATGGCGATCTCGGCCGTCTCGAGGTCGCGGATCTCACCGACCATGATGACGTCCGGGTCCTGACGCAGGAACGCGCGCAGCGCCGCCGCGAACGTGAGGCCCACCTTCGGGTTGATGTTGACCTGGTTGACACCCGGCAGGTTGATTTCCGCGGGGTCCTCCGCCGTCGAGATGTTGGTGTCCTCGCGGTTGAGGATGTTGAGGCCCGTGTAGAGCGAGACGGTCTTGCCGCTTCCCGTCGGGCCCGTCACCAGGATCATGCCCTGCGGCTTGTTGAGGTACTTTAGATAGAGCTCCTTCTGGAACGGCTCGTATCCCAGCGAGTCGATGCCGAGCATCGCCTGCGAGGGATCGAGAATACGAAGCACGATCTTCTCGCCGAAGAGCGTCGGGCAGGTGCTCACGCGGAAGTCGATCGCCCGGTTCTTCGACAGCCTCATCTTGATGCGGCCGTCCTGCGGGATGCGCCGCTCGGCGATGTCGAGCCGCGCCATCACCTTGAGGCGCGCCGCCAGCTTCGGAGCGAGCTGCACGGGCGGCGTCGCGATCTCCTTGAGCACGCCGTCCATGCGGAAGCGGACGCGGTAGGTCTTCTCGTAGGGCTCGAAGTGGATGTCCGACGCGCCGCGGCGGATGGCATCCAGCATGACCTTGTTGACGAAGCGGACGATGGGCGCGTCTTCGACGTCGTCGCGCGTGACGGCGCCTTCCGCCTCCTCGTCGCCTCCCGTGACCTCGAGCGCTTCGAGGTCGAGGCCTTCGTCTTCGGTGAGCGCCGAGATCTGTGCGTCCGCCTGCTCGATCGCCTTGTCGACGGCCTTCTGGAGCTTGTCGTCCTCGACGACGATGGCCTCGACGCCGAGACCCGTCTGGAACTTGATCTCGTCGATCGCGTGCAGGTTCGTGG
>QGVD01000087.1 GCA_003242685.1 Pseudomonadota bacterium | reverse complement strand
TGCGCGCTACGAGGCGGTAGGAGCGGATTCGGAACTTGATGACGATGATGCGGGCGGTGAACGTGACGAGCAGCGTACAGACGATCGCCGCGGTGACCAGCCAAGGTTCGTGCTCGTAACGCGCCGCCAACTGAAGCAGGAGTAGGAAGAGCAGCGCGCCGCCGCCCACTGCGGGAACTGCAGTGCATACGAACGCGCCCCACAGGTTGTAGCAGCCTCGCTGTGCACGCATGAAGCCGGCGAGACCGAAGGCGGCCGTGCCGATGAGATCCAGCACGTAGAACCACTGCGTCCGCACCGTCGTCAGCAGGTAGTGTTGCGTCGAAGGTGGCAGCGTCGTGGATGGTCCCAGATCCGCGGCGCGCCAGATCCGATGGGACCACGCCGCGTGCGCGGCATCACGCAGGGTGTCTTGCCTGAAGCCTCCTTGGCATCGATGCTGCGGACCGCCGCGGTCCTGCACGCCAGCGACATCGCCGAGCGATGGAACACCTGCGCGATGTTCACGACGTCGGCGGCGCGCATCCTGGCATCGAGGGCATGGGGAAGCCATGCGACGGCGACGTCCACCTCCCCTCGCCGGAGCCGCTCGAGAGGCGCGAAACGGACCTCTCCGTTGAGGCAAATCCGGACGGGAATCTCGGCTACCCGAACAATTAGAGATCGTGCACGGTGACGCACGTCTTGCCGCCGATTTCCTCGAAGGTCACCTTCGTGATGGAGCCGTCCGGGCTCTCCTCGTTGGTCCAGACGAGGCGCGAGTAAGGTGTCACCTCGAGGTGCTTGCCGTAGAACGCTACCGGCTCCGGTTCGGCAGCGAACACCAGCCGGTACCCTCCTCCGACCCGCACATCCCTCTCGCAGAAAAGCAGCGTCAGGCCGGTCGATTTCGGCACCCACCACCGTTTGAACAGCTCTGGCCGGGTCCAGGCCTCGAATACGAGGCGTGCCGGCGCATCGAAGCTCCGCGTGACCACGAGCTCGCGATCGGACTTCCGCTCCGTCGTCGTGAGGTTCTTCATGACCCGTTCACCTCTTCTTTCTGCGTTTGCCAGCCCGATCCCGTTGCTTCAGTTCCTCGAGAGCCTTGTCCAGCTGATCGAAGCGCGCGGCCCCGAGCTGACGGTATCGCTCGATCCAGGCCGCCTCTTCCTCGAGTCGGTGCGGCCCGAGCCTGCAGATCCGCACCCAGCCGACTTTCTCCGTAATGACGAGTCCCGTCTGCTCCAGGACGCGGACATGCTTCTTCATGCCGGTAAGAGTCAGACGGAATCTCTCGGCGAGCTCCGTGATCGAGGCGTCTGCGCGCGCAAGCTGTTCCAGGACGCCGCGTCGTGTGGCGTCCGACAGCGCCGCGAATGAGGAGTCCAGACGGCTGGATCGATACTGAACCATATGGCTCAGTATTTCACACGTCGCGGAGATGCGAGCAAGAATGGGCTCCCTGCCCTACCATTCCACGCCAACCTGCAGTTTGGTGACGCGATGCATCTTCTCCGCACGCGTGATCGCGACGAGTTGCTGATCCGGTCCCAGGGTACCGATCATCGTTCGCGCGTCGGGCGGCAGACTGTCGTAGTGCCACTCGTACTGCAGCGAAAGCGACGTGCGCTTGCGTGAGGCCGGGAGCAGAGATCCCAGCGTCCATTCCATGCGGGCGATCGCGTCGATGCGGAAGTCCTCAGGGTCTCCAGGGGCACGCTCTGAGTCGAGGGCCCACTTGCCGAAAGCCTCCAGGTCCAGCTTCACGAGATCGTTGATGCGCCACTGGATCATCGGGCGCACTGAAACCCGAAAGACCTGTTGCGTGGGAGGTCGATACGACTGTTGCGTGACAGCGCCCGTCGAAGGGGTGAGGATCTCGACATCGAGCGTGCCGGGTTGCTCGAATTCGGAAAGCAGTGCCAGAGACAGACCCGCTTCGAACCGTGCATGACTCTTGCGCAGTGTCTCATACAGCGGGTCGAGCATTGCCTGCGCGCGGCGAGCCTCGGGCGTGTCCTCGTTGACCGCAGCGACTACTTCCGCTGCCTCTCCGGGTGAGCCAAGGAGGTAGTCCGCGAGATTCTCGGACGGGCTCATGCCCTGAGCAAGGCACTTCGCCCGCTGCGAATCGACGATCAGCCTGGCCGCCTCTTCTCTCCTGCGCGAGAGCCGTTCGAGCATGCGACAGCCCTCCGCGGTGTAGGCCGAGCGGCAGTGATCGCTGCCGTACTCGCTGGCCGGCAGAATCCTGTGCCTCCGACGCTCATAGCGCTCCCCGCGCGCCCTCGAAGTGCGCTCGAGCTTTACTCCCAGACCGATCTCGTACCGCTGATCGATGCGCAGGAAGCTGTCGGTGAAGCGTTCGACGAAACCGAAGAGCTCGAGGCGCGGCGTCAGGTAGTGGTCGTAGTTCGCCAGTATGCTGGTGACGTCTTCATTGAAGTCTCTGCCGTCCTGCTTGTCCTCGAAACGCAGCGACGCGCCTGCCGCCAAACGCAGCTGCCGCGGATACACTCCGATGTTCAATCGGGTGTCTATCGATCCCTTGAACGACCGTTCGATACCTGCCTCATCGCCGTTGAATCCGAAGCGAACGTGTCCGGTAACGGCCGTGCGCTGCCGTTCGATCTCCTGCGCGACCTTCAGGAACTCGCCTACGACCTTCCACGTGTCATCGCAAGCCCGTTCTTCGCTTCCCGCTTTCAGCCCCTGCTCGAGAAACTGCTGATACCTCTCATTGAGAAGCGACTGAGGACTGATCTCCTGCGCCCTGGCCGGCGCCAGGGCAGCGCTTCCGATCCATGCAACGGCAAGAGTTCCGCAAAACAGTGATCGCATCGGTGTTTTCAAGCAGATTCCTGGTGTCTGGCTAACGTGACAAGTAAGGAGTAACAGGCGCCGTGGGCGCGCGCAGACCATCCGCACACCACGGATCCGCGGCCCGTCGCCGCTTCATCGGATCATTGCTACCGGCAGGTCGAAGCTTCGATGCGTGACGTGCGCGTGATACCCGGTACGGGCTGTACACACCCGGCTCCGGCGCTGACGGATCTCAGCACGTGCGCCCGAATGGCATGGGTGCGTCGTGATCTGTGACGCTCATCGCTGCGTGGCCCGGAAACTATCCGTGGGCATGCACGTGGCGGATGTTCTTGTTTCGTGCCGCTTCGACTGGACGGATTAACGGAAACGATAGCAGGGAAGGCATTCAGCCGGCAATCGGGAGGACTCGTGCGATGCGGACCGCGAGGAGCGCGATCGACGCATGGCCCAGTCTTCACTTCCCTGATTCCAAGCTCCGCACCGGCAAGATTGCGAACGCCCGCACCGGAAACGTTCCCATTCCCCTCACCTTGACGGGCACGGCGGAGAAACGGAACCCGGAGCCCGGGAGCTGCTCCAGTCCGCGCATGTGCTCGACGATCGGAATGTCCGCGCCGAGCAGGATCGTGTGCACGGGCCGGCGCCCGTCGGACGTATCGTCGATGTTGAGGGAATCGATTCCGACGAGCCGGGCGCCCTGCTCCTTGAGATAGACCGCTGCGTCTTCCGTCAGGAACGGATGCCCCTCGGAATACCGCGGCGTACGCCAGTGAACGGCCCAACCGGTATGCACGAGAACGGCTTTGCCTCGTACGTCGGCACCTGAGAAGGCATCGCGTGCGATGGCGCGACCGCTGCGGTCTGTTGCTCGAATCACGACGCCGGGCAGGTCCGCGATCGACTCCAGATCCAGATCGGCGATGTCCTTTCCGTCAGCGTATCGATGGAACGGTGCGTCGAGGTACGTCCCGGTGTTTGCCACCATGGTGATCTTGCCGATGTGGAACTCCGTGCCAACGGCGTAGTGCGCGCGGGATTGCTTTCGGGTCAGAAAATCGCAGATGCACGGCGCGGGCAGTCCCGGGTACGTCTCCATGCCGTCTTCGACGGTGTGGCTCAGATCGACGAACCGCTGACGTTGCGCTGATGGCGTGCTCATTACGTTCTCTCTCCTCGCGTCGGTCATCGACGGCGCCCCGGGAAGGATCGATCCCTCTTGCTCAACCTCTGAACGGCTCCCATTCTCGCACGGCACTCGTCACCTCAGGTCAGCCGCTGATGCGTGCGCGCGACAGCGCCGACGGTGCTGGCACGGTCGGCACCGGGCGTCGCAACGCTGACTCTGAAGAGGGGTGTCGCGAACCCGCAAAAGGCATTGCCCTTCCGGACAAGTTTTCGCCGCGCCGTCCCACTAAAACATCGCCGGGGTAGCTCGAGGCCCTGGCGCCGGTCATGCCCGGCGTCCGGATGTCCGCACCACAATAGCGGGATACAAGGGGGTTGGTTGATGCGCGGCAGATCGTTGGTCCGTTCAACAGTATCCACGTTGCTCATGCTCGGCGCTGCCTTCCACGCCAATGCTCAGGCCGACGCGCCGGCAGCCACGGACGGGGCGGCTCAGCAGACGGACGCACGCTCCCTGGCCTCTACGGCTTCGCAGGGCGAGCTCGAGCACCTCGGGGACATCGTGGTCACCGCCACCCGTCAGGCGACGAATCTCCAGGAGACGCCGATCGCCATCACGGCGATCACCGCGGACGCGCTGCAGGAGCGCGGCATCACCAACATGTCAGACCTCACGTCGGTGGTACCGAACTCCCAGTTCCGCCGCGTGCACGGCGCGTTCGGTCCCGGCGTTTCCGCTTTCATCCGCGGCATCGGTTCCGGTGACACGAGCCTCGCGGGCGAAGGCGCGGTCGCGTTCTACATCGACGAGGTCTATTACCCGGTTCTGCTCGGTGCGAACTTCGACCTGCTCGATGTCGATCACATCGAGGTGCTGCGCGGACCACAGGGCACCCTCTTCGGCCGCAACTCGCTGGCGGGCGCCGTGAACATCGTGGGTCGGCAGCCTTCTCTCTCCGAGGCGAGCGGCTATGCCTCGTTCACCACCGGTCAGTTCGACCGGCGGGACGTGCGCGCGGGCTTCAGCCTGCCCCTCGGTGAGAACCTGGCGCTCATGGTCTCCGGCCTGTCGAAGCAGCGCGAGGGTTACCAGAAGCGGCTGGACTTCACCTGCGAGATGATCCGCCGCGGCACGCCGGAGCTGGCCGGCACCTTCCCGATCTCGAACGTGCTGATGACCAGGACGCCGAACTTCACGCCCGACGACTGCACCATCGGCCGCCTGGGCGGAGAGAACGTGCACGGCGGACGCGCATCGCTCCTGTGGCAAGCCACCCCCAGCGTGCGCCTCACGCTGACGGGTGACTACGTCCGCGACCGGTCCGACAATCCGGCGGACGCCATCGTGGACATCGATCCGAGCCGCGCCAACACCAACATGCAGACGCAGGCCGCCTACTTCGGTCTCGTGATCGATCAGCGCTTCATGACGGGCGACCCGTACACCACCTACGTCACCTACGAGGACCGCATTCCGGCCGGCACGGTGATCCCGGGCAACACGTACTACAACGGCACCATGGTAGACGGCCGCTACACCCGCGGCGGCTACGAGTTTCCGACACACAACAACCTCCTCAACTGGGGTGTGTCGAGCAAGCTCGTCTGGGAGCTCGGAAACAACATCGATCTCACCGCCGTGGTCGGCTACCGCCTGCTGGACGAGATCCACACGTTCGACACCGACGGCACGCCGCTCGTCGTGGAGCACGTGATCAACGATATCAAGAACGAGTACGTGACCACGGAGGTCCGGCTCTCGGGCCGCTCGCCCCTCATGGACTGGGTCGGCGGCATCTTCTACTTCGACGCCAGGGGCGTGCAGCACGCCGCGCTCGCTCAGGGCTCGGTGGGCGGACAGCGCAAGCTCTTCACCACCTACGAGCCGCAGACGAAGGCGGTGTTCGCGAACGTCACCTTGCGACCCTTCGGCGATCGGTGGAGCTTCATCCTCGGTGGCCGTTACTCGGAGGACGAGAAGGTCGTCAACTTCAGCAACCTCGCGGACGTCAGCCCGAGCCCGAGCGACATCCGCTTCGTCGTCGTGCCTCAGCAGGAGAAGGCGAGCTGGAAGTTCGGCGTGAACTATCAGTTCAGCGACACCGCGCTGTTCTACACCTCCGCCGCATCGGGCAACTCGCTGCCCGGCTACAACCCGCGTCCGCTGCAGGTGACGCAGGTCGGGCAGTTCGACGGTAACGACGACGTCGCCTACGAGCTCGGCGCCAAGCTGGATCTGTGGGACCGCCGGCTTCGCCTGAATGCCGCCGTGTTCTACACGGACTTCAAGAACCGTCCAGCCGCGATCGGCGGTGCGGAAGCCGCGCTCGACAACAACCTGCAGCCCATTCCCGGCAACCAGCAGCTCGAGCCGCTGCCGGGCGGCCCTCCGGGCTCCACCCGCTGCAGCACGCAGACGCTGCCCACGAACACCGGCATCGTCTGCATCGGCCGCACGTACTATCGCAACCTGCCGGCGACGATCCGCGGTGCGGAGCTGGAGTACACCATCGCGCCGACCGACGCGCTGCTCATCAACGGCTCCGTCGGCTGGTCCAAGTTCTGGGCGCCCGACATCGCCGAACGCGCCGTCAATCGGCGGCAGGGAAATCCCTTCTGGACCGCGAACGCCGGCATCCAGTACCGCTTCGCGCTGGACACGCTGGGCGGGACGGTCACGCCGCGCCTCGACTGGACGTTCGAGAGCAGTCAGATCGTGAGCGGCACGTCGACCAAGTACAACCACCTGATGCCCGCGCGCTCGCTGTTCAACGCGCGCGTCACGTACGACAACTCCGATCTCGACTTCACGATCGCAGCGGGTGCCACGAACCTGTTCGACGAGTTCTACTGGGTGAACGTGTTCGATTATCAGGGGCTCGGCTATCCGCAGACGGACGCCCAGCCCGGGCGTCCCCGCGAGTGGTTCGTATCGTTCGAGAAGCGCTTCTGACGGTGCGTCGCGCGCCGGTTCCGTGCACCAGATCGGACCGGCGCGCGAACCTCGCCCCATGCCCTTTGGAAATGTGTGAATAGCCGACGTCTTCGCTATAGTATTCGCAGAGATCCGAGGGCGACCGGTCCTTCATCGATGCGACCGGCCGCCGGCCGAAGGCAACGAGGGGGCGGCAACTTGGACGTCTACAGCACCAGCCACGTCCCGCCTGATACCCGGACGAACTACTGGAATCAGGTCTATTCGTCACGCTTCGCCCAGGTGACGTTCAATCCGCTCGATCACCAGGAATTCGAAGCGGAGCTGAAGCTCGATCACGTCGGCGATCTCGGCATCGCCCGCGTGCGCTGCAAGCCCACTGACATCGAGCGCACCCGTTCCCACATCGAGCGGTCGCCGCGGCGTCTGTTCTCCTTCGTCATGCAGCTTCGCGGCAGCTCGGTGTTCTCGCACTACGGGCACGAGATCACGCTCGAAGAGGGTGATTTCACTCTCTGCGACAACGCCACGCCGCATCGCCTGCGCTTCACGAACACGGCCGATTTCATCATTCTGAGGCTGCGCCCCGAGACGCTGCGCACCTATCTTCCGAATCCCGAGCGCGTGTGTGGATTGAAACTCCCGGCGCGCGAGGCCTTCACCGCTTCCGCGGCTACCATGGTCCAGACACTCTGGGATCAGGTCGAGCGCGGCCTGCCGACGAAGTTCGATGCGATGGTCACGCGGGCCATGCTCGAAGTGCTGTCGACCTCGTACGCCCTCGCCTTCGATCCCTGGATCGCAGAGTCTTCCGTCGTCTCGGCCCGCCGCGCGGAGGCACGACAGTTCATCGAGACGCACCTCAAGGATCCCGATCTGTCGCCGGGCATGGTCGCCCGTGCGCTGCGCATCTCGCCGCGGTATCTGCGGATGCTCTTCGCGCCGGAGCGGGAAACGGTTTCGGCGTACATCCTGCGCCGGCGGCTCGAGGAGTGCGCGCGGCAGATCGCAAGTCCGCTGTGGCGCGGTCAGACGCTCACCGACATCGCCTTCCGCTACGGCTTCAACAGCGCGGCCCACTTCACGCGCGTGTTCCGCGACCACTTCGGCGTCACGCCGCGCCAGTACCGCAAGGCGCATCTGTCCGCGCCGCCGCTGTCACTGAGCTGATACCTTCCCGGAGGCGCGCCGATCAGACGCGCCTGAGTGCGCGCGCTCAGCTGAAGAACAGCTTCAGTGCCGTATCGGACATCTTGCGGCGGGCTGTCCGGTCGGGCACCCACGTGTGGAAGTCTTCGAGCGTGTCCCGATACGTTACGGCGGACTCGAAACCCACGAACGGGCAGTCGCTGCCCCACAGGAGCCGCTCTGGCCCTGCGTGCTCGAGGAGCTTTCGCGCCGCACGCCGCGCGAGCTCGTCCGCTTTCGGGTCGCGGTGGGTCTGTCCGTTCTCGGCCCACGTGAGCCGGTAGCCTGCGGAGAGCTTCACCCAGGTGCGGCCCTTCTCCACCGACCGCAGCACGGCGGCAAGCCCCGCGCAGTTCTCGCCCTCCTCCGGGTCAGGATGGCCGAAGTGGTCGATGACCAGCTTCACTCCGGTGGCTTCCAGCTTCGGGAGCACGGCAGGCCACAGATGTCCCTCGACCACCACGTGCACGTGCCAGTCGAGGTCGACTACGCGACGGAAGAGCAGTCTGTACTCCTCGCTCGCGAGATCGGGCAGCTCCTTGCGCCGCGTGAGCTGCAGACGCACGCCGACGATCCCGTCCGCCTTCATGCGCTCGAGGATCCAGCGATGCGTCGTAGGCGGAATGTTCACGGTGCCGCGCAGCCGCTTGTACTTGCGCAGCATCTCGAGCATGTAGTCGTTGTAGTAGCCGTAGATGCTGATGCCGGCGATCACGCCGAAGTGCACGCCGTGCGCATCGAGCGTTCGCAGGTAGTCCTCTGCCGTGAAGTCGTACTCCGGCCGGTGCCACGCGGAGGCCGCGAGCGGCATGTCCCTGGTGAAGATGTGCGCGTGCGCATCGACGATCGGAGCGTCCTCAAGCAGCGCGTCGCTCGGGTTCGGTGCGGCCTGCGTCATCGATGATCCGTTCACATCGTCTCAGGGCATCGGGTACTCGTCGGCATTGAGCACCCAGCCTTTCATTTGCGAGAAGTCGATACGCGGCGGTGCGAAGATGTCGACGAGCTGATTGCCGACCGGGTCCGTTGCGACCGAGGTATGAATCGCCGGCGGCGGGATCACGGCCATCGAAGGCGCCGGACACACGACATGCTCGTCCTCCCGCCAGTGGTTCTGGTTCGCCACCCAGGGCCAGCGCAGGTGATGCGTGAAGGAGCCTTCGAGCGCGAGCGAGCATTGCTCGAAGTCCTCGTGATGATGCGGTGAGAGGCGCGTGACGTCCCGCGGCGGCTCACGCGGAATCACGTTGATCATCAGCGTCGTGCAGCGCCAGATGCGGCCGAAGCGGTCTTCCTGAGGCGGCACGTCGAGGCCGTACACGCGCACGCGGAATCCGTCTGGCGGATCCGGCCATGGCTGATACGGGGGAATGCGCGGACGCGGCTCGGCGTACGACGCGGCATTCAGGCACTTCGCGGCGAGATCCGCGCTGCGTGCGCTGAACACGCGCACGATCGTTCCGCCGCTCACCGTGATGGAGCTCTGTCCGGGTGGAATGACCACCAGCGAGTTCCCCTCGACCTCGACGCTCTCACCCGGAGCGGTGATGTGCACGACCGTATCGGCCTGCGGCAGCAGCAGCACGTACTCGTCCGGCTGAGCATCACGCTCGAGAACCGTCCTGCCGTCTGCTTCGGTGTACGCGACGATGAAGTTCTGCCCTCTTCCGTACCAGGTGCGCGCCGCGCTCGAGACTTCCGAGGGAGGCAGCTCGTGAAACCTGAGGTAATCCGCCGGTGCGAACGCCGTCGATGCAGAGTCGGCACCGTACGGTGAAACGGGTGCACCGGATGAAGCGAGCCTGGATCGAGGATCGGACGGACCGTACATGAAATGCCTCAGACAGAATCCCGAATCGATGCGGCACGTCGCTCGTTGCATCGAACGTTACTACACGTTTTTGCACGCATGAAAGCGTTTTCCCGCGCGATCTCCGCAGCGATCAACACATGTTTCCGCATCCATCAATTTCGTTGTCATCGTGCTCGTCGTGTCACAGCTTCGGATTCGTCGGCGGAGTGCCGCCCTGGAACAGCGCTTCGAACCTGCGGCAGGACCAGCGCCAGTTGCCGGCTTCATCCTTCACGCACTTATCCGTCACGAGCGCGATCTGAATGGGCGGATGCGTGGGCAGCACCGGAGCGCCGTCCGCTGCATAGAGCAGCAGATACCACGTGCTCGTCGCACGAGAGTCACTTTCGAATTCCACGCGGAAGTTGCTCACTGCATGTACCGCAGTCCGCTGTCCACGCTTCTCGCGCCAGCGATAGAACTCCTCGATCTTGGCCCTGCCGTGGTAGCTCGCCTCCGGGCCCTCGAAAACGGCGTCCTCCGTGTAGTACTCCCCGGCCCTGCGGCCCCAGTTGGTGTCGACGTCGTGCCAGTACTCCATCAGCCGGTTCTGCAGTTCGAGCGTGGCAAGCAGCCGCTCCGTGCGGTTCATTCAGTCGCCCTTTCGTTTCACCTGACTTCGAGGGTGGACTCCCCTGCCGCTCGAGGAGGGTCCGGTTCGCAATCGAGCGCGGCGAGATCGCGTCCCGCCGTTTCGGGAAGGAGGAGAGTGGCGACGATGGCGCACGCCATGCCCGTCGCGCCGACGATCAGCATGGCGTTGCCGAGACTCGTCAGCGCCGCGACGAGCGCCACGCTCTGGATGAAGAGACCGCTGCAGGCGCGGCCGAAGTTGTAGGCGAACGCCTGCCCGGTGCCGCGCATTTCCGTCGGGAAGAGCTCCGTGAAGTACGGACCGAAGGATGCGTAGATGCCGAACTGGAAGAACCCGTACACGAACCCGGCGAGCAGCAGCAGGAAGGGTGAGCTCCCGAGAGGCGCGTACAGATAGAACGCGGCCGCGAGAACGAAGCCGGCGCCGAAGAGCTGGAAGATGCGGCGCCGCCCCACCCGATCAGTGAGGCTCGCGTTCGCGAGAAAGCCGAAGAAACCGCCCGCGCTGTTCACCAGCACGTAGAGTCCCGCGACGCTCGCCGAAAGCCCGCGCTCGTGCTGAAGGAACGCCGTCAGATAGTTGCTCACCGCGTATCCGGCGCCCTGCGCGCCGAGCGCGAGGAGCGAGGCCAGCACCGTCGTGCGCAGCATCGCCGGTGAGAAGATGGCGAGCACCTTCGTCTTGCGTCCGGCCGCGCGTGCGCGGCGTATGGCCTCCTTGTAGACTTCCGAGTCGTCATCGCTCCGGCGCACGAAGAACACGAGCACTGCGGGCAGCGCTCCTGCCCAGAACGCCACGCGCCAGCCGTACTCGGGTGCGAACGACGACGCCACGGGCCCTGCGAGCAGAGCCGCGAGGCCCGAGCCGACGGCGGCGGCGCTGTGCATCGTGCCCACGGCCTTGCCGCGGTGCCTGCGCTCGACCATCTCGCCGAGCAGCACGGCACCCACGGCCCACTCCGCGCCGAATCCGAGTCCCTGCAGGACGCGGATGACGAGGAGCTGCTCATACGACTGCGCGAAGCCCGAGAGGAAGGAGAAGAACGAGAACCAGAGAATCGTGATCTGGAGAATGCGCGCGCGGCCGAAGCGGTCGCAGAGCCATCCTCCGAGCCAGCCGCCAACGGCGGATGCGAAGTAGTTGGCGCTCGCGATCGAGCCCGCCTCGGTCAGGGACATCCCGAAGGCGAGCAGCAGGGACGGAATGAGGTACTGGTAGACCAGCCCGTCCATGGAGTCGAGGCCCCACGCGACGGAGCAGGTCCAGAAGACCCGGCGGACTTTCGCGTTGGCCTGCGCGTACCACCGGCCGATCATAGGGCGGCCCGGTAGATCGCGCGGGCATCCTGCTCGGTCACGGTCCTGAGATTGCGCTCGAGGAGTCTCTGCACGGTCATCGCCGCGCGCGCCATCCGATCGATGGCGGATTCGTCGATGCCGAATTCACGGAGGCGCGACGGCAGGCCGCAGCGGCGCGAGAGCTCCCGCAGGCGCTCGAGACCGCGTTGCGCGGTTTCCATGTCGTCCCGACCGCGCTCGGCACCGAGCGCGATGGCGACTTCTGCGTATCGCGCGGGCGCAGCGGGAAGGTTGAACTCCAGAACGTGTGTCATGAGCAGCGCGTTCGCCACGCCGTGCGCGATGTGGAACTCCCCGCCCAGCGGATAGGACAGCGCATGAATGGCGGCGGTGTTGACCGGCCCCAGACACAATCCGCCGTAGAGACTGCCGAGTGCCACCTGGGTACGCGCCTCGATGTCCGCGCCATTCTCCACGACTCGCAGGAGGTTGCGCGAGATGAGCCGTATGCCCTCGATCGCGTAGTTGTCGACGACGGGATGCGCGAACCGGTTCGCGAAGGCTTCGATGCAGTGAGTGAGCGCGTCGATGCCGGTGGCGGCCGTCACCGCCGGCGGCACGGACACGGTGAGCAGCGGATCCACGTACGCCGCATCGGGGACGAGATGAGGGCTCACCACACCCTTCTTCAGCTCATCGGCCTCGTCGAGGAGGATGGCGATCGGCGAGGCTTCGCTCCCCGTGCCCGCCGTCGTCGGGAGACACACCAGATGCGTCGTACGTCCGCGGAGTCGCCCCACTCCGAAGGCGTCCCGAAGGTCCTGAGATCCATCGAGGAACGCGGCGACGAGCTTCGCGACGTCCATGGCGCTGCCGCCCCCCAGCCCCACGATGGCGTCCGCCCTCGCATCGCGCGCATCCGAGAGGGCGGATTCGAAGTCGCGAATGCCCGGTTCGCCGCCGACGTTGGGCCACACGGTGACCTCACATCCTCCCCTGCGCAGCCCGGCGAAGAGAGACTCGCCCAGCTTCACGACAGGCGCTGCGGTCACGACGAAAACGGACCGGGTTCCGCGCGCGATGAGGTCGGCGGCGCACTGGCCGGCGCAACCGGCGCCGAACGCCAGGTTTCGAAGCTGATGAAGCGTGATGG
>QGVD01000147.1 GCA_003242685.1 Pseudomonadota bacterium | reverse complement strand
TGCTCTCGGAGATCTCCGAGGTGCCGCCGCCGGGCTATGGCGTCCGCGGCGCGGACATCGATGCGACCGGCGTGGTGTGGGTCTCCCTGGGCGGCGGACATCTCGGCGAGTTCGACCGCCGCAAGTGCAAGGGGCCGCTGAATGGCCCGCAGGCGACGGGCGGGCATTGTCCTGAAGGCTGGACGTTCCACCGCCTGCCAGGCCCCGCATTCCCGGATCAGCCCGAGGAGAGTATCGAGTCGAGCTATTACACCTGGGTCGATCAGCACAACACCCTGGGCCTCGGCGCGAACGTGCCCATGGCGACGGGCAATCTCTTCGACGGCGTGCATGCGCTCGTCGAAGGACGTTTCGTCACGCTGCGGATTCCCTATCCGCTCGGCTTCTACACCAAGGGCTTCGAGGGTCGCATCGACGATCCGGATGGAGGCTGGAAGGGCCGGGGCATCTGGGTACCGAGCGGCGATCGCACGCCGTGGCTCATGGAGGGCGGCAAGGGGACGCGCCCGCTCGTCGTGCATTTCCAGATGCGGCCGCATCCGCTCGCGAAGTGATGCGGAAGGCAATCGAGAAAGACTTCAGAGGGTCTCCCCGTTCGACGGAGCTACGCCAATGAACGACGGAAGCGTCCATCCGGATCTCGTCAACTTCCTGCCGCGTACGGAGCTGTCGCGCCGCGAGGTGATCGTCACGTCGCTCGCCACGGGTTTCGCGCTCGCCGTGCAGCCGGTATCGGCCCAGACAATCACCACGAGCGCCGAAGGTCTCACGGCGGGAGAGGTGCAGATCCCGGTCGGTGACGTTTCCATCCCCGGCTACCGCGCGATGCCGGAGAAGGGTGGACCGTTCCCGGTCGTGCTCGTCGTGCAGGAGATCTTCGGCGTGCACGAGCACATCAAGGACCTGTGCCGCCGGCTCGCGAAGGCAGGGTATTTCGCCGTCGCACCCGAGATGTTCGCGCGTCAGGGCGACGTCTCGAAGCTCACGAACATCCAGGACATCCTCCCGATCGTCTCCAGAGTGCCCGATGCGCAGGTCATGGCGGATCTGGATGCGGCCGTGGCATGGGCGAAGAGCACCGGCCATGCGGATACCGATCGTCTCGCGATCACGGGCTTCTGCTGGGGCGGCCGCATCGTGTGGCTCTACGCCGCGCACAATCCCGAGCTCAACTGCGGTGTCGCCTGGTACGGCCGGCTGACGGGTCAGGCGAGCGAGCTGCAGCCGAAGCATCCGATCGACGTCGCCGCCGATCTCAAGGCACCCGTGCTCGGTCTCTACGCGGAGAAGGACAACGGCATTCCGCTGAGCGACGTCGAGAAGATGCGCAAGGCGCTGAAGAAGGCGAAGTTCCAGACCCGGATCCAGGTGTATCCCGGTGCTCAGCACGGCTTCAACGCGGACTATCGTCCGAGCTACGACGAGAGGTCCGCGAAAGACGCCTGGCAGAGGATGCTCGCCTGGTTCGCGATGTACGGCGTGGCGGGACAGCCGGTATCGTGATTCCCTTCCGCCGGGGCGCCGCGCGCCCCGGCGGGCCTTTCCGGCCGGCGCGGCATCTCACGTGCGCAGCGCGGCGACGGTGAATGCGCCGGCCGCCCCGACCACGAGCAGCGAGCGCACGACGCTCAGCGTGACCCAGCGCTCAGCGGTCTCGCGCAACGCGGACGTCATGTCCGCAGCCGCCTCGAACTCGAGCGCGAGGGGAATGAAGTACACCGCCGACCAGGCCCGCATCACGACGTAGCAGGCGATGCCGGCGATCACCCAGTTGCGCACGCCCGTCGCGTGCCAGTTGGCCCAGAGCGCGACCAGCAGCGCGACCGTCGTGGCGATGTGGATCGGAATCCAGAAGATCTTGCGGTTCACACCGCCCTGTTCGGGCTGGATCACCGAGAGGTTCTCCGGCCAGGCCGGATCGATGACGAGATGCTCGAACAGGCTTCCGCCGATCATCATGAGAAGCAGCGCGAGGCTGACGTAGAGGCCCGGCGCCGCGAGCAGCTCGCGCGTGGAGAGGATCGTTGCGTTCATTCCGGAGTACTCCTTTACCGCGTGGGATTCCCTCGGGCCGTACGTGCGCGCTCCCCGGAGGAAGAGGTGGCGCGAGGACCGCACGCCCGTCTAGAATCTTTTCGATAGTGATACTTCCTGACTAAATATCTCAGTAACTAAGAGAATATCGACGTGACTGCCGCGGAGTCAAGAGTGGAGTCGCGCGCGCTGCTCGACAGGCTGGATCAGCACCTGCGCCGCATGAGCGCACGGGGCGTGCTCTTCGGCCAGGCGGTCGCCGACCGCCTCGGCATCGGGGCGAGCGATCTCGAGTGCCTCGACCTCATCAATCTGAAGGGCCGAGTGACAGCGGGCGAGCTCGCGGCCGCGACGGGTCTCACGACGGGTGCGATCACCGGCGTGCTCGACCGGCTGGAGAAGGCCGGCTTCATCAAACGCGAGCGTGATGCGGCCGACCGGCGCAAGGTGTTCGCGAGTATCCGTCCCGCAGCCCTGCAGAAGATCGCGCCGCTCTACCAGCCGCTGGATCGCGCGATGCGGGAGCTCTGGTCGCGCTACAGCCGCGAGGAGCTCGAGCTGCTCATCGACTTCGCCGCGCGCTGCGAGGAAGTGTTCACGCGTGAGATCGCGCGTCTGCGCGAGAACGACCCACGCCGCCGCGGCGCACGGCCGGCGCGCAAGGCGAAATCGAAGACGGCGGGGGGTGAGTAAAGCCGGTAGACCGGGAGGGGCAGCAATGGACATCAGCGCGCAATCCGGGCCGCGGACACCGGCCGGGCACTACGAGGCGTTGCTCGCCGAGCACTACACGTGGATGTTCGGCGTGCCGTTCGAGGCGAAGGTCGCGGAGCAGCGGCAGCTCCTGGAGCGTCTCGGCGTCCGGGCCGCGCGGGGAGGCGCCAGCGCTGTCGATCTCGGATGCGGCCCGGGCTTTCAGTCGCTCGCGCTCGCCGGGCTCGGGTTCTCGGTCTCGGCGATCGACACGAGCGCACGGTTACTGGATGAGCTTCGCGCTCATGCGGGAACACACCCGATCCGCGCGGTCGAGGGCGACCTGCTGGACTTCATGCGCAATGCCGCAGCCGCTTCGGCAGCCGTCGTCGTCTGCATGGGCGATACGCTCACGCACGTCGAGAGCCGGGATGCGATCACGCGGCTCTTT
>QGVD01000086.1 GCA_003242685.1 Pseudomonadota bacterium | reverse complement strand
CTCTTAAGGGTGGCTTGCATTCGGTACCCTTACCCCCCTCGAGATCCGTCTCGGGATTGACAACATCATCTTCATCTCGATTCTCGTCGGGCGGCTCCCCGAGCATCGGCGGGAATCGGCGCGGGTCACGGGCCTCGCCCTGGCGATGCTCACGCGCATCGCGCTGCTGTTCTCGATCGTCTGGCTCACGCGCCTCACGAAGCCCTGGTTCCACATCGGCGATCACGGCGTGTCGGGGCGCGACATCATCCTGTTCCTCGGCGGGCTGTTCCTGCTGGCGAAGAGCGTGCTCGAGATCCACCACACGCTCGAGGGCGCGGCCGAGCCCCGCAGTGCGCCGGTCTATTCCAGCTTCGTGATGATCGTGACGCAGATCGCGGTCATCGACATCGTCTTCTCACTCGATTCGGTGTTCACGGCGGTGGGCCTCGCCGACGACCTGCCGATCATGGTGGCCGCCATCGTCATCGCGATCCTGTTCATGATGTGGCTGTCGCGATCCATCAGCGCCTTCGTCGACCGTCATCCCACCATCAAGGTGCTGGCGCTCGCGTTCCTGATCCTGGTCGGCGTGGCGCTCATCGCCGAGGGCTTCCACTTCGAGATCCCGAAGGGATACCTCTACTTCGCGATGGCCTTCTCGGTCGGCGTGGAGATGATCAATCTGCGGCTGCGCGCCCTCATGTCGCGGCGCGCGCAGTCGGATGAGGACAGCGGCGGCTGACGCCGCCGCTCACTCCGCGCGGTCCGCTCGTTCTGGTCTTCTGTTCCTGAGGTGAAGCGCGCGGAGAGTCCGCGCGCCCGATTGTCGCCGTCCCTGGCGGGAATCCTGTCGTCTGACGTCTCCGGTCTATCGCACCACCGGCTGCGCACTGGCTGCGCCATTCGCGCGCTCACGCAGCCGGCTGTGGCGGTAGCCGTAGCCGAAGTAGACGGCGATGCCGACCAGGATCCAGGCGCTCATCCAGTGCCAGTTGTCGAGGAACGCCATGGTGAAGAGCGTGAGGCACGCGAGAGCGCCGAGCGTGCACACGACCGGTGCGAAGGCGACACGGAAGGGCCGCGGCAGGTCCGGGCGCGTGTAGCGCAGGACCAGCACGCCGACGCACACCGTGGCGAACGCGAGCAGCGTGCCCATCGAGACGAGATCGCCCAGTACACCGATGGGCAGGAGCCCCGCGAGCGTGGCGGCGATCACGCCGACGATGATCGTGCTCACGTGCGGCGTACGGAACTTCGGATGCACGCGGCTGAAGAGGCGCGGCAGAAGGCCGTCCTTCGCCATCGTGTAGAAGATGCGCGGCTGCCCCATGAGCATGACCAGGATCACCGAGGAGAGCCCCGCGATCGCACCGATCTCGACCAGCGTCTTGAGCCACAGCAGGCTCGGGTAGGCCTCGAGCGCCGTGGCGACCGGCTTGGGCGTGCCGAGCTGGGAGTAGGGCAGAAGGCCCGTGAGCACCGCCGAGACGATGATGTAGAGCAGCGTGCAGATCGCGAGCGAGCCGAGGATGCCGATCGGCATGTCGCGCTGTGGATTCTTCGCCTCGCCCGCCGCGGTCGAAACGGCATCGAACCCGATGTAGGCGAAGAACACGATCGACGCGGCGCGCAGCACGCCGAGCCAGCCGTAGCGGCCGCCTTCCTCCGCGGGCGGGATGAAGGGCGCCCAGTTGTCCACGTTCACGAACTGGAGGCTGAAGGCAATGAAGAGCAGGATCACCGCGACCTTGACGGCGACGATGATCGAGTTGACGAATGCCGACTGGGTGATGCCGACGTAGCACAGGCCGGTGATCGCCGCGACGATGGCGACGGCGGGCAGGTTCACGATCGCGCCCGTGAAGGTCAGCGTCCCCTTCGAGTACGCGAGCGGGGCGCTGGCGAGCGCATCGGGCAGCGCGGCGCCGAAGAGCCCGAGGAAGCTGTTGAGATAACCAGACCAGCCGACTGCCACGGTCGAGGCCGCGAACAGGTACTCGAGCACCAGCATCCAGCCGATGAACCAGGCGACGCCCTCGCCGAGGGTCGCGTACGCGTAGGAATAGGCGCTGCCCGAGACCGGCAGCATCGAGGCGAACTCCGCGTAGCACAGTCCCGCGAACGCGCACGCGATACCCGCGATGACGAAGCTCAGCACCACTGCCGGTCCGGCGTAGTGCGCCGCCGCCTGTCCGGTCAGAACGAATATGCCCGCTCCGATCACGGCACCGATGCCGAGCATCACGAGCTGACGCGCGGTGAGCACGCGCTTGAGGCTGGCTTCGCCCGAGAGAGTGCCTTCGACCGGTTCGCCCGCATCGACGTGCGGCGCAGGCTCGACCGGTTTCGTGGCCAGAAGATTCTTCATCAACATGAGTCCCCCCTGTGCGGGTTCGAGCCTCGCAGCCAGGCGCGGCATCGAGTCGCTGCCGCGGTCGCGCGCTACCTTAGCCACGGGGTTGGATCGAAGGCAAGCGCGGGGATCGGCTCAGGGTTCGCGCAGATCCTCCGGCACGTGAGGCGCGAGCGCCTTCACCAGCGCGGCGTAGACCTTGGGGTTGCCGGCGATGATGTTGCCGTTCTGGCGGTATTCACCGCCGGTGAGCGTGCCGATGCGACCTCCCGCCTCCTGGATGAGCAGCGTGCCGGCGGCCGTGTCCCAGGGCGAAAGCCCGATCTCCCAGAAGCCGTCGACGCGGCCCGCTGCGACATAAGCCAGGTCGAGCGCAGCCGATCCGGCGCGCCGTACGCCGGCGCTCGCCAGCATCACCGTCTTCAGCATGGCGAGATACGCGTCCGCGTAGCGTGCGTTCGCGCGATAGGGGAAGCCCGTCGCGATGAGCGCGCCCTCGAGATCGCGCTGGCGGCTGACGCGGATGCGCCGGTTGTCGAGCTGTGCACCGGCGCCGCGCGAGGCCGTGAAGAGCTCCTGCCGCATCGGATCGTAGACGACCGCGTGCTCGAGACGGCCGCGATGCTGGCAGGCGATGGAAACCGCGAACACCGGGAAGCCGTGCAGGAAGTTGGTGGTGCCGTCGAGCGGATCGATGATCCAGACGGTATCACTGTCGCCGCTGGCGCCGCTCTCCTCGGCCAGGAAGGCGTGATTCGGATACGCGCGGCGGATCACCGAGATGATCTCGCGCTCGGCGGCGTGGTCGATCTCCGTGACGAAGTCGTTGCGTCCCTTGGACGAGACCTGCAGGCTCTCCAGGCGGTTGAGACTCCGCACGATCACCTCGCCCGCGCGTCGGGCGGCGCGAACCGCGATGTTGAGAAGTGCCTGCATGCCTGAGTAAGCTCGTGACTGACGCGGTGAAGCCCTAAAGCCTATCAGACGGCGCGCCCCTGCGGACGCACCGCGTGTCTCCACGGTATCCTGAAGCCCCGACCATCGGGTCCGCGCCGCGCGCTCAGGTCATCCGTGAACCGGGTTTCTCATCCGTGAATCCGCTGCCCATCCGCATCGTTCTCGTCGCGCCTTCGCATCCCGGCAATATCGGTGCCGTCGCGCGCGCCATGAAGAACATGGGTCTCTACGAGCTCGTGCTCGTCCGGCCGAAGGTGTTTCCTCACGCCGAGGCGACGGCGCGCGCTTCCAGTGCGGACGACGTGCTCGCCCGGGCGCGCGTCGTGGAATCGGTACCCGAGGCGCTGCAGGGCGTCGGCTTCGTGGCGGCGACCACCTCGCGCGAGCGCGACCAGTACTTCCGCGTGCTCGACGTCCGGGACGCCGCCGCGCGCATCGTGAGCGAGGCCGCGGGCTCACCCGTGGCGGTGCTGTTCGGCGCGGAGCGCACCGGGCTCACGAACGAGGATCTCGCCGCTGCGCACATCCTGATCCGCATTCCGGCGAATCCCGAGTACCCCTCGCTCAATCTGGCGATGGCGGTGCAGATCGTCAGCTACGAGCTGCTGCGCGCACGCGGGACCGAGCCTCCGGCCGTGCGCACGAGCGCGCCGCTCGCCACGCCGGAGGAGATGCAGCGGCTCTACGACCATCTGGCGGAAGTGTTCCAGGAGGTCGATTTCCGCGACCGCACGCAGAGCGGGACGCATCTGATGACGCGCATCCGGCGTTTCCTGCAGCGCGCCGAGCTCGATCAGAACGAAGTGAACATCCTGCGCGGCTTCCTCACGGCCGTGCAGAACCGCCGCCGGCCCGCAGGCGGCGGACGGTCCACGGGAACATGAGCGGCGCATCCGGCTCGTCACGCGGCGCGCGGCGCGCGGTTTATCTGGATTACGCCGCGACGTCTCCGGTCGATCCGCGCGTCGCGCAGGCGATGAGCGAATGCCTCACGCTCGATGGAGCGTTCGGCAATCCTTCGTCCGCGCATGTCTTCGGCCGCGAAGCACGCGCGCGCGTGGAGCAGGCACGCGAGCGCATCGCGGCGCTCGTCGGCGCGAGTCCCGCGGAGATCGTGCTCACGTCGGGTGCGACGGAGTCGAACAATCTCGCGCTCTTCGGCGCCGCACGGGCGAACGCCGACCGTGGAAGGCACGTCGTCACGTCGCGCATCGAGCACCGCGCCGTGCTCGATCCCTGCCGCCGTCTCGAGAAGGAAGGATTCAGCGTCACCTATGTCTCACCTGACGCTTCCGGAAGGGTCGATCCTCGCGCCATTGAGGCGGCTCTGCGCCCGGACACGGTGCTCGTGTCGGTCATGCACGTGAACAACGAGACCGGCGTCGTGCAGGACATCGCGGCGATCGGCGCGCTGTGCCGCGAGCGGGACATCCTGTTCCACAGCGACGCGGCACAGAGCGCGGGGAGAATCCCCATCGACTGCCGGGCGCTGCCGGTCGATTTCCTGTCCTTCACCGCTCACAAGCTCTGTGGGCCGAAGGGCATCGGTGCGCTGTACGTGCGGAAGGAATGCCGCGCGCGCCTGCAGCCGGTGAGCTTCGGTGGAGGTCAGGAAGCAGGCTTGCGGTCGGGAACTCTGGCGACTCACCAGATCGTGGGCTTCGGGCTCGCGTGCGAGCTGGCCCGTGAGGCCCTCGCAACCGAACCGGCGCGCCTCGAAGCCCTGCGCGAGCGGCTGTGGAAGGGACTCGAGCCGCTGGGCGGGGTGCACTTGAACGGTGCGGCAAGCCCCCGCGTGCCCGCGATCCTCAATGTGAGCTTCGAGGGCGTCGAAGGGGAGAGTCTCCTGGCAGCCATAGAGGGCGTCGCCGTCTCGCGCGGCTCGGCATGCAACTCCGCGAGCGGCGAGCCGTCTTACGTACTGCGTGCTCTCGGCCGCAGCAGCGCATTGGCCGGAAGCTCGCTGCGCTTCAGCCTCGGCCGTTTCACGACGCAGGACGACGTCGACTTTGCCGTCGAACGCGTCCGTGCGGCCGTCCAGCGGCTGCGAGCCGTGGCTTCCGGTGATCCGGTGGACGTGTCGGCCGATCCCGGCGAGGGTCCGCCGGCCGAGCTGTACGGCCCCGCAGTCCGGCGGCTGTTCCAGGAGCTGCCCGGCGCCGGGCGACTGGCCGGGTCAGGTGGCGACCTCATCGAAGGAGAGGCACGGGATGCCCACCAGGATGTGGCGGTCAGGTTCCAGCTCCAGGTCCGGGGAACCACTGTGAAGGACGCACGGTTCCAGGCCCGCGGCTGTCCTCATACTCTGGCGGCGTGCGCCTGGCTGACGTCGCAGCTCCCGGGAAGGACGCGGGAGGCACTGATTCCCGGCACACCGGAAGAGTGGGCTCGTGCGCTCGAGGTGCCGGTCGAGAAGCTCGGCCGGCTGCTCGTCGTGGAGGATGCGCTGCGCGCCGCCGCAGAGCGGTGGGTGGCTTGAAAGGGCCTAGAATCGCCCGCATACGGCTTACTCGACCACCATGGCCATTTCACTGACAGAGTCTGCAGCGAATCGCGTAAAGAGCTTTCTCGCCTCGCGAGGGCAGGGCATCGGCCTGCGCCTCGGCGTGCGCAGGACGGGCTGCTCGGGCTTTGCCTATGTCGTGAACTATGCCGACGAGGTCCGCCCCGGAGACGTCGTCTTCGAGGATCGCGGAGTCAAGATCGTCGTGGATCCCGACAGCCTCGAGCTCATCGACGGCACCACCGTCGACTTCGTCAAGCAGGGCCTCAACGAGGCGTTCCGCTTCCGCAACCCCAACGTGAAGGGGGAGTGCGGTTGCGGTGAGAGCTTCAGCGTCTGACGTCACCGCCCGTCCCCGAAAGAGGAAAGTCCTTGTGGGACGGGCACTTCCGCCTGCCTTCAAATTGCCGCCGGTGCCGCCTACGCGGTAGACTCGCGCCCCTCTTGCGAGGCGAAAGGCCTGCGGGAGCGGTGCCGGGTCCGGCGCGGCCCGCCGGACCCCCGGAGCCTCGCCACAGATTCATCCCTGGCGTAAGCGGCGTCGGCGAACGGCGCCCGGAAACACATACATACAAAGAGGAACCATCGAATGGCGCTCGAGCGCACTCTGTCCATCGTGAAGCCCGACGGCGTGGCCCGTAACCTCATCGGCGAGGTGTATCGCCGCTTCGAGCAGGCGGGGCTCTCCATCGTCGCGGCCCGCATGCTGCAACTGTCGGAGCGTGAGGCCGAAGCCTTCTACGCGGTCCACCGCGAGCGGCCGTTCTTCAAGGACCTGGTGCGCTACATGACCTCCGGCCCGGTGATGGTTCAGGTGCTCGAGGGCGAGAACGCCATCGCGAAGAACCGCGAGATCATGGGCGCCACGGATCCGAAGAAGGCCGCGCCCGGCACCATCCGCGCCGATCTCGCCACCAGCATCGAGCAGAACGTCGTGCACGGCTCGGACTCTCCGGAGACGGCCGCGCGCGAGATCGCCTTCTTCTTCAGCACGACGGAGATCTATCCGCGCGGCTGAAGCCGGCGCGAGACCGTCCTTCGCCATGACGAACGCCGCCGCAGAACGTGTGAACCTGCTCGGGCTCGAGCGGCCCGCGCTGGAGGAGTACGTCTCGCGGCTCGGCAGCAAGCCGTTCCGCGCGCGGCAGCTCATGCAGTGGATCTACAAGCGCGGCGAAGGGCGGTTCGCGGCCATGACGGATCTCGCGAAGGACTTCCGCGCACTCCTCGAGGAGCGCGCGGAGGTCCGTCCGCCCGAGGTCATCACCGAGAAGATTTCCGCGGACGGCACGCGCAAGTGGCTGCTGCGCGCGGACGCGTCGCAGGCCTTCGAGATGGTGTTCATCCCGGAGCCCGACCGCGGCACGCTCTGCATCTCCTCTCAGGTCGGCTGCGTGCTCGACTGCGCGTTCTGCTCCACGGCGCAGCAGGGCTTCAACCGCAATCTCACGACCGCGGAGATCGTGGGTCAGGTGTGGCTCGCCAACAGGCTGCTCGGTTTCCAGCCGGGCGGCGAGCGCGTGGTGACGAACGTCGTGCTCATGGGCATGGGCGAGCCGCTCGCGAACTTCCGCAACGTCGTGCCGGCGATCCGCATCCTGCTCGACGACCTCGGCTACGATCTCTCGCGCCGGCGAGTGACGCTCTCGACGTCGGGGCTCGTTCCGCAGATCTACCGGCTCGCCGAGGAAGTGAACTGCGCGCTCGCGGTCTCGCTCCATGCGCCGAACGACGAGCTGCGCAACGAGCTCGTGCCCATCAACCGCAAGCATCCGATCGCGGAGCTTCTCGAAGCCTGCTGGCACTACATCGACGAGCAGAACGGTCGCAGCGTCACGTTCGAATACGTGATGCTCGACGGCGTCAACGACTCGGTCGCCCACGCGCGCGAGCTCGCGCGCCTGCTCGCCGGACATCCCGCGAAGCTCAATCTCATCCCGTTCAATCCGTTTCCCGGCACACGCTTCCGCCGCTCGCCGATGCCGGTGATCCAGCGCTTCCGTGACGAGCTGATCGCGCGCGGACTCATCGCGACGATCCGCCGCACGCGAGGCGACGACATCGACGCGGCGTGCGGTCAGCTCGCCGGACGCGTCGTGAACCGCACGACGGTGCGGCTCGGCGAGAAGCGCATGGGGGTGATGGTCCAGCCATGAGAAAAGACATCGTGGGGGTCTTGAGGAGCCGGACGACACGATTGACCGCATCGCTTGCGTGCGCGGGGCTGCTGGCCGCGTGCGCATCGGGTGCGACGTCCGGCAAGGCTTCATCGAACGATGCCGCTGCCTACAACGTGCAGCTCGGCATCGCCTACCTGCAGCAGGGCAATCTCGCGCTCGCGAAGGAGAAGCTCGAGCGCGCCGAGCGGCAGAACCCGCGCGATCCGAACGTGCACGGCGCGCTCGCGCTGCTGCACGAGCGGCTCGGCAACGAGTCCCAGGTCGAGCGCCACTACCGTACGGCGCTGCGGCTCTCGCCGCGCAATCCGGAGCTCTCGAACAATTTCGCCGTTTATCTCTGCCGCAAGGGCCGTGTCGACGAGGGCGTGAGCCGTTTCCGCGACGCGGCCAGCAATCCGCTCTATCGCACACCCGAGGCTGCGCACACGAACGCCGGCGTGTGCCTGCGTACCGCCGGTCGTCTGGAGGAAGCCGAAGAGAGCTTCCTGCGCGCGATCGACATCCGGGCGAACTTCGCGGAAGCCGTATTCCAGCTCGCCGACCTGCAACTGCAGCAGGGACGCACGGCGGAAGCCCGTACGCGTCTCGAGCGCTTCCTCGGCGAGAACGAGGCGACGCCGGACCTGCTGCTCCTCGGCGTGCGCATCGCACGGGCGACGGGCGACCGGGTGGCCGAGGAGCGCTATGCCCGGCGCCTGCGCGTCGATTTCCCCGGCTCGGAGCAGACGCGCGCGCTCGCCGAGCTCGACCGCAATCCAGGCTGAGGTCGACGTGAGCGAAACGGGAGCCTCGGCACGCTCGGCTCTCGGTGCGCGGCTGCGCACCGCGCGTGAGCGCGCCGGTCTCACGCTGCTGCAGGCCGCGGAGCGGCTGCACGTCGATCCGCGCATCATCGAGGCGATCGAGACGGGAGATCTCGAGACGCTCGGAGCGGCCGTCTACGCACGAGGCCACATCCGCCGCTACGCGGAGCTCGTCGGCGAGTCCGTTTCGGAGATGCACGATCTCTACGCCGCGAGCGTCGAGAGCATCGCGCCGCCGGATCTCACGAAGGTGCCGCATGCCGCGCGGCGCTCGACTCCCGGAGCGCTCGTCGTTCCGGGTACGGTGCTGCTCATCGGCTTCGCGGTCGTGGGCACGGTGTGGTGGGTACTCAACAACGTGCGCGAGCCTGCGAGTGCGCCCCAGGAAGCAGCGTCCGCTGCGAGCACGGCGGATCAGTCGGTCGCTGTGACAGCGGATACCGCCGTGCCCGGCTCGGGCGCCATTTCAGTGGTTGCGGATGCCGGCACGGCGAGCGCGACGGACGTGGCTCCGGCGGCCACGTCTGCAACCACGGCAGAGCCGGCTGCAGCGCGCACGGCATCGGAATCCGAAGGGGCGGCCCTCGCGAGCCGTCCGGCGCAGCCCGCGCGTCCGGTGGAGCTGCGGTTCCGCTTCGCCGAGGACTGCTGGATCGAGGTTTACGACGTAAACGGCAGGCAGCTTCTGTTCGGTCTCGGCATGGCAGGTACGTCGCGGACCGCACGCGGTGCGCCGCCGCTTCGCGTCGTGCTCGGGAACGCGGCCGGCGTGACGGTCGAAGTGGACGGCACGGAGGCCGTCATTCCGCGGGCAGCGCGGCGCGGCCGTGCCGCCCGCTTCTCGGTCGGTGAGACCGGCGAGCTCGCGGAGATGCGCGCGGGCCCCATGGGAGCAGTGAATTGACGAAACAGATTCAGCCGATCCGCGGCATGAACGACGTGCTGCCGTCCGAGATCGGCGTTTGGCAATACCTCGAATCCTCCGCGCGCGAGATTCTCGCCGCCTACGGCTACGAGGAGATCCGGGTCCCGATCGTGGAGCACACGGATCTCTTCAAGCGCGCCATCGGCGAGTTCACCGACGTGGTCGAGAAGGAGATGTACACCTTCACCGATCAGGGCGGTGACAGCCTGACGCTGCGCCCGGAGGCGACGGCGGGCATCGTGCGCGCGGTGATCTCGAACGGCCTGCTGCGCGGCTCGCGGCTCAAGCTCTGGTGCGCGGGGCCGATGTTCCGTCACGAGCGGCCGCAGAAGGGGCGCTACCGCCAGTTCAATCAGATCGACGTCGAGGCGATCGGCTTCGCCGGGCCCGACGTCGACGCAGAGCTCATCGCGCTCACTGCGCGCCTGTGGAAGAAGCTCGGCATCGAGCGCGTGCGGCTGCAGATCAACTCGCTCGGCACGCCCGAGTCGCGCCGCGTGTACCGCGAGCATCTCGTCAACTATTTCCGTCAGCACGAGTCGCGTCTCGATGCGGACAGCCGCCGGCGGCTCGAAAGCAATCCGCTGCGCATCCTCGACAGCAAGAATCCCGAGATGCGCGAGATCGTCGCCGGCGCACCGCTCCTCACCGAGCACCTCGATCCGGAGTCGCGCGCGCACTTCGACACGCTGTGCGTCATGCTGCGCGACGTGGGCGTCGAGTTCGAGGTCAATCCCAGGCTCGTGCGCGGCCTCGACTACTACACGCGCACGGTGTTCGAATGGATCACCGACGCGCTCGGCGCGCAGGACGCCGTGTGCTCCGGCGGGCGTTACGACGGGCTGATCGCGCAGCTCGGTGGCGAGCCGACGCCCGCCATCGGTTTCGCGATGGGTGTCGAGCGCGTCGTCGAGCTGCTCGTGCAGGCCGGTCGCGCGCCGGCACGCCAGGCGCCGGATGTCTATGTCGTCGTCAGCGGGGAGCTCGCGACGAAGCAGGGCGTCGTGCTGACCGAAAGACTTCGCGATGCACTGCCGCACCGGCGCATCGAGCTCAATCTCGGCGGCGGCAATTTCAAGACGCAGTTCCGCCGGGCGGACCGCAGCGGTGCCCGTCTGGCGCTCATCATCGGGGACGACGAGCTCGGCCGCGGGATGGTCGCGCTGAAACCTTTGCGGGAGGAATCCGGTCAGAGCGAATGCCCGATCGCGGAAGTCGCATCACGGATCGAAGCCATGCTCGCGGACGGGCGGCGCTAGCCGCGTATCGAGGAGAGATTTCGTGGACGAGTACATGTCGGAACACGAGCAGTGGCAGCTGCTCAAGCGCTGGCTGCGGGCGAACGGTCCCTGGATCGTGGGCGGCGTCCTCGTCGGCGTGGCCGCTCTCTCGGGATGGCGCTGGTGGCAGGCGCACCTCGAGCAGCGCGCGCTCGATGCGAGCCAGAGGTACGAGACCATCGTCGAAACCCTGCGCCGCGGCGATCGTGCGCGCGCGTTCACGCTGATCGAGGATCTGCGCAGCGAGCATCCGTCCTCGCCGTACGTCGATCAGGCAGATCTCCTCGCGGCGCGCGCGCACGTGGAAGCGAACGAGCTCGACAAGGCGGCGGAACGCCTGCGCGACGTGATGCAGAGAACCGACGACCGGCAGCTCGCGCTCGTCGCACGCATGCGCCTCGCGCGCGTGCAGCTCGCGCAGGACAAGCCGGACGATGCGCTCGCCACGCTGAACGCGGTGAACCCGGGTGCTTTCGCGGCGCGCTACCACGAGGTGCGCGGCGACATCTACGTCGCGAAGGGCGACCGCGAGGCCGCGCTGAAGGAGTATCGGGCCGCGCGCGACGCTGCCACGGATGCGGTCGTCGACACCGAGCTCCTCGATCTCAAGATCAACGATCTGCTGGCGGAAGGCGCCAACGCGAGCGCGCCGCCCGCGACGGCGGCGAACTGACATGCGCCGGCTACTGCTCGCAGCGGCGCTGCTCCTTCTCGTGGCGTCGTGCTCCAAAGAGAAGGAAGTCAATCCGCCCGCGGAGCTGACGGATTTCGATGCCGTCCTGCGTGTCGATCGCGTCTGGAGCGCCGGCGTCGGAAGTGACGGCGAGGCGTTGCGGCTCGGCCTCGCGCTCGCCGTCGAAGGTGAGCGAGTGTACGCCGCGGGCCGCGGCGGCGAGGTTGCTGCGTTCGAACTGAAGAACGGTCGCGCGATCTGGCGCACGCGCACGCGTGCCCGGCTCGGGGGCGGACCAGGCGCGAACCCCGAGCTCGTCGTGGTCGGCTCGAGCGACGGCGAGGTGATCGCGCTCGAGGCGAGCAACGGCTCGATCCGCTGGCGGGTGAACGTCGGCGGCGAGGTGCTGGCGCCGCCGGCAGTGGCCGATCGCGCTGTCGTGGTACGCACCGTCGACGGCCGGCTCGTCGCGCTCGCGCCGAGCGACGGTCGCGAGCTGTGGAGCTACAGTCAGCCGGTGCCTCGCCTGTCGCTGCGCGGCACGGCACGGCCCGTGATCGCGGGTGATCTGGTGCTGTGCGGCTTCGACAACGGCAAGGTCGCCGCGGTCGAGCTCGCCGACGGCGATCTCGTGTGGGAGACGATCATTGCGCCTCCACGCGGGCGCACCGAGCTCGAGCGCCTCGTCGACATCGACTCGGCCGTGCACGTCTATGACAACGACGTGTTCGCGGTCGGTTTCCAGGGCCGCAGCGCGCTGCTCGCGCTCGATTCGGGACAGATCTGGTGGGCTCAGGAGATGTCGAGCCATCGAGGCCTCGGCCTCGATGACAGCGCGGTCTACGTATCGACCTCCGGCGGTGAAGTGGTGGCGCTCAACCGTCGCACGGGCACCGAGCTCTGGCGCCAGGACGCGCTGCTCAACCGCGGACTCACTGCTCCGGCCGCAACGGATCACGGCGTCGCCGTCGCCGACTTCCAGGGCTATGTGCACTGGCTCGACAAGGAGACGGGCGAGCTCGCGGCTCGCGCTTCCTCCGGCGGCGCGCGTGTGACGAATCCGCCCGTCGTGGCAGGCGATCTGCTGCTCGTCATCAACGATGCGGGGCGCATCACCGCCTTCAGGACGAGACCGCGCGGCGATGCCGGCGTCGCCGCGTCCCGGTCCGGGAGATCCGCCGCAGAGACCGCCAGCGAATGAGGCACGCGCCGTGCTGCCCGTCATCGCCCTGGTGGGCCGCCCCAACGTCGGTAAGTCCACGCTCTTCAACGCGCTGACGGGCACGCGCGACGCCATCGTCGCCGACGTTCCGGGTGTCACTCGCGACCGCCAGTACGGCTACGGGCGCGGGCCGATTCCGTACGTCGTCGTCGACACCGGCGGGCTCGTCGAGAACCCCACGGGAATCGAAGCGCAGATGCGCGCGCAGACGTTGCGCGCGATCGCGGAAGCCGATCGGCTCGTCCTCATCACCGACGCACGTTCGGGGCTCACGCCTCAGGATGAAGCCGTCGCGCGCGAGCTGCGCCGCGCGGGCAAGCCGGTGATCGTCGCCGTCAACAAGTCCGAAGGGCTCGATCCGGACGTCGTGGCGGCGGAGTTCCACGCGCTCGGGCTCGGCGAGCCGCTGCCGATCTCGGCGAGCCACGGGGAGGGGTGCCGCGAGCTCGTCGAGCGCATGCTCGAAGGGCTCGAGGCGCCGCCGGCCGAGGAAGAAC
>QGVD01000146.1 GCA_003242685.1 Pseudomonadota bacterium | reverse complement strand
TTTATCTGACTTACCCAGGGTCCGTTGAAAGGTTGAATTCCCGTGTCCCCGCCCGCATCTCCCCCGAGCCCGCCCGGGTTGCCCCCCCGCTGCCGGCCCCGCTGTTGCTCCTCCCGGAAGGCGGCGATCAGCGTCTCGAGCCGCTCGGTCATCTGACCCGCCTCGGCGATGCCGATCGTGCAGGTCACGGATAGCGTGCGGCTCGCGACTTCGAAGATATGCTCCCTGATGCGCGCGACGGCGTGCTCCGCCCAGGCCTCGATGTCCCGAAGGGTCCCGCGCTCGAGCAGGATCGCGAAAACGTTACCGCCGAACCGGCCGCAAAGATCCTTCGCGTTGACCGTGCCGCGGAGGATCTCCGCGATCGCGACGAGCAGGTCTTCGCTGCCGAGTGGACCGACCTCTTCTTCGATCTCGCCGAACCTGTCCGGCCGCACGTACGCGAGCGCGCGCACGCCGCTCCGCTGCGGCGTCTCGAGGCGCTTCGCGAGCAGCTCGACGAAGCGGCGGCGGTGATAGAAGCCCGTCATCGGGTCTTTGTGCACGGTCGCCTCGACGAGCTCCTCCGGCGCCGTGCCATCCGCGGTCTCGCGCGGGACGCTGAACTTGATCGCGGGTTCGCCGTCGTACGCCGATTGCTCGAGCAGCAGTGACAGCTTCGACGACGATCCGTCGCCGTGTCTGCCGACGACGCTGAGCGCCTCGCCGGACCATTGTCCCTTCATGCACGCAACGATCGCGCCCTTCAGCGCCGCGTGGCTTCCCGCGTCGAAAAGATCCATCAGCGGTGTGTTGACCGCGTCGTCGACTCCGAGCCCGAAAAGCTCCGCCCAGGCCTGGTTCGCTTCGACGATGATGCCTTCCTGCACGTAAGCGATCGCGTCGACCGCACCCGCGAGGAAGGTCTTGAACTGGTGCTTGTACTGCGTCGCCGACAGCAGCGTGCGATTCAACGAGCGCTCGAGCCGGAACGCGCGCAGCTCCCGCGACGCGACCGCGGCGAGCCTTGCTCTGCAGCCGATCGACACGAGATCCTGGGCACCGGCCGCGAGCACGTCGGCGATCGCCGCCTCGTCGGCCTGCGCGCGGACCACGAGAAGCGGAATGGCGCCTTCGGGCTGCTGGCGCAGCTTCGCGATTTCCGCGACCGGCGTCTTGAACCGGTCTGCGTAGTACACGAGGAGCTCCGGCTTGAGCTTCCGGATCGACTCGACCAGCTGATCGAGCCGCTGGACCCAATGGCAATGGGCCGGATGTCCCGCGTCCCTCAAGGTCTTGTTGATCAGTTCCACCTCGTCCTGTGCGGTCGTGACGACGATCAGCGGAACCGGGGATGGGGACATGAGCTCGGCGGGCCTCCCTGTGTTTCGGACGACCGGCGCCTAGGCCGGCCGGGGCGGCATTCTAGCATTCGGGTCCGCGCGGACCCGTACGCAGGTCACAGCCCGAGCCGTATCGGCGTTTTGCTCGCCTGTCCGGGGATCTCCCGCACGAGCCGCGGCACGAGATAACCCGGCAACCGCGCGAGCAGCTCCCGGTAGATCGCCTCGGCGCGCGGCCCGCCGACGTCGAAATGCGCAGCACCCGCGACCGGATCGAGCAGGTGCAGGTAGTACGGCAGGGTGCGGCACTCGAAGAGTCGCTCGGAGAGCTCCGCGAGCGTATCTGCGTCGTCGTTGATCCCGCGAAGCAGCACGGACTGATTGAGCAGTGTGACGCCTGCTCCCCGCAGCGCGCGGAGCGCGCCCGCGACGTCCTCGTCGATCTCGCGTGGATGGTTCGTATGCAGCACGATGACGACGTCGACCCGTGCCCGCTCGAGCAGCGCGACGAGGCCGCGGTCGATGCGGTCGGGCAGCACGATGGGGAATCGCGTGTGCACGCGCACGCGGCGGAGCGCGGGGAGCTCGGCGAGACGCTCGAGCAGCGACGCGAGCCGTGCGTTGCCCAGGCTCAACGGATCGCCGCCGGACAGGATCGCCTCCTTGGTTCCGTCCCGCGCGAGCCGCTCGAGCGCGTCCGCGAAGTCGTTCCGTGCGGCGAGCTGGTCGGCGTACGGGAACGACCGCCGGAAGCAGTACCGGCAATGCACCGGGCACGCACCGGTCGTGATCAGGAGCGACCGATCACGATACTTGCGCACGAGGCCGGCTTCCGCGAACTCGCTTTCCGACAGCGGATCGTGGGTGAAACCCGGAACTTCGACCGCCTCGAGGGCGGTCGGCAGCACCTGCAGCAGCAGCGGATCCCGCGGATCACCCTTTTTCATTCGGGCGATGTACGCGCGCGGCACGAGCAGCGGGAAATCGCGCGCGGCGGCGTCGGCCGCGATCGCATCGCGCGGCAGCTCGAGAAGCGCCGCGAGCTCCGCCACGTCGCGCACGGCGTCGCGAAGCTGCTGCTGCCACGACGCGCGGGCAGGCGTCGCGAGGCGGACCGGATCGTTCGTCATGCTGTTCGATCGGAGGTGCGAGGCGGTATCATTCGCCGTCGCCATTCCCGGGCGCGGCCGACGCGCGCCGCGGCGGAGCGGCGAAGCCGGCCGGCGCGCGCTCGTCTGATCGGGCGTAGAGGCGCCGGCGTTGTGCGTGGCCGCGCATCTTCCGCGCACCCGTCGCCCCCCTTCAACCCAACGCAATCGAGCAAGAGCTTCAATGGCAAGTTATAGCACCAACGAGTTTCGCGCGGGCCTCAAGATTCTGATCGATAACGATCCTTGCGTGATCGTCGAGAACGAGTTCGTGAAGCCCGGCAAGGGCCAGGCCTTCAATCGGGTCAAGATCCGCAACCTGAAGACCGGCCGCGTCGTCGACAAGACGTTCAAGTCCGGCGACTCCGTCGAGGCCGCCGATGTCGTCGACCAGGAGATGCAGTATCTCTACACCGACGGCGAATTTTGGCACTTCATGGTGCCCGATACCTACGAGCAATTCGCGGCCAGCAAGGAGGCGGTGGGTGACGCCGTGCAGTGGCTGAAGGAGCAGGACACCTGCATGGTCACGCTGTGGAACGGCCAGCCGCTGCTCGTGACGCCGCCGAATCACGTCGAGCTCAAGATCGTGCAAACGGACCCCGGCGTGCGCGGCGACACCGCCCAGGGCGGCGTGAAGCCCGCGACGCTCGAGACGGGCGCCGTGATCCGCGTTCCGCTCTTCATCGAGGAAGGCGAGGTCGTGCGTGTCGATACGCGGACCGGAGAGTACG
>QGVD01000085.1 GCA_003242685.1 Pseudomonadota bacterium | reverse complement strand
CTGACGACCCCACCGACGAACCCCCCTCCCGGTCAGCGGGGCCCGGGAAGCAGGAGGCAAAAAAGGCACACCCGCACCAGCGGCAGCGCCAGGGCCAGCAGCACCGCCGGAATCTTCATGTAGCCGCGCGGCAGCGGATCGTCGAGCCGCTCGGGAAGCGCACCCTGCAATACGTCGTCGCGCTGCGCGCGCGGCACGCCGATGCTTTCGGGCGCAGGCCTGAAGCGGCGCAGCAGTGCGTAGACGATGAGCGCCACGATGCCGACCACGGTGATCTCGCCCAGCGTATCGAAGCCGCGGAAGTCGACGAGAATGACGTTCACGACGTTGCGCCCGCCCGCCTCCTCTACCGAGCGATCGAAGAAGAAGGCGGCGAGCCTCGACTGCCGCGGACGCGTGAGCGCCGCGAACGAGAGCGCCGCGATGCCGATGCCGGAGGTGACCGCGATGATCGCGTCGCGAGTGCGCCGTGCACGTGCGCGCAGCGTCTGACGGTCGACCGTATCGAACGCGAGCCGCCGCGGCAGCCATCGGAGCCCCAGCAGGAAGAGCACGATCGTCACCACTTCCACCGCGATCTGCGTGAGCGCCAGATCCGGCGCCGAGAACCACGCGAAGGTGAGGCACGTGACGAGACCTGCGCCTCCGAGCATGATCAGGGCCGCGAGGCGGTGGAACTTCGCCTGCAGCGCCGCGCCGATCGCGCACGCCGCGCCCACGATCCACAGCAGCGCGAAGAGAGGATCGGGCGGGGTGAGCGGCATGTCGCCCCGTGTCCACTCCGTCACCAGGAACGGCAGCACCGCGACGCCGAGCGCGAGCAGCACGATCAGCAGCAGCTGGGTCTGCAGGCGTCTTGAGAACAGAAAGCGCGCGAGCCGGCCCGCACCGCGTACGATCGCGACGTTGATGACGTCGAACGCGCGCTTGGCGTCGAGCCGCGACAGCAGCGGCGTCGGCACCATCGTCTTCTTCCGGAAGCACAGCAGGACGTACAGCGCGACGCCGCCCGTGAGCGCCACGAGACTCATGTAGAAGGGAACGGTGAAACCGTGCCAGACCGCGAGGCGGTAGGCCGGCAGGTCGGGCCCGAGAATCGAGCGCATTGACGTTTCGAGCAGCGGTCCGACGGTGCGCGACGGCAGGATTCCCACGAGCAGGCACGCCGCGACGAGCAGCGCGCTCGGAACGATCATGCCTCGCGTCGGCTCCTGCGGCCGGCGCGGAAGGTCTTCCGCGGGCGGCCCGAAGAACACCTGGTGAATGAAGCGCACCGAATAGGCGACGCTGAAGACGCCCGCCAGCGTCGCAACGGCAGGAAGCGTGAAGCGCAGCCCGCTCTCGCTCCCCGCGATGATGGATTCCTCGAAGAACATCTCCTTCGAGAGGAAGCCGTTGAGCAGTGGTACTCCGGCCATCGCGCTCGCGGCGACGATCGCGACCGTCGCCGTCACCGGCATGCGGTATCGCAGCCCGCAGAGCTTCTTCAGATCGCGCGTGCCGGTCTCGTGATCCACTATGCCCGTGGCCATGAAGAGCGACGCCTTGAAGGTCGCGTGGTTCATCATGTGGAACACCGCCGCCACCAGCGCGAGCGGCGTGTTCATTCCGAGCAGCAGCGTGATGAGCCCGAGATGGCTGATCGTCGAATACGCCAGCACGCCCTTCATGTCGCGCTGGAACGTCGCGCAGAACGCGCCGAGGAGCAGCGTCGAGGCACCGGCACTGCAGACGATCCAGAACCACTCATCGGTGCCAGCCAGCACGGGCCACAGCCGTGCGAGCAGGAAGACGCCCGCCTTCACCATCGCGGCCGAGTGCAGATAGGCGGAGACCGGCGTCGGCGCCGCCATCGCATGCGGCAGCCAGAAATGGAACGGGAACTGGGCGCTCTTCGTGAGCGCTCCGAGGAGCACGAGCACCAGTACCGGCGTGTACCACGGGTGCTCGCGGATCCCGTTGCCCGCGGCGAGCACCTCGTCGAGGTCGTAGCTGCCGACGATCTCGCCCAGCATCAGCGCGCCGAGGAGCAGGCAGAGCCCGCCGGCTACCGTCACGGTCATGGCCATGCGGGCGCCACGACGCGCGTCTGGGCGGTGGTACCAGTAGGCGATGAGCATGAACGAGGTGAGGCTCGTCAGCTCCCAGAAGACCACGAGCTGGATCAGGTTGCCCGACAGCACGATGCCGAGCATCGCGCCCATGAACGCCAGGAGGAACGAGAAGAAGCGCGGGACGGGATCCTCCGGCGACATGTAGTAGCGCGCGTAGAGCACGACCAGCGCGCCCATGAGGGACACGAGCATCGCGAACAGCCACGCGTAGCCGTCCATCCGCAGGTAGAACGTGAGACCGTACTGCGGAAGCCACGGAATGATCGCCCGCACGACTTCGCCGTCGGCGACCTGGGGATAGAGGCTGGCAACGAGCGCCATGCAGGCGACGGTGACCACACCCGAGAGCCAGCTCTCGGCGTTCCGGGCGTTGGCCGGCAGCAGTGCCGCGCACACACTGCCGAGAAAGGGCAGCAGGACGATCAGAGTGAGCAGCATCGCTCGCAGCTGCCCCGCTGTTGTTCATCGAGACGAATCAAGTTTCGATCCCGCACGCTTCCGTTCTTCGACTCGTTGCCTTTGCCCGGACCGGGCATGCGCCGCGGAACGGCCTGCGCCGCCCGCCTGCGTCACCCACGACAGCGTTGGCTGCGCCCCCCGCAGGGGCCTGCGGGGGCTCCGGCAGAGAATACCGCAGCACCTGCCGATCACAATGCGTGATCGGCAGACGCAGGTATGGCAGTGGAGCTGCGAAATGCGCGATGACCGCGACCCGGAAAAAGTCGGAGCGCCGCGGTCGGGACGGCAGTGCTTCAGGCCGGAAGGGAAGGCTCGGTGCTGCCCGCAGGCTCGGACGCGGCAGTCGTCGCCTGGGTGCTCTTCGCACCCGGAACGTCGCGGGTCACTTCGAGGATGCGCACGCGGCGCACACCGCCCGGCATGCGCCACTCGATCTCGTCGCCTTCGCGATAGCCGAGCAGCGCGGTCCCGAGTGGTGCGAGCACGGACAGGCGCCCCGACGCGATGTCCGCGTCGTGCGGGAACACCAGCGTATACGTCCAGCTCTCGCCTGTCGCGACGTCCTGCACACGCACACGCGAGTGCATCGTCACCACGCCGGCGGGAACGTCCTCCGCGTCCACGACGACGGCGCGCTTGAGCTCGCCCTGCAGATCGTGCAGGTGCTCCTGGTCGAGCCCCGATGCCTCGCCCTGCGCGCGCAGCAGCGCGGATAGTCGTCCGAGGTCCTTCTCGGTCACGATGATGGATCTGGCATTCATCTGAAAACTCCTTCGTTGATTCTGGCCGAGCGTGCGGCTTCGGGGAGCAGCTCTGTGACGTAGGGCGGCAGTGCGAACGCGGCCAGGTGCACCTGCGGCGTGTAATAACGCGTCTCGAGCCCCACGTCGGCGGCCCGGCGCTTGAGCTCCTCCAGCGGAATCGCCGGAGTGAGGCTCTCGCTCGCCCACGCGAGCGCCATGTGTCCACTCGTGTAGCTCGGCACCGCGATGAGGTAACAAGTCACGATCGGGAACACGGCCGAGAGCGCGTGCATCGCCGCGGCGAAATGCGTGCGCTGCTGGAACGGCATGCCGCACTGGGCCACGAGCACTCCCCCCGGCTTCAGGCGCGCGCGAACGTTCCGGTAGAACTCCTCGGTGAAGAGTGCCTTTCCGGGCCCGATCGGGTCGGTCGAATCGACGAGCACGGCGTCGAAACGCTGCTCCGTCTGCGCCACGTACTTCGCGGCGTCGGCGTACTCGATCCGGAACCTCGAGTCGGCGAACGCCCTGGCGTTCATCGCGGAGAAATGCTCGCGCGCGAACTCCACCACGTCCGGATCGATCTCCACCTGCGTGAGCTCGACGACACCGCGGTGCTTGAGCACCTCCTCCGCCAGGCCGCAGTCGCCGCCGCCGACGATCATGACCTGCTTGGCCGCACCGTGCGTGAGCAGCGGCACGTGCGCCAGCATCTCGTGATACATGAATTCGTCGGCGCTCGTCACCTGGACGGCTTCGTCCAGGAACATCATGCGGCCGAATACCGGGTTTTCCAGGGCGACCATCTCCTGGTACTGCGTCCTGCGGCGCGCGATGATGCGCGTCGCCTCGTACTCGACGCGAATACCCGGGGTAATGGTCTCGGCGACCCAGGCGTTCTCGCTCATCGCGTTCTCCCGCGGAGGATCTCCTCGACGGCGATCGACTCCGGCGTGAACGCGTTGCGCAGCACGTCGACGCAGCGCTCGGGCTTCGTCCGACCGCACATGAAGACGTCCACCGCCGCGTAGCCGTGCTCCGGCCAGGTGTGGATGGAAACGTGGCTCTCGGCCAGCACGGCGACGCCGCTGATGCCGCCGTTCGGCTCGAAGGGATGCAGGTACACGTGCAGCAGCGTCGCACCCGCAGCCTCGACGCAGTCGATCAGCGTCTGCCGGATGAACTCCAGATCGTCCAGGCGCTTCGCACCGTACAGATCGACGATGAGGTGCACGCCGGCGCAGCGCACGCCGTTGCGCTCGACGAAGAACCCGGGGCTGTTCGCCGCGACGCGTGCGGTCGGCAGCCCGTGTTCAGGCGCCTGCTCCGCAGGGCGCTTCGTTTCACGAACCGGAGCGATCCGGTGCAGTGCCGTCGTCTTCATTTCTTTCCTTCTCCTCGATGGCGGCGCCATCTGGCCGCTGAACCTCCGGGTGGCCCGTGCTCCACTCAGGCGCAGTGGATGGGCCACGACGTGTGCCTGGTTCTCCCGTCAGCCGGCTCCTCGAGCCGGCGGGAGAACCCGAGCAAAGCGGCGAGCGTTCCCGTCGCCCGCGTGACTTCGAGATGCGCGGTCGCCTCTGCCCCGGCGTCAGTCGCGCCGCGGGACTCGGGCTCGCAGATCGTGTCCTCGGTCCGTGGCAGCAGCTCGGCCGCGTGTCGTGCGAATCCGAGCCTGAATCGCACCTGGCGGTGCGAGCACCTGCATTCGATCGGGTACTCCGGTCGCATCACACTCCTCCTGCCACGAAGGCGTTGCAGCGTTGCGCAACGGCACGGCCAAACCGCGGGGAGCGTCTCGAGGTGACGTCCCACGCGGTCACGACTGCGGCACTCGAGCCGCAGGATGTGCGAGTCTGGGAGAGCCCGGCCCTGACGTCAGACTTCCGCCAGGGCGGCGAAAGTCCTCAACTGAGGTGCCGGGCGGAAGAGAGCCAGGCCGTGTTTCCCACGCTCGCGGTCGCCGGGTCCGGCATCGCTCTGCGTGCTGCGGAGCCAGCCACGGCGACGAGGCCCGCGAAGGGGCGTGCACGTAGTTTCAACGGAAACCGATCAAGCATGGCGGCGCCAGTTATAGCGCATCCGGCCTCGATTGCAAGGGCAGATGCACATGAAATCTCCGAACGACGGCAGCCTGGACTCGAGCGAAGGCGCTCGCGAGCCTTCGAAGCCGCACCTCTGCCGCGGCTCCGGACGTGTCGAGAGTGCTCTACGCACTTACCGAGCCTCGTCTGAGGAAGCTCGCTCCGCACGCACGCACTCCGATGGGGCGGCCGGCCCGTTCGCGTGATCCGCGGAGATGCGAATGCTTTGCGCCCTCTCCTTCTGTCTCCGGTCGACGATGAACCCGGCGACGCAGAGCACGGCCGTGACGGCCACCGCGGCAAAGGCGAGGATCTGCCCCTTCATCGGAATCGGTCTTCTCGTTCTGATCGAGAACTACTGCCGCGAGAGACCGCTCTGTCTCAGCCGGCAGTCGAGCGATCGTCCCTGCCGGGCTATGATCGGCATCCGGATGAACGCTTCCGCAATTGAATCGGCTCTCCGCGGGCGTCTCGCGCCGCTGATGCTGGCGGCAGCCCTGTGCGCGTCGTGCGCGGGTGCGCCGCGCGTCCTCGAGCCGGAATGCGACGAGCCCGCTCCGCTCCAGGGCTCCTGGGATCGCCGCACGCCCGGCTATCTCATCGATCTCGATCCCCGCATCAAGACGCCGCCTCTCGCGGCGGCGATGCTCGCCGACCGGTACGGATTCGTCATCAACACGCAGTACTCGAGCGGCACGATCTTCGTCGAGGAGCTGCCGCCGGAGACGCTGGCCGCCCTGCGCTGCGCCTCCGAAGTCGAGCGCGTGACCTACAACGCTGCCGGCACGATCGTCCTTCCTCCCTGATTCGCGCGCCGCCGATCGGGTACGCGGCTTGCGTCGCGAACGGCGGACATCGCTCTCGAATCGAGGAAATCCGCGAGATGCCCAGTTTCGAGGAACACACCCGGCTTCGTGACGAGCCCGTGCCTGCGCCGTGGCTCGTGCGCTATTACGTGATCGACGGCCCGGGAACCCGCGAGCGGCTCTCTCCCTACTGCCGCACCGAGCAGGAAGCCGGTGAGCACCTCCGTGCGCTCCGCGACCGCCATCCGCAGGCGCACGTGGTCGCCGCGTACTTCTCGCCGCGGAGCTTCAGAGAGGACGAGCGTGGGCAGCTCGTGCGCACGGACCGACCCACGATTCCGCACTGAGCGGAGAGCCCGCGCCGGCAGGACACCCGCCGCAACGAAAAAGGGGCAGGTGGATGCCACCTGCCCCTCGTCCGGTAACGCCTCGCCGGGCGCTTACTTCTGGCGCGTACGCCAACCTTCCGCGTAGTGCTCGCGGGCGTCCCGGGCATACGGGACGGGCGAGACCTTCACGCGGACCTCGAGCTGCTTGTGGCGCTCGACGGTGACCTTCTCCGTGCCGCCGTTCTCCTCGCCCCACACGAGCGTGAGCACGTCGCCGATGTTGATGTTCGGGTCGACGACGCCCAGCGACAGAGCGGTGCGCTCGTTGTAGCTGTAGCCGGCGAACATCGAGTAGCCGACCACCTTGTCGCCCATCATCACCTTGTCGAACGACGAGGAGCCGTAGTTGGCGAGCGGCAGGTCGAAGAACTTGTAGTTCTGCTCGCCCGGCAGGAACAGCGAAGCGAAGATCTTCGCCATGTCCTCGTGGTGCCACGCGAAGGTGACCTTCTTGCGGTGCTTCTCCGGCTCCTTGGCGAGCTTCTCGAGCGCCTCACGGCCGATGAAGTCGTGGTCGAACTTCACGAACGGACCGTAGCCGAGGTCGTACGGCGTCGTGTAGTAGTCCTCGATGTTGTCGGAGACGAAGCTGCCGGCGATCGAGCAGGTGGCCTCGTAGCTGTCGGCGCCGAGCCACTCGCGGTACTTCTTCATCTTCTCGCCGGTGTACACGGCGGGCAGCGGCGACGGAATCCAGCCGGACTCCAGCGTGTTGCTCGGGTAGGCACGCGAGCCGACCGGCACGATGCCGAACTCCTGGCCCGCCTCGAGAATCGCCTCGCGGATCTCCTCGCGCTCCTCGTAGGGCCCCCAGATCTCGAGACCCGGCGCACCGGCCATGCCGTGGCGCAGGGCGCGGACCTTGCGGCCCTTGATGTTGATGTAGTCCATGTTGAAGAACTTGATCTCCGGGAGCGGCCCGCCGTTGAGCTTCTCCAGGATCTTCCAGGCGTTCGGTCCCTGGATCTGGTAGCGGTAGTGACGACGCACGACCGCCTTGCCCTTCGGGTTCGACGGCGAACGGTCGTCACGGATGTAGTCGACCTTCCAGTTGCCGGTCTCGCAGTGGAACTGGATCCAGTTCACCGAGGGCGCGCGGCCGACGAACAGCAGCTCGTCCTTGTCGAGATAGAACAGAATGCCGTCGCCGATGACGTACCCGTCGTAGTTGACGGGGACCATCTGCTTGGCCTTGTTCGGAGTGAAATTCTGGAAACTGTTGATCGTGAGGTAGGAGATGAGCTTCAGCGCGTCCGGACCCTTGACGGTCATTTCCGCCATGTGGTGCGACTGGTCGAACAGCACCGCCGTTTCGCGCCATGCGCGCTGCTCGTCGCGCCAGTTATGGAACTCGCTGGGGACTACCGGATAGACATAGGCCCCGATCTTCGAATTGCGCAGCAGTTTGACCGGGTTACCGGCGGCCTGCAGCACGTCCTCCAAGCTCTTGCGACTCATGACTGCTTGATTCCTCGTTAACTGTGCGTTCTGACGGAAGCTGACGCTCGGCGCAGGTGATGCGCTGAATGCTTAAGTCTAGCACCGGGGTCGGGGACGCTCGCGAATAGCCCGTATTCGAAAAGCAAATACTCGGGCTGCGCGGCGGAACCTCGTGTCGAATCGACTCCCCTTCGTTGACGCGGCCAACCTTTGCGCGGCCGATCAGTTCTCCGCGGCCCCGGCGCCCCGCCTCTCGTCCGGCGGCGACTCGATCTTCGTCAGCGATCGCAGCGGGCAGCGCTGGCCGTCGACGATGATCGAGGAGAAGCGATCGAAGCTGCCGGCCGGCCTGATCTCGAAGCCGATCGCGACCTTGTGGCGGAGCCCGATGCATGGCCCCATGAGCTCCGCGCGATACCACTGGCCGCTGCGCCCCTTGATGTAGAGGGTGTCGTCGTCGACGGGCCGCCAGCTGTCGATGCCGCCGTACTCCGGGAACGGTATCCGCGCTTCTTCGCCTGAAGCCGTCGCACCGCGGCGAGGCTGGGCGGCCTCATCCCCGCCGGCGGCCGGAGTTGCCGCACTGCCATCGCCGCGCTCGACGGGTTCGGATTCCGTCCCCGTCCCGGAACGTGGATCCGTGGCCGCCTGCGGCGGATTGGCCCCGGATGCGGTCCCGCTCTGCCGTCCGGCCGATCGACTCTGGGGCGGCCCCGCGCTCTCGGTCAGCGAGCGCACGTGACATTGACGTCCTTCCACGACAATGGACGAGAATCTGTCGAAATGTCCCGTCGGCTCGACGACGAAACCGATGGCATCAGCGAAGTTGAGCCCCAGACAGGGCATCATGAGCTCCGCGCGGTACCACTTGCCGTTGCGGCCTTCGATGTAGAGCGTGTCTTCGTCCACCGCGCGCCAGTTCCTGATGCCGCCCATGTTGGCGAAAGGAATCGACGCCTGACCGCCTGCGCCTGCGGGTGCGTCTGCCGCGAGCGCGGCCGCTGCCGCAAGCACGATTGCCATTCCGGATACCGCTGCTCGTTTCATGACCGTTCTCCTCGGTCCGGTTCCGCTGTCCCTTCCTCGGACAGCGGAGACGAACGGATGTGCCGGGAAGCGGTGTACCTGACGCCCGAGAGCGCCGCCAGAAGGAGTTTCCGAAAGAAAGGCCTGACGTCGAGCTCGGCCGCAGCGCCCCGCGGCCGCCCCGTTCAGCGATCGGAAAGAGAAACGGGGCCGGTCAGTGACCGGCCCCGAGGCGAAAGGATGAATCCCGTAGCGAACCGATGAATGCCGTGGCGGCTTACTTTCCACCGGCCCTCTGAAAGGCCGCGTCCACGGTATTCGAAAGGAGCATCGCGATCGTCATCGGACCGAGACCACCCGGGACCGGCGTGATCCACCGCGCGCGCCTGGCAGCCTCGGCGAACTCGACGTCGCCGACGAGCTTGCCGGACTCGAGGCGGTTGATGCCGACGTCGAACACTGCAGCACCCGGCCGGATCCAGGCGCCCGGGATGAAGTTGGGCTTTCCGACCGCGACCACGACGAGATCCGCACGCTCGACCTCGGCCTGGAGATCACGCGTGCCGGTATGGCAGACCGTGACGGTCGACCTCGCGAGCAGCAGCTCGAGCGCCATGGGACGGCCGACGATGTTCGAAGCTCCGACCACGGTCGCCCGCAGGCCGGCGAGCTCGATGCCGTAGGCTTCCGCGAGACGGATCACGCCGTACGGCGTGCACGGCCGCAGGCGGGGCCGCTTCTGCGCGAGCAGTCCCGTGTTCATCGGGTGAAAGCCGTCGACGTCCTTCGCGGGATCGATCTCGTCCATGATGCGCGTGGCGTCGAGACCTTTGGGCAGCGGGAGCTGCAGCAGGATGCCGTCGACGCGGTCGTCGCGGTTGAGCTTGCGGATGAGGTCGAGCAGGTCGCTCTGGGACGTGCTCGCCGGCAGATCGTAGGCGAAGGACTCGATGCCCGCCTCGGCGCATGCGCGGCGCTTGTTGCGCACGTACACCGTCGAGGCCGGGTCGTCACCGACCTGGATCACCGCGAGTCCGACTGGACGTCCGTAGCGCGAGGCGAACTCGCGACCGCGCTGCGCCGCCTTCTGGCGCTCCTGCGCCGCCACTGCCTTGCCGTCGAGAATGATCGCCCCGCTGGGCTCTGCTGCTGCCGTTGACATGGTTCGAGGAGCTCTTTCCGTTCGTGGTTCGTATCGTGGATGCGGAGAGCGGCCGTGCTAGAGCGCGCCCTCCGGCAGCGCGCTGCCGAAGCTCGCGCGGTACCGCTCGGCGAACTCGGCGCGAGTGAAGCTGTGGTTCTGCGTGCCGCGCGACTCGATCTTGATGGCGCCCATGAGCGAGGCGATGCGCCCCGTCACCTCCCAGTCGAGCCCGCGGAGCAGACCGTGGATGAGGCCGGCTCTGTAGGCGTCGCCGCAGCCCGTGGGATCCACGACTGCCTTCGGCGGTGCGCACGGAATGAGGTAGTCGCGCTCGCGGGTGTGGATCACCGAGCCGCTCGCGCCGCGGGTCACGATGAGCGCCTGCACGCGCTCGAGCACGTCGCGCTCCGACCAGCCGGTCTTCTGCTGCATGAGCTGCCACTCGTAGTCGTTCACCGCCACCCAGGTGGCCTGCTCGATGAACGTGCGGAGATCCTCACCGCCGAACATCGGCAGCCCCTGCCCCGGATCGAAGATGAACGGGATGCCCCGGGCGGCGAACTGAGCGGCGTGCTGCACCATGCCGTCGCGGCCGTCCGGGGCGACGATGCCGATCGCGACGTCCGTCGCGTCGTCCACCCGGTTCTGGTGCGAGAGCTGCATCGCTCCGGGGTGGAAGGCCGTGATCTGGTTGTCGTCGAGATCGGTGGTGATGAACGCCTGCGCCGTGAGCTCGCTGTCGATGACTCGCACGTAGTCCTGCGGCACGCCGCACTTGCGCATCCACTCGGCGTAGGGACCGAAGTCGCGCCCCACGGTCGCCATCGGATAGCCGGGATCGCCGAGCAGGCGCAGGTTGTACGCGATGTTGCCCGCACAGCCGCCGAACTCCCGGCGCATCTGCGGCACCAGGAACGACACGTTCAGCATGTGGATCTTGTCCGGCAGGATGTGCGCCTTGAACCGATCCTGGAACACCATGATCGTGTCGAAGGCGATCGAGCCGCAGATCAGCGCTCTGCCGCTCGACGCACCGCCTCCCGCCGCCGGGCGGCCGGGCGGAGCAGCATCTTTCACCATGGACGCCTCGTACGCCTTCAGGCGCGCATGACGAACTTGTCCGAGTTCGGCTTCAGATCGAACTCGCCCGCGGCGACCGCACGCATCCAGCGCGCCGTGGCGACGGCGCCGCCGAGCGCGAAGAAGTGCGGCTTCACGAGCAGCTTCGTGTCGCGCTGGATCATGCCGCGCACGATGCCGGTGAGCATCTCGTCGGGCGTCGCGGCGGTGCCCGTCACGTGACCGAGCAGGCTCGTGTTCTTCATCAGCGCGTTGAGCGAGGCGCCTACGCCGCAGGCCATCGCGTACTTGATGAGCTTGGTGAGCGGAGTGGGTCCCGCGAGACCGAAGTACACCGGCAGATTGATGCCGTTCGAGCGCAGCTCGGCCTCCCAGTTGAGGAACACTTCGGGCTCGAAGGCGAACTGCGTGACGATGCGCACCTGGGTGCCCGTACGCTCCGCGAAGGCCTGCTTCTCGCGCAGCGCCTCCCACAGAACCGGCGTTTCGACCTGCTTGTGGCCTTCCGGATGTCCGGCGACGCCGATCGACTTGATGCCGGCATCGACAGTGGCACCCGTCGCGAGCACCTCGAGAGAGCTCCTGAAGGGCCCCGCCGGCGGATCGCGGTCACCCGCGAGCGCGAGGATCGTCTCGATGCCTGCGTCGCGCGCCGCACGCAGCGCGTTGCGCAGCGCCTGCTCGCTCTCGATGCGACGGGCGACGATGTGCGGGCACGCGCGCACGCCCATCGACTGGATGCGGGCCGCGACACGGATGACGTCGTCGAGCGTCGCCTTCGGCGTGTGTGCGACGTACACGGTGCAGTCGGGCGGCAGCTCCCTGACGATCTCGGGCAGGATGCCGTCGTCGTGCGTGGTCACCTCGGTGGATGCGCCGCGCATGACTTCCACGATGCGGCGCTTCAGCTCCGCGCCGTCGACCGGGACCGCGGCGGTGTTTGCTTCTGTCATTCTCGAACTCACCTGAGTGTTCGTTTGTGATGGGGTGCGGATGGAACCACGCGCGCGGGGGACGCGCCGCCCGCGTGCCTCGTTCAGGACTTCGCGGTTTCTGCGCTCTCGCTCGCGAGCAGCTCGACGGCGCGGCGCGGCACGTCGTCCAGCCCGGCCCCGCCGTTGCGGAGATGGGCGATGATCGCCTCGCGCATGCGCCGCTCCCAGAAACGGCGCAGGTGCGATGCGACCTCGCGCGCGGCCTGCTCGCGATCGGGTTCGGCGGCGAAGAACGCGCCGATCTGATTCGCCATCTTGACGAGATGCTCGATGTTCATGGTTCTTCGAATCTTCGAGTGTCGTTCACACCAGCCGGTCGGGCCGTGCGTACACCACGTGCTGCTCCCGGCGTGCGAAACCCACCAGCGTCACACCGGTCTCGCGCGCCACGCGGATCGCGAGCGCGGTCGGCGCGGAGACCGCCGCCAGGAACGTGATTCCCACGGCGGCGCTCTTCTGCACCATCTCGAAACTGGCGCGGCTCGTGACCAGCATGCAGCCCGCGCTCAGATCCTCGCCCGCGCGCACCAGCGCGCCGATCGTCTTGTCGAGCGCGTTGTGGCGCCCGACGTCCTCGCGCACGCAGCGGATGCCCTTGCCCGGCACCAGCCAGGCCGCGGCGTGCACGCTGCCGGTGACTGCGTTGAGCGGCTGCAGCTCGCGCAGCCGCTCGAGCGCGTCGTGCAGCTCGGTTGTGCTCACCTTCGGCCCCTCGCGCACCGGCGCCAGAGGCCGCACGGCCTGCTCCACCGTCTCCGCGCCGCAGACGCCGCACCCGGTGCGTCCCGTGAGGTTCCGCCTCCGCTGCAGGAGCTCCGTGTAGCGCTCCCAGGCGATGGCGATGCGCACCTCGATGGAGTCGCCGCCGTGCGCGACCTCCACCGACCGGATCTCTTCCGGCCTTGCGACGAGTCCCTCGCTCAGGGTGAAGCCGACCGCGTAATCCTCGAGATCGGCGGGTGTCGCCAGCATCACGACGTGCGGCACGCCGTGATACACGAGCGCCACGGGGACTTCGTCCGCGACGCGGTCCGTCGTGCGCGTCGTCGTGCCGTGCGTCCAGCGCTCGACCTCGACGGTCGCGCTCGCCTTCTCCGGGCTCGCCGCGCCGATGAGGGCGAGCGGCTGCGAGCCGGCGCCCACCGCCGGTTCGCCGGCGGTGACGTTCAGCTTCTCGTCATGCTGGCGCGACATCGCGGCGCGGCCGTGCTGACACTTCACGCTGCCCACGAAAAAATGAGTGCCAACTTCGGCGCGTCGCTACATTTTTAAAATAAAAAACTACCGAAACAGCCGAAAGTCAAGACCCTAAAGCGCGCA
>QGVD01000145.1 GCA_003242685.1 Pseudomonadota bacterium | reverse complement strand
GCTACGAGGACCGCACGCGCGTCGTGCCGATCGGCGCGCTGATGCCCGGCATGCGCGTCGCCGTCGAAGGCGAAGTGCAGCTCACGGAAGTGACTTACCGGCGGCGGCGTCAGCTCCTCTCGCGCATTGCCGACGGATCGGGCTTCCTGACGCTCCGCTTCTTCTACTTTTCGTCCTCGCAGCAGAACGGCCTCGCGCGCGGCACGCGCATCCGCTGCTTCGGCGAAGTGCGGCGCGGGCCCTTCGGGCTCGAGATCGTGCACCCCGAATACCGGCGCCTCGGTGACGGTCCCGCACCGCTCGAGGATACGCTGACACCGATCTATCCCTCGACCGAAGGCGTGCCTCAGGGCCGGCTTCGGGCGCTCGTCGGACAGGCCCTCGCGGGCCTCGAGAGGAACGGCGTCCGGGACTGGATTCCCGAAGAAGTGCTCGCCCCGCTCGGTCTGCCGTCGCTGCGCGAGGCACTCAATTTCGTGCACCGGCCGCCGCGCGAGGCGCGGCTCGACGAGCTGAGCGCGGGCCGTCATCCGGCCCAGCGCCGCCTCGCGTTCGAGGAGCTGCTCGCCCATCACCTCAGCCTCAAGCTCCTCAAGCGCTCACTGCAGACCGATCCGGCATGGCCGCTCGAGGATCCGCAGCAGCTCTCTGCGCGCTTCATCGAGCGCCTGCCCTTCGGCCTCACCCGTGCACAGGCGCGCGCGCTCGAGGAAGTCACGGCGGACCTCGTATCGAGCCGGCCCATGCTTCGCCTGCTGCAGGGAGACGTCGGCTGCGGCAAGACGGTCGTGGCTGCCGCCGCGGCCGCGCGCGCCGCGGGGAGCGGTTTTCAGGCAGCCCTGATGGCGCCGACGGAGCTCCTGGCCGAGCAGCACTGGCGCAACTTCTGTCAGTGGTTCCAGCCGCTCGGTCTGCCGGTCGCGCTCGTCTCGGGCTCGCAGCCGGCCCGGCAGCGCCGAAGCGCTCTCGAGACGATTGCCTCAGGAGAGGTACAGATCATCGTCGGGACGCATGCATTGTTTCAGGAAGGAATCGAATTCGCGAACCTGGCGCTGGTGATCGTCGACGAGCAGCACCGCTTCGGGGTTCAGCAGCGCCTGCGCCTGCAGGAGAAGGGACGCAAGGACGGCCGGTTCCCGCACCAGCTCATCATGACCGCCACCCCGATCCCGCGAACCCTCGCGATGACGGCCTATGCCGATCTCGACATCTCGGTGATCGACGAGCTGCCGCCCGGCCGCACCCCCGTGCGCACCGTTGTCATCCCCGAGCAGCGCCGGGACGAGGTGATCGCACGCATCCTCGAGGCCTGCCGCTCGGGCGCGCAGGCGTACTGGGTGTGCGCCCTCATCGACGAGTCGGACGAGCTGCGCTGCCAGGCGGCCGAGGAGACCGCGGCCGCGCTCGCGGAGATGCTGCCCGAGGTGCGCGTCGGCCTGGTGCACGGCCGGATGCCGCCCGCCAAGAAGGACGAGGCGATGCTCGCGTTCAAGGCGGGGAAGATCCAGCTCCTGGTCGCGACCACGGTCATCGAGGTGGGCGTCGACGTGCCCAACGCCTCGCTGATGGTGATCGAGAATGCCGAGCGCATGGGTCTCGCCCAGCTCCATCAGCTTCGCGGCCGCGTCGGCCGCGGCTCACAGGCGAGCACCTGCGTGCTCCTCTATCGCGGACCGCTCTCCGAGCTCGCGCGCGAGCGGCTGAAGGTGATCCGCGAGACGAACGACGGCTTCGAGATCGCCCGCCGCGATCTCGAGCTGCGCGGTCCCGGCGAGCTGCTCGGCACGCGACAGACGGGTCTTGCCCAGCTCCGGGTAGCCGATCTCATGCGCGATGCGGACCTCCTGCCGCGCGTGCACGAGGCGGCGGAGCTGATGCTCGAGCGATATCCCGATAGCATCGCGCCGCTCGCCGCCCGCTGGATCGGCTCGGGCGAGCGCTACGGGCGGGTCGGATGACATGGGAACGGAAATGAGTCAGGCACACGCCGCGCCGGCCATGCCGCAGGAGACCTCTGCATCGTCGAGCGGGCAGGAAGGTCGAGGCGTGGAAGCGCCGTTCTCCTATCGCCTGGGTCGCCGGCTGGAGGAGTACGCGCTGCTGATGCGGCTCGACCGGCCGATCGGCACCTGGCTCCTCATGTGGCCGGTGCTGTGGGCTCTGTGGGTCTCGAGCGGCGGCCGGCCCGACGGCAAGGTGCTGCTGGTGTTCGTCGCGGGCGTGTTCGTGATGCGCGCGGCAGGATGCGTGATCAACGACTTCGCCGATCGCGACATCGATCCGTACGTCCGGCGCACGCGTGAGCGTCCGCTCGCCGCGCGCCGCGTCTCCCCCTACGAGGCGCTCGTCCTCTTCGGCGTGCTGATCGCGATCGCGCTGTGGCTCGTCACGCGGCTCGATCCCTTCACGATCAAGCTCTCCGTCGTGGGTGCGGCGCTCACGGTTTCCTATCCCTTCTTCAAGCGCTTCTTTGCGCTGCCGCAGCTCTATCTCGGCATCTCCTTCGGCGGCTGGGGCGTGCCCATGGCCTTCGCGGCGCAGACGGGCGCGCTGCCGCGGGTCTGCTGGGTGCTCTTCATCGCCGCCGTGCTGTGGGCGCTGATCTACGACACCACCTACGCGATGGTCGACCGCGAGGACGACTTCCGCATCGGCGTGAAGTCGAGCGCCATCCTGTTCGCGGACATGGACCGGGTGATCATCGCCATCCTCCAGGCGATGATGCTGTTCGCGCTCGTGCTCGCGGGGCGCAGCATGCACTACGGCCGCTGGTACTACGCCGGCGTGGCGGCGGCGGGCCTGTTCTTCCTCTACCAGCAGTGGCTGATCCGCAACCGCGAGCCCGCGACCTGCCTGCGCGCTTTCCTCAACAACAACTACGTCGGGATGATGATCTTCATCGGCATCCTGCTGGAGCATTCCGTCCGGCAGTAGCGGTCGTGCACAGATCGCGCACCATGTAGGCGATCGCGCGGTCCCACGCGGCGTCGTTGTCGCCGCGGAAGTCGAAGGACTTGCGCACGACGACCGCACCGGTCGCGGCGTCGCGGATCTCGTAGTTCAGCGTCAGGATCAGATTGCTGACACGGTAGACCCAAGGCACGAAGATCTGCCCGGCGCCGAGCTCACGGGCCAGATCCAGCTCGCAGCCGTTGCACTCGCGCAGGGACTGGAGTCTCTGCAGCTCCTCGATTCGAGGGCGCAGCGGCGAGTCGTCGACGATCCGGAAGAGGCCCGTGCGCTCGAGCTCGGCCTT
>QGVD01000084.1 GCA_003242685.1 Pseudomonadota bacterium | reverse complement strand
TTTGTCCCGGGCCGTTCTCCTCCACCTGGCGCTTGAGGCGCGGCACGAGCTGATTGACGCGGATGTAGAGCTCGGTGCTCTCCTCGGCGGGGCCCGAGATGATGAGCGGCGTGCGCGCCTCGTCGATCAGGATCGAGTCGACCTCGTCGACGATGGCGTAGGCGAGCCCGCGCTGCACGCGGTCCTCGAGGCGGAACGCCAGGTTGTCGCGCAGGTAGTCGAAGCCGAACTCGTTGTTCGTGCCGTAGGTGATGTCGCACGCGTACGCGGCGCGCTTCTCCGCGGAGGACTGCGCGTTGCGGATGACGCCGACCGTGAGCCCGAGGAAGCGGTAGACGGGACCCATCCACTCCGCGTCGCGCTGGGCGAGGTATTCGTTGACCGTGACGACGTGGACGCCCTCGCCCGTCAGCGCATTGAGGTACGCCGGGAGCGTGGCGACCAGGGTCTTGCCCTCGCCGGTGCGCATCTCGGCGATCTTCCCCTGGTGCAGCGCGATGCCGCCGAGGAGCTGCACGTCGAAATGGCGCATGCCCAGCGTGCGCCGCGCGGCCTCGCGCACCACGGCAAAGGCTTCGGGCAGGAGCTGATCGAGCGTGGCGCCGTCCTTCAGCCGCTGCTTGAACTCGTCGGTCTTGGCACGCAGCGCCTCATCCGAGAGGGCCTGGATCTGGGGTTCGATGGCGTTGGCGTCCCGGACATAACGGCCGTATGACCGGAGCAGCCGGTCGTTACGGCTTCCGAAAATGCGCGTGAGGAGTTGCAGCACGGACGGTTTCCTGGGGAATTCGGATTTCGAGCCTCGACAAGAACTTACGCGACCGACGAGGACTGGCGAAAGGCGCGTATTGTACGCAATAGACGCAAGGCCGCCCAATTGGTTCTGGAGGCTCCGGACGAGGCCGGCGCAAGGCCGCGCGAAGCGGCTCGAGGGCCCGGGAACGAGCCCGGCCGGCCGATGATGATACGGTCAGTGAGACCGTTGCGGGAGCGCAGCGTTCAGCGTCCGACGAAGGAGGCCGGATTGACCTGCTTGCCGTTCCGCAGCACTTCGAAGTGCACGTGCGGACCCGTCGAGCGCCCCGTCGAGCCCATGAGGGCCACGGGCTGACCGCGGGTGACGGTCTGGCCGACCGTGACGAGGTTGCGCAGGTTGTGACCGTAGCGGGTCACATAGCCGTCGCCGTGGCTGATCTCGACCATGTTGCCGTAGCCGGCGCGCTCGCCGGCCCAGGTCACGACACCCGCGGCAACCGCGACGACCTCCGTCCCGGCGCTGCCCGCGAAGTCCACGCCGCGGTGGAAGGCCTGGTGACCGGTGAAGGGATCCTGGCGCTCGCCGAAATGCGAGGAGATGAAGCCGGCACGGACCGGGCGGCCCTCGGGACGGATCTGCTCCCTGAGCTCACGGGCGAGGATGACGTTCTCGAGCGCGGCGAGTTGTGCGTCGCGGAGCTGCACCCGGCGCTCGAGCTCGTCCAGCATCCGCGTGATGTCGGGAATCTGTGCGGCGACCGCTTCGTCGCCGGGCTCCGGTCCACCCGTCGACGGGGCGCTGTCGAAATCGAATTCGCGGTGATCGATGTTCGCCATCTCGGTCAGGCGCTTGCCCAGCGCGTCGAGCCGGATGACGTGGGCGTTCACCTTGCCGAGCCGCAGTGCGATGGCGTCCACACGCTCCCGCACGTGGGCCCTGAGTCTCGCGATCTCCTCCTTCTGCTCGTTGAGCATGGCCACGAGGTGGCTGGTGTCGGAGCGGTCCAGCGCCGCGCTGCTTCGCTGCCCGAGCTGCATGCCAAGCACGAAGGCGGTGCCGAGGATGCCGAGGCCGAGCGCTGCGATCACACCCAGGGTGGCGGGGTGCGCGAGATCGAACTGCCGCGCTCGTCCCTCGCGTTTCGAAAACAGAATGACGTTCATCCCGTCCTCTCCGAAAGGACAGACCCACCCGCACCTGAAGACAGATGAGGCAATAAGAGCAGGTACCCCCCGCCCGGGCGCCGGAAGCCCTGTTTTCGTTCGACTGACTTGCGCCCCGCTGGCAACCCCGCTGTCATAGCTCCTCGCGTTAGACCGGTGGCTTTGCGTCCCCGCCTTTCGACGGGTTTGCCCTTGAACAGCCGATCCGAATATGCCGAATAAGGAACGACGAAACAAGAACGCGGGTTCCCGAATCCGGCAGCAGTCGGATCGGGGACCGCGCAAGGCGCATTCTGTAAAAGAGCTTCTCGGCCGGGCTGTGCCGACGTTCACGCGCCTGTCGGAGCAGGCCAACCGGCAGCGGACCTGGCAGGGGTGGCTGGAGGAGCGGCTCTCACCGGAGCTGCGGCCGCGGCTCTCGGGCGTCGTGGAACGCAACGATACGCTCGTCGTCTTCGCGGAGTCGGCCGCCTGGTCCGCACGGCTCCGCTATGCGCTGGCCGAGCTGGAAGACGAGCTGCGGGCGCGGAATCCCGAGATCACGCGGATCTCCGTGCGGGTGATGCCCCGCACCTGAATCCGGGAACCTTCCGGATCAGACCGCAGGCGCCGACGAGAGGCTGTGAGCCTCGACGTAGGAGATGGGCGCGTCGGCGGGCGTCTCGAACACGACCTCTTCCCACGCGGAGCGATCGGCGAGAAGCGTGCGGAGCAGCTTGTTGTTGAGCGCGTGCCCGGACTTGTAGCCGCTGAACTCGCCGATGAGGCTGTGACCGAGGAGGTAGAGATCGCCGATGGCATCCAGGATCTTGTGCTTGACGAACTCGTCCTCGTAGCGCAGTCCGTCCTCGTTGAGCACGCGGAAGTCGTCCAGCACGATCGCGTTGTCGAGATTGCCGCCGAGCGCAAGGTTGTGGGCGCGCAGCTTCTCGAGATCGCGCATGAAGCCGAAGGTGCGCGCGCGGCTCACTTCCTTGAGAAACGAGGTGGTGGAGAAGTCCATCGAGGCGCGCTGCGAGCGGCGTTTGAAGATCGGGTGATTGAACTCGATCTCGAAATTGACCTTGAAGCCGTCGAACGGATCGAACTGAGCCCACTTGTCGCCGTCTTCGACGCGCACTCTCTTCTTTATACGCACGAAGCGCTTCGGTGCGCGCTGCTCCTCGATGCCCGCCGACTGCAGCAGGAACACGAAGGGTCCCGCGCTGCCGTCCATGATGGGTACCTCGGGCGCGCTCAGCTCGACGATGGCGTTGTCGATCCCGAGCCCCGCGAAGGCCGAGAGCAGGTGCTCCACGGTCGAGACCCGCACGTCGCCGTTGACGAGCGTGGTGCCGAGCATCGTGTCGCCGACGTTCTCGGCGTGTGCCTTGATCTCGACGGGCTCGGGCAGGTCGGTGCGACGGAAGACGATACCCGTGTCGGGCGGCGCCGGGCGCAGGGTCATGAGGACCTTCTTTCCCGTGTGCAGCCCGACCCCGGTCGCCCGGATCGTGTTCTTCAGCGTGCGTTGTCCGACCATATGAGGCTCTTCTGTCAGCCGTGAAACGGCAGCGCCCGCCCGCTCCTCGATCGGGCACGGCGGAGCGAGGCGTCCGACCGGCGAGCATCGGCTCGCCGCCGCACACCGGCCCGGAGCAAAAGGGGCGCTACCGTATCACAGCCCCGTCGGCGGCTCCAATCGCGGCCGGCAGGCCGCTCAGTCCGCCTGGCGACGCAGGAACGCCGGAATGTCCAGCAGATCCTCGGCGTCGGTGTCCGGCCGCAGGCCGTCGCCCACCGCACGCTGCCGCTGAACCGTCGGCTTGTCGAGCGCCGCGTAGTCGCTGCTCGAGCGCGGCGGCGGCGGAGAGCGCCGCACCACCCGCATCGGCGGCTCACGGTGCAGGGCGTCGCGCGCGGCATGCACGTCGCTGCTGCGCAGCGGCGGCACCTGCCGCACTGCCGCGGGCCGGCCGAGTCCCGTCGCGACCACGGTGACGCGCACCTGGTTGGTCAGCTCGGGATCGATGACGGTTCCCACGACGACGGTGGCGTCCTCGGAGGCGAACTGCTTGACGATCGTGCCCACCTCCTGGAACTCACCGATCGAGAGGTCCATGCCGGCGGTGACGTTCACCAGAATGCCGTGCGCACCCGCGAGGTTGATGTCCTCGAGCAGCGGCGACGACACGGCAGCCTCCGCGGCCTCGCGTGCGCGACCTTCGCCGCTCGCGACACCCGAGCCCATCATCGCCATGCCCGTCTCGGCCATCACGGTGCGCACGTCGGCGAAGTCCACGTTGATGAGACCCGGCCGCGTGATCAGCTCCGCAATGCCTTGGACAGCGCCCTGCAGCACTTCGTTCGCCGCCTTGAAGGCGTCGAGCAGCGTGGTCTGCGGGCCCAGCACCGTGAGCAGCTTCTGGTTGGGAATGGTGATGAGCGAGTCGCAGTACTTGCCCAGCTCGGCGATGCCGTGCTCGGCCATGAGCATGCGCTTGCTGCCTTCCATCTCGAACGGCTTGGTGACGACGGCCACCGTCAGGATGCCGAGCTCCTTCGCGACCTGCGCCACGACCGGGGCCGCACCCGTGCCCGTGCCGCCGCCCATGCCGGCAGTGATGAAGAGCATGTCGCAGCCCTCCACCAGCTCGACGATGCGGTCGCGGTCCTCCATCGCCGCCTGACGGCCGACCTCGGGATCGGCGCCCGCGCCGAGTCCCTTGGTGATGTTGGTGCCGATCTGCAGCGCGGTCTTGACCTTGGAATGCTTCAGCGCCTGCGCGTCGGTGTTGATGCACATGAATTCGACGCCCTCGATGCCGGTCGTCACCATGTGCGATACCGCGTTGCCGCCGCCGCCTCCGACGCCGAGCACCTTGATCACGGCGCTCTGGCTGTACGCGTCCATCAGTTCGAACATTGCTCTCGCTCCTCTGGCCCGAATCAGTGGTGGTTGGTTGAAAGTCCCCGGTTTCGTCTGTCAGCTGTCTGTCAGCTCGAATCCGCCACGGGTCGTACCCCGTTTCAGAAATTGCCCTGGAACCACGAGCGCATGCGGTCCAGCACGCTCCTGGCATTGCTGCCGAGCGAGCGGCCGCGGCGCGCGTTGCTCATGTTGTCGCGGGCGTAGAGCAGCAGCCCCATGCCCGTCGAATAGATCGGATTGCGCACGACGTCCGACAGGCCGTTCACCTGCTGCGGAACGCCGAGACGCACCGGTACGTGGAAGATCTCCTCGGCGAGCTCGATCGCGCCCTCCATCTTGGCGCTGCCTCCGGTGAGCACGATGCCCGCCGCGATCACTTCCTCGAAGCCGCTTCTGCGCAGCTCCTCGTGAATGAGTCCGTACAGCTCCTCGTAGCGCGGCTCGACGATCTCGGCGAGCGTCTGGCGCGCGAGGCGCCGCGCGGGCCGATCGCCCACGCTCGGCACCTCGATCGTCTCGTCGGGATTCGCGAGCTGCGACAGTGCGCACGCGTAGCGGACCTTGATGTCCTCCGCGTACTGCGTGGGCGTGCGCATCGACACCGCGATGTCGTTCGTCACCTGGTCGCCCGCGATCGGAATGACCGCGGTGTGGCGGATCGCGCCGCCGGCGAACACCGCGATGTCGGTCGTGCCGCCGCCGATGTCCACCAGGCACACGCCCAGCTCCTTCTCGTCCTCCGTGAGCACCGCGAAGCTCGAGGCGAGCTGCTCGAGGACGATGTCCTCCACCTCGAGCCCGCAGCGCTGAATGCACTTCTCGATGTTCTGCGCCGCGCTCTCCGCGCCGGTCACGATGTGCACCTTCGCCTCGAGGCGCACGCCGCACATGCCGATCGGATCGCGGATGCCCTCCTGCCCGTCGACGATGAACTCCTGCGGCAGCACGTGAAGGATCTTCTGATCCGCGGGAATCGCCACCGCCTTCGCGGCGTCTATCACGTGCTCGACGTCGCCCGGCGTCACTTCGCGGTCGCGGATCGCGACCACGCCGTGCGAGTTGAGGCTGCGCACGTGACTGCCCGCGATGCCGGCGTACACGGAGTGGATCTCGCAGCCGGCCATGAGCTCGGCTTCCTCGACCGCGCGCTGGATCGACTGGACCGTCGACTCGATGTTGACCACCACACCCTTCTTCAGGCCGCGCGAGGGTTGCGAGCCGAGCCCCAGCACCTCGATCGATCCGTCCGCGCCGACCTCACCGACCAGCGCGACGACCTTCGACGTGCCGATGTCGAGTCCGACGATCAGGCTTCTGTCCGAACGTTTACGCATCCCGATCTTCTCTCCCGCCGGGACGAGTCGAACCGTTGCGCCAGCCGATGGCGAACCCGTTCGTGTACCGCATGTCGACATAGGCGATGTCGGAAGCGCGCTGCGTGACGAGCTTGAGCGCCGTGGCGAGGAACTGCTCGAAGCGCTCGTCCACCTGGCGCCGTCCGAGCCGCACCGTCACTCCGTTGTCGAGATCGAATTCCCACGCGCCGCGCTCGTCGAGGCGCATCGCCGTGAGGCGCATGCCCGCCTCGACGAGCCGGCCCTGCGCCGCGAGATAGCGCTGCGCGACGATTCCTTCCGTGCCCGGCGGTCCCTCGAGCCGCGCGAGCTCGGGCGGAATGTGGCGCGCGTCGCTCACGAAGAGCTCGCCGCGCGTGTTGAGCAGCCCGCTCTCACCCCAGCGCGCCGCCGCCACCTGCTCGACGATCACGACGTGCAGCCCTCTCGGCCAGCGCCGCTGGACGGTCACCGAATCCACCCACGGCACGGAGCTCAGCTCCCTGCGCACGGCATCGAGATCCACGCTGATGAGGCCCGCGCCGTACGCCGCGCGCTTGACGGCGCGCTCCACCTCGGCAGGCGAGACGCGCTGGAAACGGCCTTCCACCGACACCGTCCGGATCGGCTGATCGAGTGTCCAGACGATCGCGGCTGCGGCGCCGGCGACGGCTGCGAGGCTCAGCGTCGATACCGCGAGCCGCCGCCAGTCGAGCGCCGGCAGGCGCCAGCGCCGCGCGGAGCTTCTGCGTCGATTCTTCGGGCGACCCCACATCGCGTCATTTCTCCTTGTCAGGTACGCGCACGAAGCTCGTCTCGAGCACGCGCCAGACGAGCTCGTCGAAGTCGATGCCGGACGCCCGCGCCGCCACGGGTACGAGGCTGTGATCGGTCATGCCCGGCACCGTGTTGATCTCGAGGAGGAGCGGCCGGCCGGTCGCGTCCATCATGAAATCCACGCGGCCCCATCCTTCGGCGCCGACCGCCTCGAAGGTCGCGAGCGCGAGATTTCCGAGATGTTCCTCGGCGGGCTGTGACAGCCCCGAGGGGCAGATGTAACGCGTGTCGTCGCGGAAGTACTTCGCCTCGTAGTCGTAGAAGGTCTTCGGCGTCTCGATGCGGATCGACGGCAGCGCGCGATCGTGCAGGATCGCCACCGTGTACTCGGCACCCGTGATCCACTTCTCCGCGAGCACGGATCGGTCGACCGCGCGCGCGACGCGGAACGCCTCGGCGAGATCCTCCGCGCGCTCGACCTTCGTCATGCCGACGCTCGACCCCTGAGTGCCCGGCTTCACGATGAGCGGCAGCCCGAGGCGCTCGAGCGCGAGATCGAAATCCTGCGCACCGGTGAGCACCACGTAGTCGGGCGTCGGGATTCCGACCGACTGCGCGAGGCGCTTCGTGCGCACCTTGTCCATCGCGATCGCGGAGCCGGCGACGCCGCTGCCCGTGTAGGGCACGCCGAGGTACTCGAGCGCGCCCTGAAGCGTTCCGTCCTCGCCGCCGGGACCGTGCAGCGCGATCCACACGCGATCGAAACCCTGCGACACGAGATCCGTGAGCGGCCGCTCGCCCGGATCGAAGGCGTGCGCATCGACGCCGCGGCGCTCGAGCGCCGCGAGCACCGCCCTGCCGGTGAGCAGCGAGATCTCGCGCTCCGTCGACGTGCCGCCGAAGAGCACGGCGACGCGTCCGAATTCCTTCGGATCCGTCACCCGGCGCAGCGCCGATGGGTCGTGCTTCAGGCGCATCAGACGGCCTCCCCCACGATGCGGACCTCGGGCACGAGCCGCACGCCGTGCGTGCGTTCGACCACCGACTGCACGTGCGCGATCAGCCGCTCGATGTCAGCGGCGCTCGCATTTCCGTGATTGATGATGAAGTTCGCGTGCTTCCCTGACACCGAAGCATCTCCGATTCGAAATCCCTTGAGCCCCGCGGCCTCGATGAGGCGCGCAGCGTGATCGCCGGGCGGATTGGTGAAGACGGAGCCGCAGCTCCATTCGCCGATCGGCTGAGAGGCGCGACGCCGCGCGAGCAGCTCGCGCACCTCGGCATCGTTCGTACCGGGCCTGCGCTCGAAGCGCAGGCGCGCGGCGATGAACCACTCTTCTTCGCTGGGCGGCTCGACGTGCCGATAGCCGACCCGGTACTCCGACGCCGCACGCGTGCGAAAGTTTCCGCCGCGATCGATCGTTTCCACTTCGATCACGTGACGCCACGTCTCACCGCCGAACGCACCGGCGTTCATCGCGAGCGCTCCGCCGAGCGTTCCCGGAATGCCCGCGAAGAATTCCGCAGGCCCCAGTCCCCATCTGACGCACTGCCTGGCCACGCGCGCGCACGGAACGCCCGCTTCGCCGTAGACGGTCGTCTCGTCGATGCGCTCGAGCCGCTCGAGCGTGCCGCTCGTGCACACGACGACGCCGCGCAGTCCGCCGTCGCGCACGAGCAGATTGCTGCCGAGACCGACCCAGTAGATCGGCACGCCGGCCGGCAGCGAGCGCAGGAACGCCGCGAGATCGTCGCGGTCGCGCGGCGTGAAGAACACGTCCGCGGGACCGCCGACGTGCCACGAGGTGTGGCGGCTCATCGGCTCGTCGCGCCGTACGCGCGGCATGAACTCGGGTGCCACGGCCACGGTCACGACGACCTCCGGCGTCCGGCAGCTTCCGCGAGACGCGCGGGAAGACCCTGCGCGACCGCACCGATGTTCCCGGCGCCCATCGTCAGCACCACGTCGTCCGCGCGGATGACGTCCCGGAGCGCGTCGGCGAGCTCCTCGACCTTCTCGACGAACACGGGCTCCACCTGACCGCGCGTGCGCACTGCCCGGCAGATCGCGCGTCCGTCCGCACCGGCGATCGGCGCTTCGCCGGCCGAGTACACCTCGGTCACGAGCAGCGCATCGGCGGCGGAGAGCACCTTGCCGAAGTCGTCGATGAGATCCCGCGTGCGCGTGTAGCGGTGCGGCTGGAACGCGAGCACGAGGCGCCGTCCCGGATAGCCCTGGCGCACCGCCTCGAGCGTCGCGGCGATCTCGGTCGGGTGATGACCGTAGTCGTCGACGATCGTGATGCGTCCGGCGTGCGTCTCCACGTCGCCTACGTGCTGCAGCCTGCGATCGATGCCCTGAAAGCCCGCCAGCGCCCTCTGGATCGCTTCGTCGGAGATGCCGACCTCGGTCGCGACGGCGATGGCCGCGAGCGCATTCCTCACGTTGTGCGTGCCCGGCAGATTGAGCACCACCGGCAGCGGTGCGCTGCCCGAGGATTCCGTACCGACGCCCGAGCGCAGCACGTCGAAGCGCGTCCTCAGACCCTCGCGGCTCACGTTCACCGCGCGCACGTCGGCAGCCTCGTCCAGCCCGTACGTGACGACCGGGCGGCTGACGTCCGGCAGGATGCTGCGCACGTTCTCGTCGTCGTAGCACAGCACCGCGAGACCGTAGAACGGCAGGTTGTGCAGGAACTCGACGAAGCTGTGCTTGAGACGCTCGAAGTCTCCCTCGTGCGTGACGAGGTGATCGTTGTCGATGTTCGTGACGATCGCGATGAACGGCTGCAGGTGCGTGAACGACGCGTCGCTCTCGTCCGCCTCGGCGACGAGGTAGCGTCCCGCGCCGAGCCGCGCGTTGCTGCCGGCGCTCTTGAGGCGCCCGCCGATGACGAACGTCGGATCCTCGCCCCCTTCCGCGAGGATGCTCGCGACGAGGCTCGTCGTCGTGGTCTTGCCGTGCGTGCCGGCGACCGCGATCGAGTAACGGAAGCGCATCAGCTCGCCGAGCATCTCCGCGCGCGGCACGACGGGAATGCGCTGCTCGAGCGCGGCCTGCACTTCCACGTTGTCCCGCGCGACGGCGCTCGAGACGACCACGACGTCCGCACCCTGCACGTTGCGCGCGTCGTGACCGATGGCGATGCGGGCGCCGAGCTTCTCGAGACGCTGCGTGACGGGATTGGGCCTGAGGTCCGAGCCCTGCACGCTGTATCCGAGGTTGAGGAGCACCTCGGCGATGCCGCCCATGCCGCTGCCGCCGATCCCGACGAAGTGGATCGTGTTGATCCGGCGCATGCGTTCGACGGGTGCGCTCATGCCGCGCTCCTCGCATGCTGCAGACACGCGGCCGCGAGCTCGTCGGTGGCCTGCGGCCGTGCGAGCGCGCGGGCGCGCTCGGCCATCGCGAGGAGCCTCGCGCGATCCGTGCACAGCCGGAGCAGCTCGTCGGAGAGCCGCTCGGCCGTGAGCTCGCGATCGGGAATCAGCACGGCGGCGCCTTCGCGAACCAGATGGCGCGCGTTGTGCGTCTGGTGATCGTCGACCGCGGCCGGGAACGGCACGAGGATCGCGCCGACGCCGACCGCCGCGAGCTCCGAGATCGTGAGCGCACCCGCGCGGCAGATGACGAGATCCGCCCACGCGTACGCTTCCGCCATGTCTTCGATGAACGGCACGACACGCGCGCGCACGCCGGCGGTCTCGTAGTTCTGGCGCGCCGCTTCCAGCCAGCGCTCGCCCGACTGGTGCAGCACGTCGCACGTGATCCGGTCCTCGATGCGGGCGATCGCGTACGGCACGACGGCATTGAGGCGCATCGCACCCTGACTGCCGCCGATCACCAGAATCCTCACCGTGGATGAGCGCGAGGCGAAGCGCTCGGCAGGCGGCGGCACCGCGCGGATCTCCTCGCGCACCGGATTGCCGACCGTGCGGGCACGCACACCCGGACCGAAGCTGCCGGGGAAGGCTTCGAGCACTTCGCGCGCGAACCTCGCCAGGCACCGGTTGGTGAAGCCCGCGATGGCGTTCTGCTCATGGATGACGAGCGGACGGCCCGTGAGCCACGCGGCGAGGCCCCCGGGTCCGCTGACGAAACCGCCGAGACCGACGACCACTGCCGGACGATGCCTCCACATCACGCGCAGCGACTGCCACAGCGCGAGCAGCAGACGGAACGGAGCGAGGAGCAGCGTCGTCACGCCCTTGCCTCGCAGACCGCCGACCGAGATCCACTCGATGGGAATGCTCTCGGAAGGCACGACGCGCGCCTCGAGCCCGCGCCGGGTGCCGAGCCACACGACCTCGTGCGAGCGCGCACGCAGCGCGCGCGCGAGCGCGATCGCCGGAAACACGTGACCGCCTGTGCCGCCTGCCATGATCAGCACGGGACGCCCCTTCATTCGTCGGACTCCCCGGCGCCGGCGCGCCGGCCGCGGAGCGAAGCGGAGCCGCGGGTCTCGAGCGCCGCCTCGTGGTACACGCGCAGCAGCAGTCCCACCCAGGCGAGCGTCACGATGAGGCTCGAGCGGCCGTAGCTCATGAGCGGCAGCGTGAGACCCTTGGTCGGCAGCACGCCCATGTTCACGCCGATGTTGATGAACGCCTGGATGCCGAGCCACAGACCGAAGCCGGCGGCGAGGTAAGCCGGAAACTTCAGGCCCGCGTCGGCGGCGAGCCGCGCGATGAAGAAGCTGCGCCACACGAGCGCGAGGAAGAGCGCCAGCGTCACCGCCACGCCGACGAGACCGAGCTCCTCCGCGAGCACCGCGAACAGGAAGTCGGTGTGCGCTTCCGGCAGATAGAAGAGCTTCTGGACGCTCTCGCCGAGCCCGACGCCGAACCACTCGCCGCGGCCGATCGCAATGAGCGACTGCGTGAGCTGGAAGCCGCTGTTGTAGGGGTCGGCCCACGGATCGAGGAACGCGAGGAGACGGCGCATGCGGTAGCTCGAGGTGACCGCGAGCGTCGCGAACCCGGCGGCGGCGAGCAGCATCGCGCCGATCATGTAGCGCAGCTTCGCGCCGGCGAGGAACAGCACGCCGAAGCCGGTCGCGAAGAGCACGGTGGCCGCACCGAAGTCGGGCTCGAGGAGCAGCAGCAGCGCGGCGAGCGTGAGCACGCCGAGCGGCCGTGCGAGGCCCGCAAGCGTCTCGCGCAGCTCGCTCTCGCGACGGACCGCGTAGCTCGCGAGATAGACGAGCACGAGCACGCGTGCGAGCTCGGAAACCTGGAAGCCGAAGCCCGCCAGGCGCAGCCAGCGCCGGCTGCCGTTCACTTCGTGCCCCAGACCGGGAACGAGCACGGCGAGGAGCAGGAGCAGCGCGACGAGCAGCAGCGGCATCGACAGCCGCTCGATGAGCGCCGTCGGCACGCACAGCACGATCGCCGCGCACGCGGCGCCGATCACCGTGAGCAGGAGCTGACGCTCGAGATAGAGGAATGCGTCGCCGGTCTCCTTGCTCGCGATGGAGATCGACGCCGAGGTCACCATCACCAGCCCGAGGAGCGTGAGCGCGAGTACGAGCGCGACGGTCACCGTGTCGATGCGCAGCGCCCGGCTGCGGCCGGCCGCGCGCCCCGCGCCGAACGCGCCGAGACCCGTCATGCTCTGCGGTCTCGCGCTCATGCCGCGAGCTCCTGCACCGCGCGCGCGAAGACGCTGCCGCGATGCGCGTAGTCACGGAACATGTCGAGGCTCGCGCAGGCCGGCGAGAGCAGCACGGTGTCTCCGGGCCGCGCGGCGCGGGCCGCGGTGCGCACCGCCTCTTCCAGCGAAGCGCAGCGCTCGGTCGAGCAGACGCCCTCGAGCACGCGCTCGATGACGGGCGCATCGCGACCGATCAGCACCGCATGGCGCACCTTGCCGCGGCAGGCTTCCCTGAGCGGCGAGAAGTCCTGGTTCTTGCCGTCGCCGCCTGCGATGAGCACGACGGGACCCGGCATTCCCGCTACCGCCGCGAGCGTCGCGCCGACGTTCGTGCCCTTCGAATCGTTGACGTAGGCGACGCCCCCGATCTCGGCAACCCACTCGGCGCGGTGCGGGAGCCCCGGGAACGCGGTGAGCTCCTCGAGCATGACATCGAGCGGAAGGCCGAGTGCCTCGCCGAGCGCGAGCGCGGCGAGCGCGTTCGCTGCGTTGTGCATGCCCTTCATCTTCATGGCCGACACGGGCAGGAGCGGCTGCCCGCGGCGGGTGAGCCACCAGCCGGGCGGATTCGCGTCCGTGCGTTCGGCGAGCCCGAAGTCCGCACCGATAGCTGCGCGCAGCGAGAACGTGAGCGTGCGCTGCCCCGGACGCGGCATGGCGGCGACGAGCGGATCGTCCAGATTGATCACCGCCGTGTCGCAGCGCGCGAAGATGCGCGCCTTCGCAGCGGCGTACTCCTCCACGGTGGCGTAGCGATCGAGGTGATCCGGAGTGACGTTCAGCACCGCCGCCGCCTTCAGATCGAGCGAGTCGGTCGCCTCGAGCTGAAAGCTCGAGAGCTCGAGCACGTAGAGCTCGGTGCGCTCTCTGTCCGCGTGCGCGGCTTCGAGGAGATCGAGCGCAGGCTCGCCGAGATTGCCGCCGACGCGCACGCGCAGACCTGCCCGCTCGGCCATGCGGCCGACGAGCGTCGTCACGGTGCTCTTGCCGTTCGTGCCCGTGACACCGACCACCGGCGCGTCGACGGCCCGGGCGAAGAGCTCGATGTCGCCGACGACCTCGAGACCGCGGCGGCGCGCCTCGACGAAGAACGGATCGGAGAGCGGCACACCGGGAGAGGCGACCACGCACACGGCGTCGTCGAGAAGCCGCACGTCGAGCCCGCCGGTCCGCCACAACACCAAAGGATAAAGACCGCA
>QGVD01000144.1 GCA_003242685.1 Pseudomonadota bacterium | reverse complement strand
CGTCAGGGCAGGTGGGGAAGGGGGGCGTGGAAAATCCGGTGGTGCCGGCCCCGGTACACGAGGCGCGGCACATGGATCCGAGCGGGAGTGGCGTTCAGAAGGCCTCGCAGCGCGACGTCGAAGTGCGCCGAGCATGCCCATGCCCTCCGCGGCAGCCGGGTCGCTCGCCCGGCCTACTGCATATGGCGTGGGAAAGCGTGTCATCGACTTGTGCGGTGCCGTCGTTCTCGCACTGGTCTTCTGCCCGTTGATGATCGCGATCGCACTGCTGCTGTACCTGGAAGGTGGCCCCGTGATCTACCGGCACAGGCGCATCGGTTGCGGCGGCCGCGTCTTCGACTGCCTGAAATTCCGCACGATGATCCCGAACGCGGAGCAGATCCTGCAGGATCTGCTCGAGCAGCGACCGGAGCTCAAGGCGGAGTGGATCCGGGATTACAAGCTGCGTGACGATCCCCGCGTGACGTCGCTCGGCCGTTTCCTGAGACGCACGAGCCTCGACGAGCTGCCCCAGCTCTGGAACGTGATCCGCGGCGACATGAGTCTCGTGGGCCCGCGGCCCATCGTGCGCGAAGAGCTCATCCGCTACGGCCGCAACCTTCCGATCTATCTGTCTGCGAAACCCGGAATTACCGGCCTCTGGCAGGTGACGGGCCGCAACGACACAAGTTACCGTCGCCGCGTGGCGACGGACGTCTATTACCTGCGCAAGCAGAATCTTTTCCTCGACTTCTACATTCTCCTGAAGACGACACACGTGATCGTGGGACGCGCGGGCGCCTACTGAGCGTCGCATCCCGATGCCGATTCGCTGCGCGAGCCGGGCCCGGCGGCTCGCGGTCCGGCGTGCACGGCTTGTCGCTCCCGCTCTCAAGTGCATGCGCCGACAGGCAAGAGCGGCTTGTCGGAGCATCGGTCGCTCACTAGAATCCGCCACCCTTCGAAATGCAGGGGAACGGCATCCGCGTGTACGTGCACGCTGGCGCTGAATGCGCGGCGGCCGCCCGTCGCTCGCTCTTTCCTCAGGCCGAGCGGATCTTCCCGCTCCAGATGCGACGGAGCCCGATCCGCTCCCGGTGCGCCCACGGGCTCGAAGCTCCAGTACAATCGCGAACTGCTTCCGGGGGGTGCGCGTCGGCACGGGCCCGGTGGAATTGGGCTGCTCCCCGACGCGGCGACATGGTGCGATGGCGACAAGGATTCTGATGAGCGCAATTCGACGCCCGTTCGCTCTTCTGTTCGGTCTGCTCTGGATGGTCGGCGGCCTTGCGCCGCTGATGACGGCGTACGCACAGACGGCCGAGCAGCTCGAGATCCTGCGCAATCTCACGCCGGAGCAGCGCGAAGCAATACTTCGGCAGATCACCGGTGAGGGGGGATCGTCGACCGGGGCACAACGAACTGAGCGACAGGCCGAACCGGTCCGACGCGGCGAGTCCCGCGCCGAACGCGAGCGCCGGTTGCGCCTCGAGCGGATGGAGCGCGAAGCCGAGGAGGAGAGTGAACGGCTGCGCCGCCGAACGCTGCAGCCCGAGGACACCATACTCGTTCAGGTCGACTACCCGCGGCGTCAGCGATCGATCACGCCGCAGGTGCCCGGCACGCCTGGGATGCCTGGAGTGACCGCCGCGACGACACCGCCAGTGCCTCTCACGCCGGAAGAGCGGCGCGAATTGGAACGGGAACGCGAGCGCAATCCCCCACTCACGGAGGAAGAGCGCCAGCGGCTCGACGAGCTCATCGACCTCATCCGCTCGAAGAATCCCTACAAGCTCGACCGCAATGGTGTGCTGTTCCTGCCGGGATTCGGTTCGGCGGGAATCGAGCTCGCGGGCCTCACGCAGGAGCTCGCCACACTGCGGCTGCAGGCCGAGCCGGCCTTCCGGCGCCTCGAAGTCGAAGTGATCCTCCTGCCTCTGCAGAAGACGGGTGTCGAAGGCCTGAAGCCCTTCGGCTACGACCTGTTCGAAGAGGAGATCTCGACGTTCGCGCCAATCACGGAGGTTCCCGTTCCGGCGGACTACGTCGTGGGGCCTGGCGACGAGCTCATCGTGCAGCTCTACGGCAATCAGAACCGCAATCTGCGGCTAGTGGTCGGACGCGATGGACGAATCAGCTTCCCGGAGCTCGGCCCGATAAGCGTCGGCGGCATGCGCTTCGACGCCGTTCGCGCGGACATCGAGTCGCGCGTCGAGCGCCAGATGATCGGCGTGCGCGCCAGCGTGTCGATGGGCGAGACCCGTTCCATCCAGGTTTTCGTGCTCGGCGAGGCCCGGTATCCGGGTACGTATACGGTCAGTGGGCTCGCGACCATGACCACGGCGCTCTACGCCGCGGGCGGCGTCAAACCGATCGGCTCGCTGCGCAGAATCCAGCTCAAGCGCCAGGGGCAGCTCGTACGCGAGCTCGATCTCTACGACCTGCTCATCCGCGGCGACACGCGCGACGACGCAAAGCTCCTGCCGGGCGACGCCATCTTCATTCCTCCGGTCGGCGCGACGGTATCGGTCGACGGTGAAGTTCGCCGCCCTGCGATCTACGAGATCAAGAACGAGAGCACGCTGGCGGATCTCGTCGCACTCGCCGGCGGGCTCACGCCGGAAGCCGACCGCGACCGGATGAGCCTGGTTCGCATCGACGAGCAGGGGCGCCGCATCGTGCTGCCGGTCAGTCTCGAGCAGGGGCCGGTACAGTCCCTGCGCAGCGGTGATCTGCTGCGCGTGGCGCGGTTGCGTCCGCAGCTCGATTCGGGCGTCGTGGTGCAGGGCCACGTCTACCGGACCGGTCCGTTTGCGTACCGCGAGGGCATGCGTCTCACCGACGTCATCAGCTCGGTGGACGAGCTGCGGCCCAACGCGGATCTGCACTACGTGCTCATCCGTCGCGAGCTTCCGCCCGACCGGCGCGTGACCGTGCTCTCGGCTGATCTCGGCGCGGCGCTGCGCAATCCGGGATCCGAAGCCGACATCGTTCTGATGCCGCGCGATCAGATCACCGTGTTCGATCTGGAGTCGGGACGAGAGCGCGTCATTGCGCCGCTGATGGACGAGCTGAGGCTGCAATCGAACATCGGCCGGCCGACCGAGGTCGTGGAGGTGAACGGCAAGGTCAAGGTGCCGGGCAAGTATCCGCTCGAAGCCGGGATGACCGTGAGTGATCTCATCCGGGCGGGTGGCGGGCTCGAGCCAGCCGCTTATGGAGGCAAGGCGGAGCTCGCCCGCTACACGGTGGTGGACGGCGAATCGCGTCGGACCGAGCTGATCGAGATCGATCTGGCCGCGGTGCTTGCC
>QGVD01000143.1 GCA_003242685.1 Pseudomonadota bacterium | reverse complement strand
CTCGGTGATCGCGATGGCGGGCGATCGCATCCGCATGGGCGAGGGCGCGCTGATGATGATCCACAACCCGTGGACGCTCGCGATCGGCGACGCCGATGACCTGCGCAAGACGGCCGAGACGCTCGACCAGGTAACCGAGGCGCTCATCGACGTCTATCAGGCGCGCACTGGTCTGTCGCGCGATGAGATCCGCACGATGCTCGACGCGGAGACCTGGATGACCGGCCCTGAGGCCGTCGAGAAAGGCTTCGCGGACGAGTCGGCAACCGAGGACGAATCGGACGAGGCGGTCGCCGCGGTCCGTCACGATCACCGCGCGCGCTATGCGCGGGCGCGGGAACAGTTCCGCCGCAAGGCGGATCAAAACGCGATGCGGATTGCCGCGTCGCTCCTTCAGTCGGTTCGAACCGACGCAACACAGGAGTCCACCATGCCTGAGACCAACACGACCCCGGCGTCGGGTCAGACGACCGACGTCAATGCTGCCGTTCAGGAGGCCCTCGCGGCCGAGCGGAACCGCCGCGCCGGAATCCGGCAGGCGTTCGGCCGCTTCGCCGCGGAGTACCGGGAGCTGCTCGACGCGTGCCTCGAGGACGAGCGCTGCACAGTCGACGCGGCCCGCGAGAGACTGCTCGCCAAGCTCGGCGAGCGTCACGAGCCGCTGAGCGGCACCTTCGTGCAGCCCGGCGCGGACGCGCGCGACAAGTTCCTTGCGGGTGCCGAGCAGGCGCTGCTGGCGCGGATCGGCCTCGCCAAGCGCGAGGAGGGCAACGAGTTCGCCGGCCGGGGCCTGCCGGATCTGGCGGCCACGGCGCTCACGCGCGCCGGCGTCTCGGTGAAGGGCCTCACCCGTGCGCAGGTCGCGGCGAAGATTTTCGCCATGCAGACGACCAGCGACTTCCCGCAGCTCATGTCCAACGTGGCGGGCAAGGTGCTGCGCGCGGCCTACAGCGAGTTCCCGCCGACCTGGCGGGCATGGGCGGCCAAGGGCGAGGTGTCGGATTTCAAGATCCATCCGCGCATCCAGCTCGGCGCGTTCAACTCCCTCGAGGAGATTCCGGAGGGTGGCGAGTACACCTACGGTAGCTTCAAGGAGGACTACGAGAACGCGCAGGCCGTCACGAAGGGCAAGGCGATCGCGCTGACGCGTCAGATGATCGTCAATGACGATCTCGGCGCCTTCCAGCGCCGCGCCCGCTTCATGGGTCGCGCGGCCGCGCGCACGGTGAACGAGGATGCGTACAAGCTCCTCACCAGCGGTACGAGCAACAACGGCCCGACGAGTTCGGATGGCGTCCAGTACTTCAACGCCTCGCACTCGAATCTCACGACCCCGGGCACCGCGATCAACCTCCAGAACATCGGCAAGATGCGCGCAGCGATGCGCAAGCAGAAGGACAAGAGCGGCCGCCAGACGCTCAACATCGAGCCGAAGGTGCTGCTCGTGCCGGTGGGTCTCGAGGACACGGCCAAGCAGCTCATCACCTCGGAGTCGGATCCGGCGGCCACGAACTCGCGCGTGCGGAACATCTACTACAACGCGCTGACGGTGGTTTCCGATCCGTACCTCGACGGCGTGAGCGCCACGGCCTACTACCTGTTCGCCGATCCGAACGACGTGCCGGCGTTCGAGGTGGTCTTCCTGGACGGTATCGAAGAGCCGTTCGTCGACGAGATGATCGACTTCGACACCGATGCCATGAAGTTCAAGGTCCGCCTCGACTACGGCGTCGCGCCCGGAGACTGGCGCGCGGCTCAGCGCAATCTCGGCGCGCAGAGCTGATCGGCATTGCCGCATACGGACACGGAGGCCCCTTCGCGGGGCCTCCGTCGTTTCTGGCTACCTGATTCCTCGAGGAGACTCACATGACCGACAAGTACATCCAGCGCGGCGACGTCGTGACCTGGACCAACAGCACCGGCAGCAACGTTGCGGCCGGTTCCGTCGTGAAGATGGTGCACACACTCGGTGTCGCGCTCGTCGATATCCCGAACGGCGCATCCGGTTCGGTGGCGATCGAGGGCGTGTTCGAGGCGCCGAAGGTGTCGGCCGCGGTGTTCAGCGTCGGCGAGAAGCTGATCTGGGACGTCTCTGCCGGCGCCTTCGACGATTCGGCGGCGTCGCCGGCGTCGGGCGACGTCACCGGCGCCGCGATCGCCATGCGGGTCGGACAGAACGGCGAGACGACCTGTGTCGTCAAACTCACTCCGGGCAACGCCGCGATCCAGTCGTAACGGGCAGGCGGCGGGGCGCATGCCTCGCCGCCCTTCATGCGCATGGCGAACGATCAGGAAAGCGCGCAGGCGGCCGCGATGGACTGCCTGCTGCTGCGAATGATTCGCGCGTGCGGGAAGGCTGGCGGCGGTGTGACCGTCACCACGTCGCAGGGCGCGTTCTCCGCGATCTTCGATAACGAGTACGTCCCGCAGACACTCGGCGCGCTCGAGGTCGAGAGCCGCGGGCCTGCGCTCACCTGCCGCACTTCGGACGTCGAGCGGCTCGGCCTGCAGAAGGATGCCGAGCTCACCGTGCGGGGCGAGACGTACCGCGTCAGGAAGCACGAGCCGGATGGCACCGGTCTCTCTGTGCTGCTGCTGCGCCGATGAGTCACAGAGCCGAGCAGATCATCACCGCCGCGCGTGAGGCGATCGCCGCGGAGTTTCGGGGCGCCGTCTACGAGCACCGCGCGTTCTCGATGCTCGAGGACGAAGGCGAGCTTCCCGCGGTCTCGGTGGACTACGGGGCGGACGATCCGCCCGATGACGATGGTGCGTCCAACTTCGCTTTCTTCGATTCGCTGCTCACCGTCGAGACGGCGATCTACATCCGGGGCACCGAAGAGAGCACGGTCAAGAAGGACCTGCTCGATGCCCGTCGCGCGATACACGTCGCGCTCATGGCCGATCGCACGCTCGGCCTGCCATTCGTGATCGACACCCGCTACGGCGGTGCCGATGCACCCGAGTTCAACACGGACGGCGAGTACCTCGCCGGCCTGCTGGTGTGCCGCTGGCTGGTGCACTACCGCATGAACATCTCCGACCCGAGCTGAGGATTCTAGAGATGGGTGGACTGCGAGTTTCCAACGAGGTCATTCTCGCCAAGATCGAGACGACCTATAACACCGACGCGACGCCGGCGGCGGCCAGCGACGCAATCCTGGTGCGCAACGTCGACATGCGGCCGGAGGGTCTGCGGATGGTGGACCGCGCGGCGATCCGCGGCGGCCTCGGGCGACTGCAGCAGATCTACGGCGGGCAGCTCAAGCGCATCACGTTCGAGTGCGAGGTGAAGGGCTCTGGATCTGCGGGCACGGCACCGGAGATCGGCGCGCTGCT
>QGVD01000083.1 GCA_003242685.1 Pseudomonadota bacterium | reverse complement strand
CGCGAAGGATTCACGGCGACCGTTGCCCGTGGATCTGCCGCCCATGAGCCGCGCGTTGAGCTTGTCCTGCATGTAGCCGCGCAGGATGCCGTTCTCGATGAGCACGGTGCACTGCGTCGGCGTGCCTTCGTCGTCGATGTTGAGCGAGCCGCGGCGCCTCGAGAGCGTTCCGTCGTCGACGACCGTGCAAGCCTCGCTCGCCACGCGCTCGCCGATGCGGTTCGCGAACGCGGACGTGCCCTTGCGGTTGAAGTCGCCCTCGAGCCCGTGACCGATGGCTTCGTGCAGCAGAACACCCGGCCAGCCCGGACCGAGCACCACGGTCATCGGACCCGCAGGCGCAGGCACGGACTCGAGATTGATCAGCGCCTGGCGCGCAGCCTCGCGCGCGAGCGCGAGCGGCCGGTCGTCGGCGACGAGCTCCGCGAGCGTGTAGCGCCCGCCCGCACCGGCGTAGCCCTGCTCGCGACGGCCGTTGTGCTCGGCGATCACCGATACGTTGAAGCGCACGAGGGGGCGCACGTCCGCCGCGAGCTCGCCCTCGCTCGTCGCGATGAGCACGACCTCGTGCACGGCCGAGACGCTCGCCATCACCTGCACGATGCGCGGATCGAGTCTGCGCGTCTCGCGGTCGACGCGCTCGAGCCACGCGACCTTGTCGGCGTCCGTCAGCGTCGCCACCGGATCGACGGGAAGATAGAGGCTGTGCCCCGCGCGCGAGCGCCACGCCTGAACCTGTCGCGACGCGCCCTGCACGGCGATGGCACGCGCGGCGCGCGAAGCTTCCTCGAGCGCCGGAAGAACGATCTCGTCGGAGTACGCGAATCCGGTCTTCTCACCGGAGATCGCGCGCACACCGACGCCCTGCTCGATGCTGGCGCTGCCTTCCTTGACGATGCCGTCCTCGAGCGCCCAGGACTCCTCGCGCGCGAGCTGGAAGTAGAGATCGGCGAAGTCCACGGAGTGCGAGAGGACCTCGCCCACGATGCGGTCGAGGCGGGAGTCGTCGAGCCCGCTCGGACGCAGGATCACGTCGCGCGCGAGCGTCAGGGCATCGGCAGGCTGGGCGGTCTGGGTCATCGGATTCCTCGGGAAAGCTGTTTCGGCGCTGGCGCGGGCCGCGTGCGGCCGGCGCGCGATGCTACGGAAATGAGGCCATTGGCGACGATTACAACACGCGATGCCCCAGCGCGGGGAAGCTCTCGCGGGCGGCGGCCTGCGCCTCGAGATCGATCTCGGCGACGACGCAGCCGCGTCCCCGCGGCAGCCTCCTCAGCACGCGGCCCCAGTAATCGGCAATCAGGCTGTCCCCGTAGGTCTCCCGCCCGTTCGCGTGAAAGCCCGATTGGGCGGGCGCCACGACATAGCTCAGGTTCTCGATCGCGCGCGCCCGCAGCAGCGTCTCCCAGTGCGCCCGGCCCGTGGGGCCGGTGAAAGCCGACGGAACGCTGAACCACTGGGCTCCGGCCGCGCTCAGGCGACGGAAGAGCTCCGGGAAGCGGACATCGTAGCAGACGGCCATCCCGAGCCGTCCCGCAGGGGTATCGACCACGACCGGCGTGCGGCCCGGCGCCACGTGCGCCGACTCGCGGTAGCTTTCGTTGCGGCCCGGGATATCGACGTCGAAGAGATGGATCTTGTCGTAGCGGGCAACGCGCTCGCCCTTCGCATCGAAGACGAGCGAGGCCGCGGCGACGCGGCCGTCATCGCCTGCGCGGAGCGGTACCGTTCCGGCCACGATCCACAGTCCGAGCGTGCGTGCCGTCCGTGCCAGAAACTCCTGGATCGGGCCCTCGCCATCGGCTTCCGCAACTCCGCGCTTGTCCGCGTCGTTGAGCCCCATGAAGGCGAAGTTCTCGGGCAGGACGGCGACCGCCGCATCGGCGTGCGCCGCCTCCTCGAGAAGCGCTGCAGCCTGCGCGAGGTTCGCGGCGACGTCGGGTCCCGACGTCATCTGCAGCGCGGCGACTCTGCATCTTGATCCCATCTCTCGTCCTCACCTCTGCATGACCGGCGCGCCGTTACCGCCACGCGGCACATCCGCATCGTCGCTCGCGGCAGCCTGGAGCTCGACCACCGGCGAATCCCACGTTCCGCGCAGCCTCAGCACCGTGCGCGAACGCTGCCCGGCGCGCCCGCCGAAGAATTCGCGCAGTGCGAGCCAGGCGGCGGCGACACGCGCCGTCGGGCCCATGCGTCGCAGCGCGGCGGGCAGACGCTCCTCGCCGCGCAGCACCCAGGCGGTGAGGTCGTAATCGCGCTCGAGGAGCCCCACGCGTCCGCGCACGATGATCTCCGCATCGCCGTCGAAGTGCAGATTCGACGTGGCGGCACGACCGTCCCTGAGCTCGAAGTCCGCGGTGAGCTCCGAGAAACTCAGATTCTGCTCGAGAGCAGCCGGTGCGGAATCCTCGGACTCCTCTGCGGCTGCCGCGCCGCGCAGCAGAGCCGGCACGACGAGGAGCGCGGGATCGCGTCCCTCGGTGAGCGGCCGCCCGCGGGCGACGCCGTCACGCAGGCGGACGTTCAGAGTACCCGAGAGTGTCTCGAGCGGAGATTCAGCTTCCTGTGGCCGCCAGTCGAGCTCGGCGCGCATCAGCGCGTGTTTTGCGGCGACGGAATCGTGGAAGCCGAGCTCGCGCAGCGTCGCCGCCGCGTCGCGACTCTCGAGCTGCAGATCGACGCGGCACTGCGAAAGCTGCGGATCGCAGCGCACTGTCGCCTGTGTCTCGTCCGATGCACGCACGAGCCGCAGCTCGTCGACGGCAACTCCGGAATCGCTCTTCTGCACCGACGCAGTGACGCGACCGAACGCTCGATCCGACCAGGTGAGATCCTGGATCAGAACCGTCGTCGCCGGACCGAGCGCGGCGGCCGCCGACACGAGCTCGATCGGTTTCGTGTCCGCCGGAACGACGAGCCGCACGAGCTCCACGCGCACGGGCTGCTCTGCGCCGGGCTCGCGCGGCCATTGCACGGTCCCTTCGAGCCCTTCGGCCGAAAGGCGCAGCTCGAAGCCCTCGTCCGCCGGTCCCGCTTCGAGCCGTGCGTCGGCGAAGCCGCGTTTACCCACGAGCAGCTCGCCGGCGGCGAGCGCCGCGCTGATCGGCGGCGCGTCCGCGCGCGACTGGAGTCTCCGCCACGCCGCGAGATACGCCGGCAGATCGAGACGCTCGATCCGCCCGGCGACGCGCACGACGGGCTCTGCAGGAACCTCCACGGCCTCGCTGCCGAAATGCGCGGCACCGCGCGCGATGCGCCACTCGCGGTTCTCCGCAGGGAAGAGCGCGAACGCGCCGCGGAAGCGATCCGCGAGACTCACGCGGAGCGTTGCCGACTCGCCCTCGCCGCTCGCTTCGATGCGCAGGCGCGAGCGCGCCGCGGCTTCCTTCGCGAAAGGCGCAGGTAATCTGCTCGCGACACCTTCGAGCGAGGACTCCGCGCGTGCCTGCCACACCCCGGTTCCAGAAACGGGGTCACGACGGTACCGCAGCTCCCCTTCCCACGACGTGTTTCCGGCTACCGCCGCCTCGGTGCCGAGTCCGAGCACGGCGGCGAGCTGCCGCGCATCCAGCGTGCCCTGCGCCGCCACCGTCAGAACGGGCACCTCGGCGTCGACACGCTCGATGACGCGCAGAGTCGCCGGCCCGCCCAGCCAGCGTGCGGTGAGAGTAGAGCGCTGCAGACGTCCATCGTCGAATGCGAGCGCGCCCCGTACGGCTTCGATTGGCGGCAGCGCAGGCGTGGGCTGGAGCCGTGCGCCTTCCAGCGAGAGCGCGAGACGCACCTGCGGCCGGGGCGGCTCCGAGCCGTCGTCCGGTGCGGGCCGCGCGGCGACGTCGAAATCGAGCAGTACCTCGCCGTCCGCCAGCAGCATGCCGGCGTGCGGAACGTATTCCTGGAGCGTCGTGCGCTCGGTGAGCCACGGCAGAGCTTCCTCGAGACGCGCCGACGCCTGACCCGTGACGCCCCAGCCTCCGGGCTCGTCGGCACGCCAGCGCGCCTCCACGGCCTCGAGCGCGAACGGCCCGCTGCGCGCGCGATCGAGATCGAGCTGCATGCTGGAGCCGCGCCAGGCGAGGCGACCCTCGATGTCGACGATTTCCGACCAGGGCTCCGGAGGGCTCAGACGTCCCTCGCGCAGCTCCAGCGTGCCGTTGAAGCCGGCCGCTCCGAGCGCGAAGGGCAGCGCGCGCACGGGCCCGTTGAGATCGAACCGCGCGTTCTCGATGCGTCCCGCGGCGAGCCCCGTTGCGGCCGGTCCGAACGTCGCGGTGATGAAATCGCCGAGCATGCTTCGCAGCGCGGCGACGTCCGCTTCGGCGAGCCTCACGCGCACGGCGAGCTCCGGCTCCGCTTCCGGCACGGCGGCACGCAGTGCGCCGGCGAGTTCACCGCGCGCGCTCTCGTGGGAGACCGAGAGTCGATCCGTCGTCAGAACCCAGCCCTCGCCGGCGCGTGCGAGCTCGAGCGTGGAGCGCAGCTCGAGTCCGGTGATGCTTTCGGGTGCTCCCGCGAGCGTCAGTTGCGCGGCCGGCGCTTCGAGCTCGACGGTGAGACTCGTTTCGCCTCCCGTCACGCGTGCGCCGAGACCGGAGAGCACGAAGTTCCGAGAAGGCGCGGTCAGCGTGAGCGCATCGAGCGTCGCTTCCACGCGCAGCCGCTCGCCGGCCGGCGTCTGTCCGTCCCATCGGAACGCGACATCGCGCGCCGTGCCGCCGAGCTCGATTCCGCCGAGTGACAGATGCGGCGCGAGCCAGCGCGCGACGCTCGCGAGCGACGCTGCGGGAAGCGAATCCAGCGTCCCCTGAGCGCTGCGCTCCGTGCGGTTCCACGTCAGATCGAAGGCGGCTGCCGGCATCTCGCGGGCGGCCGGTCCGAAGCGCAGATCGCGCAGCCGCAGCCGCCACTCCTGCGCATTGCGTTCGAGCTTCCAGCTCGCGCGCAGCGGTCCGAGGTAGAGGGGTGCGCCGATGATCGGCGCCTGCTGCGCGTCCGGGCGCTCGAGTGCCGCGAACGACACGCCCTCCGCGCGCAGCTCGCCGTCGGCTCTCACGACCTGTCCGGCGCGCAACTCGAGTCTCGCGTTCGCCTCGCCGCTACCGCCGCGCGGGAGGAGCCGCGCCCAGGAGGTGGCGGCGCCCAGGAACTCGCGCCAGCCCGCGGCTTCGAGCCGGCGTCCCTGCACGCGCACCACGCCCCGGTATCGCTCGGAAGGCGCGGACTCGCGCTCGAGCTGCATCGACAGCGTCAGCACGCGGCCCATGCGCTCGGGCAGCAGGAGCGATGCGCTCGCGCTCAGCGTGTCGTCCGTACGCCGCATCGATGCGCGGCGCACCAGCAGGGACACGATGTGCGCGGGATTGCCGGGCGCGGGCACGCTGAGCGTGCCGCTCTCGATGTCGATGCGGCCGCCGCGCCAGCGGCGCAGGATCGGAGCACGCAGCCACGAGTCGAGCAGGCCCTGCGCGTCGCCCTCGCGCTCGCGAGGGCCCGTGATGGAAGGACGCGTGAGATCGATGCGTGGTGCGACGAGCGTGATGCGTCCGGGCTGGAGCTGACCCGTGCGCACGCTGCGCCACGCATCGAATCCGACGGTGAGCTGCGGCGCGCGCAGCAGCACGTTCGAGCGTCCCGGCTCGCCGAGCTCGACGCGTTTGAACACCGCCTCCGGACCGTACCAGCCCCAGCGCAGCGTGAGCTCGTCGAAGCGCACGTCGAGACCCGTCTGGGCGCGCACGAGACGCTCGAGCGTCGCGCGGTGCTGAGGCACGCGCGCGAGAGCGAGCTGATACGCCAGGATCACGAGCCCGGCGAGGAGCACGGCGCTCATCGCACCGAGCACGCCGATGCGCAGCCAGCGTGCGCGCGTCGCGCCGGCCGGCGACTGGCCCGTGAGCGGTTCAGACATTCCCGTGCAGCGCCTCCATGCCGCGGCTCAGCGAGCCCCGCGGAGCCGTGTCAGACCGGAACCACGTCGTACTGGTCGATGCCGTAGAGTGCCTCGACCTGCAGGCGCATGGGTCTGCCGATCTGCGCCTCGAGCTCCGCAAGAGCCGGTGCTTCCTCGTCGAGCAGGCGGTCCACGACGTCCTGATGCGCGAGGATCAGCAGCTCGCGGCTCGCGAACTGCCGGCTCTGGCGCACGATCTCGCGGAAGATCTCGTGACACACGGTCTCCGGGGACTTCACGTACCCGCGGCCTTCGCAGCTTGGACACGGCGCGCAGAGCAGGTGTTCCAGGCTCTCGCGCGTGCGCTTGCGCGTCATCTCGACGAGGCCGAGCGGCGAGAGGCTGACGATGTGCGTCTGCGCACGATCGGCGGCGAGTGCGCGCTCGAGCGCGGCGATCACCTGGCGGCGGTGCGGCTCGTCCTGCATGTCGATGAAGTCGATGATGATGATCCCGCCGAGGTTGCGCAGGCGCAGCTGACGTGCGATGGCGACCGCGGCCTCGAGATTGGTGCGGAAGATCGTCTCCTCGAGATTGCGATGACCGACGTATGCGCCCGTGTTCACGTCGATCGTCGTCATCGCCTCGCGCTGATCGATCACCAGATGACCGCCGGACTTGAGCGGCACGCGGCGATCGAGCGCGCGCTCGATCTCCTCCTCGATGCCGTGCAGGTCGAAGATGGGACGCTGACCCGTGTACAGCTCGATGCGCGTCGCACAGTCGGGCATGAACGCCGAGGCGAACTCGAGCATGCGCTCGTACTCACGCGGCGAGTCGACCAGCACGCGATCGACGCCCCGCCCGAGCTCGTCGCGCAGCAGACGCAGCGGCAGCGGCAGATCCTCGTGCACGATCTGACCCGGTCGCGCCTTCTCCGATGCCTGCTGCACGTGCTGCCACAGACGCTCGAGATACGCCATGTCCTTGCGCAGATCCTCGACGCCCGCGCCCTGCGCCGCGGTGCGCACGATGTAGCCGCCCGTCGCGCCCGGACGCAGGAGACTCGCGACGGCGGCCTTGAGGCGCGCGCGCTCGGCCTCGTCGTCGATGCGCGTCGAGACGCCGATGCCTTCGCCGCGCGGCATGTACACGAGATAGCGCGACGGAAGCGTGATGAAAGTGGTGAGTCGTGCGCCCTTCGTGCCGATGGGATCCTTGATCACCTGCACGAGGATCTCGTCGCCGGGATTGACGAGCCTGCGGATGTCGTCGACGGCCGGCAGATCGACCACAGTGTCGTCGGGCCGTGCGTGGGCGATGTCGGCCACGTGCAGAAAGGCGGTACGCTCGAGACCGATGTCGACGAAGGCGGCCTGCATGCCCGGCAGCACGCGCGAGACGCGACCCTTGTACAGATTGCTGACGAGTCCGCGGCGGCTCGGCCGCTCGACGTAGAGCTCCTGGAGAACCGAGTTCTCGAGGAGCGCCGCACGCGTCTCGCGCACGGCCACGTTGATCAGGATCTCCACGCTCACTCGGCCCCCCCGTGCGTGTGCATCCCCTCGTGTTGTAGTCCGTACGGCAGCCCGGCTTCGCGCAGCAGCTCCGCCGTCTCGAAGAGCGGCAGCCCCATCACACCCGAGTAACTGCCGGTCAGCCGCTCGATGAACACCGCGGCGCGCCCCTGTACCGCGTATCCGCCGGCCTTGTCGGCCGGCTCGCCGGTCTCCCAGTACGCCGCCCGCTCTTCGGGCGCGATCTCACGGAACGTCACCGTGCTCGCGCTGAGCCGCGTCCTGACGCCGTCGGCGGTCGCGAGCGCCACCGCCGTGAGCACCTCGTGGGTGCGGCCCGAGAGCCTCCCCAGCATCTCGAGCGCCTCGTCGCGGTCGCGCGGCTTGCCGTAGATGATGCCATCGAGGACGACCGCCGTATCGGCCGCCAGCACCGGCAGCGGCCGCACCCGCTGCCACACGTCGAGGGCCTTCTCGCGGGCCAGACGCTCGACGTACGCCGCCGGGGCCTCGCCCGGGCGCACCGATTCGTCGATCTGAGCGACGAGCACGATGTGATCGAGGCCGATCTGCCCCAGGAGCTCCCGGCGCCTCGGCGAGCCCGACGCGAGGCAGAGGACGGGTTCGTGGTTCGTCATGTCCGGTGCGCCCCCCTTGCCGTGCCGCGCCTGCCCCTGCGCCGGCGCGCGCTCCGTCATTCGCGATGATACGGATGATTCGTCAGGATGCTGTGCGCCCGGTAAAGCTGCTCGGCCAGGATCACGCGCACGAGGGCGTGCGGAAACGTGAGGCGCGACAGCGACCAGGTCAGATCGGCGCGCGCGAGCACCCCGGGGGCGAGGCCGTCGGGACCGCCGATGACGAACGCGAGGTCGCGGCCGTCCTGCATGCGCTCCTTCAGGAATGCGGCGAGCTCACGTGTCGTGAGCTGCCGGCCGCGCTCGTCGAGCGCCACGACGAACTCGTCGCGGCGCAGAGCCGCGAGCAGCCGCTCGCCCTCCGCTTCGAAGGCCTGCGGTCCACCCTGCGCGCCGCGTTTCGCCGTATCGATCTGCACGAGGGCCGGCCGCAGTGCAGGCGTGAGCCGGCCGGTGTACTCCTCGAATGCCGCCGTCACCCAGCGCGGCATGCGGGTTCCGACGGCGATCACGCGCGTGCGCACGAATCGCGCTGTCGCCCGGGCGGCCTACTCCGCCCGCTGAGTGCGCGAGCGGGTCTGGCGCGTGCGGCTCGCGCGGCCGCCCGACGCCTGACGGGTGGCCGGCCGCGCGGCAGCGGCCGCCGCGGATGCGCTGCCCGACGTGTCCCACAGCCGCTCGAGGCCATAGAACTCGCGCACGCGCGGCAGCATCACGTGCACGATGACGTCCTGCAGATCGACGAGCACCCACTCGCCTTCCCGCTCGCCCTCGATGCCGAGCGGACGGTAACCGGCTTCCTTCGCTTTCTCGACGACCCGGTCCGCGATGGACCGGACGTGTCGATCCGAATTGCCGGAGGCGATGATCATGGTGTCCGCGATGTCGGTCAGGCCTCGGACGTCGAGCACCTTGACGTTGACTGCCTTCATGTCGTCGAGTGCGCCGGTGACGACGCCCTCGAGCACCGACGCGCGCTCGGGCGCGCGGCGCGGGCGTGGCGAGCGTTTTCGGGTGGCCATGTTCTTTGCCGGATGGCGCTCCTGTCAGGACCGGTGGTCCCGCCGAGCATAGCATCCGGTTTCGGCGATGATCCTGCGGACCTCGTCCGGCACCAGATAGCGCGGATCCTCGCCGTTCACCAGGAGCTGACGCAGATCCGTCGAGGAGATCTCGAGCTGCGTCCCGGCATGAATGTAGATGCGGCCCGCGGGCTGCTCGTGAAGATCGCGCACGCTGCCCGTGCCGCGGTCGACCATCACCTCGCCGAGCGGCCCCATGGTCGGCGCCTTCCAGCCCGGACGGTGCGCCACGACGACGTGGGCGAGATCGAAGATCTCGCGCCAGCGGTGCCAGTTCGGCAGGCCGATGAACGCATCCATGCCGAGCAGCAGGCACAGTGAGCGGTTCGGGAACTCCTGGCGCAGCTCGGTGAGCGTGTCCACCGAGTACGAGAAACCGCTGCGCCGGACCTCGCGATCGTCCACCACGAACGCGGGCTCGTCCTTCACCGCGGCGCGCACCATCGCCAGGCGCTGCTCGGCGCTCGCGAGCGGCGGCTCACGATGAGGCGGGCTGCCGGTGGGCAGAAAGCGTACCTCCGTGAGCTTGAGCGCCTGCCACAGCTCGAAAGCCGTGCGCAGATGCCCGAGGTGGATCGGGTCGAAGGTGCCGCCGAAGAGTCCGATGGGTCGCATATGGGCGCCTATTTGAGCACACCGCGAGGCAGTGGCAATGCGGGACGTGCGCACAGCTCGGCGGCGAGGAGCGCCATCTCGTCCCAGGCGTCCCCCGTCGCCCGGCCCTTGATGATGCGGTCCGCCAGACAGGCTCGCGCGGTCAGACGGTCGAAATCGAGTCTCGCGGCGCGGCGCCGGGCCTGCTCCAGCGCGGCGTTCTGACGCGACGGAAAACGGCCGCGCCCGGGCGGCGGCGCCGCGCCGCTCGCCGCGCTCCAGAGGTCGCGCAGCGCCTTGACGACGGCCCAGAGCACGAGCACCGGCTCGACCCCTTCGGCACGCAGCCCCGCGAGCACGCGGATCGCGCGCGCGGCGTCGCCGGCGACGAGGGCATCGCCGAGCTGAAAGACGTCGAAACGCGCGCTGTCGGCCACGCTCGCGAGCACTTCCTCGGCGCCCGCGCGCGGCGTGGTGAGGAGGAGACGCAGTTTCTCGATCTCCTGATGCGCGGCGAGGAGATTGCCCTCGGTGCGCTCGGCGAGGAGCTCGAGTGCCTCGTCGGTCAGCTCGAGCCCCTGGCGGCGGCAGCGCGCGCGAAGCCACGCGACGAGGCGCTCGGGCTCGACGGGCCACACCGGCAGCCACGCGCCGTGCGCCTCGACCGCGCGCACCCAGTCCGCGCTCTGCGCCTCGCGGTCGAGGCGGCCCGTGAGGATGAGGAGCAGCACGTCGTCGCGGCGGCCCTCGATGAGCTCGACGAGCGTCGCACCTCCGGCTGCACCCGGTTTGCCGCTCGGCAGGCGGATCTCCACGATCCTGCGGCTCGCGAAGAGCGACAGCGTGTCGAACGACGCGCGCACTTCGTTCCAGTCCGCGCCGCGCTCCATGAAGTGGACCTCGCGATCGGTATAGCCCGCCGCACGCGCGCGGGCACGGATGGCATCGGCCGCTTCGCCCGTGAGCAGCGGCTCGTCGCCCGAGACGAGGTACGCCGGGAGGAGCTGGCGCTCGAGGTGCGCGCTCAAGGAGTCGAGAGTGAGCTTCATGATGGAGATCCGCGATTATCTGCGGTTGTCGCCTCCCGGGCCACCGGATACGCTTCCGCTCCGGATCTCCGGATTCCCGGATATGCGCTTCGTGCGTCGTCTCAGAATCACCGCCGTGCTCGCCGTCGTGGTGCTGTTCTGCGCCTCGACCGCCTTCCTCGCGCACGGTCACGACGCGAACGGCACTCCCCAGAACGACGTCAAGTGCGAGCTGTGCCTGCAGTTCGGCAGCGCGACGGGCGCCGCCGCTGCACCGGCCGTGGTCGTCGGGCTCGCGCTCGTCGTGCTCCTCGCGGCCCGTCCGGCTGCGCTCCTCTTCGCAACCGCCGAGCGTCCTCGCGCGCATCCACCGCGGGCACCGCCTGCCCGCGTCTGACCCCCGTCCGTCCCGCGACACGAACGCCTCGCGCGCATCGCGCGCGGGTCTTTCGCTTCTGCTTCACGGGTGACGCCATGGATTCGCGTTTTACTGCCTTCATCATTTCCCTGCTCGGCTGCGCGGCGACGCTCGCGCACGCGGCCGAGGACATCGGCGAGCTGACCGAGATCACCATTCACGCGACGCCGCTGCGCGATTCGCTGCTCGAGACCGCGCAGCCCGTCGCCGTTCTGCTCGGCGAGGAGCTCGTGCTCCTCCGCACGCCCTCGCTCGGAGAGACGCTCGCGACCCAGCCCGGCATCACGGGCAGCTACTTCGGTCCGCAGGCGAGCCGCCCCGTGATCCGCGGCCTCGGCGGCGAGCGGGTGCAGATGTACGAAGACGGCGCCGAATCGCTCGACGTCGCAGCGATCTCGGCCGATCACGCGGTCACGATCGATCCGCTCGTGGCGGAGCGCGTCGAGGTCGTGCGCGGGCCTGCCGCTCTGCTCTACGGCAATGGCGCGACGGGCGGCGTCGTGAACGTCGTCACGGGCCGTGTGCCCGAGCGCTCGGCGGACCGAAGTCTGCGCGGAGCCGCGGAGCTGCGCGGCAACAGTGCGCTCGAAGAGCGGGCGCTCGGCGCGCGGCTCGACGGCGGCCGCGGGTCGTGGACCTTCCACGGCGACCTGCACGCACGGAAGACCGATGACGTCACCATTCCGGGTTTCGGCGCCTCGCGCGCGCTGCGTGCACGGCAGGCCGCCGAGGGCGAAGAGATCGACGACACGCGCGACCGGCTGCCCGATTCCTGGAGCGAGACGTGGGGTGGCGCCGCAGGCGTCTCCTGGGCCGGCAATCGCGGGATGGCAGGCATCGGCATCGGCCGGCTCGAGATGGAGTACGGAATTCCGGGCTCGGCCGGTCACGTTCACGAGCACGATGAAGAATCGCCCGAAGCGGAGGCCGGCGACTCCGAAGGTGTGCGCATCGACGCGAGTCAGACGCGCTACGACTTCAAGGCGGAGCTCGACGCGCCGGTGCGCGGCATCGAGCTCGCGCGAGTGCGCGCGACGCTCAACGACTACACGCACCGCGAGATCGAGCCGACGGGCCACATCGGCACGCTGTTCGATCAGCGCGGCATCGACGCACGCGTCACATTCGATCACGTCGCGCTGCGCGGGTGGAAGGGCGCGGCAGGCGTCCAGATACGCGAAGTGGATCTCGTGGCGGCGGGCGAGGAAGCCTTCGTGCCTGCATCCCTGAGCCGCAACATCGGTGCATTCGTCTTCGAGGAGCGCGCGCTGGGTCCCGTGACGCTCGAGCTCGGCGCCCGCATCGAGCACCAGTCGATTCGTGCGGAACCCGAGGGCGGAACATCACGATACGACGGCAACAGCTTCAGCGCCTCCGCGGGCGCCGTGTGGGATCTCGGCGACGAGTACTCCGTCGCGCTGAACCTCGCGTCGACGGAACGGCATCCGACCGCCACCGAGCTCTTCGCGGCGGGGCCGCACCTCGCCGCGGGGCGCTTCGAGATCGGAGATCCGGGGCTGCGCCGCGAGCGCGCCACGACGCTCGATCTCGGGCTGCACAAGCACGCGGGCGAATGGCACATGTCGCTCACGGCGTTTCACGGCAGACACTCGCGCTTCATCACGGCGCTGCCGACGGGTGAGGAAATCGAAGGACTGCCCGTGTGGCGCTACACGCAGCGCGACGCCCGCTTCACCGGCTTCGAAGCGCAGCTCCATCTCCCGGAGATCGCGACTCCCGCGGGCACGTTCGCGACGCGTCTCATGGCCGATTACGTGCGCGGCCGGTTCGCCGGCGGCGGAGACCTCCCCCGCATGCCGCCGCTTCGTGCCGGCGCGCAGCTCGAGCTCGCGCGGGACCGCTTCGCCGCATCGCTGTCGGCCGTGTACCACGACGCACAGGATCGCGTCGCCGACGAGGAGCTGCCGACAGACGGATACACGATGGTCGATCTCGATCTCTCCTGGCGCGTGTCGCTGGGGACGCGTGATCTGCTCCTCTTCCTGCGCGGCGAGAACCTGCTCGACGAGGACGCCCGGCGCCACGTCTCGCCGCTCAAGGATCTGGCACCGCTCCCGGGGCGCGCCGTCGCGGGCGGCATCCGTCTCACGCTCTGAAGCACGCCCGACGGGACACCTGCGGTACGATCCGTCGCAGGACACGGAAGCGAGAGCACCATGGCGGTCAGAAAACGCACTTCTCGCGCGAGGCGCGCGGCGAATCAGCCTGCACTGCGCGGGCTCTACCCGCCGATCGAGCCGTATCGCACCGGATACTTGCGCGTCTCCGACCTGCACGAGATCTACTTCGAGGAGTGCGGCAATCCGCATGGCAAGCCGGCGGTGTTCCTGCACGGCGGACCCGGCGGCGGCACGGAACCGGGCATGCGGCGCTTCTTCGATCCGCGGCGCTATCGCATCGTGCTCTTCGACCAGCGCGGCTGCGGCAGGAGCCGGCCGCACGCGAGTCTCGTCGACAACACGACCTGGCATCTCGTCGAGGACATCGAGAAGCTGCGCGAGCACCTCGGCATCGAGCGCTGGCTCGTGTTCGGCGGCTCTTGGGGATCGACGCTCGCGCTCGCCTACGCGGAGACGCATCCCGACCGGGTGACGGAGCTGGTGCTGCGCGGCATCTTTCTGCTGCGCCGCTGGGAGCTCGAGTGGTTCTACCAGAACCCAGGCGGCTGCGCGGCGCTGTATCCCGACCTGTGGGAGCACTACGTCGAGCCGATTCCTCCCGAGGAGCGCGGCGACATGATGCGCGCCTACTACGCGCGCCTCACGAGCTCCGATCCGGACGTCCTCACGCGTGCCGCGCGCGCGTGGTCGATCTGGGAAGGCTCGACCAGCTTCCTGCGCTTCAATCCCGAGTACATCGCGAAGTTCCAGAACGACGCGTCGTTCGCGGCTGCCTTCGCGCGCATCGAGTGCCACTACTTCGTGAACGGCGGCTTCTTCCGCTCGGACGGTCAGCTCCTCGAGGACGTCGGCCGCATCCCCCCCATCCCCCCCGCCCTCGTGCAGGGCCGCTCAGCCGGGGGTTCCCCGTGAAAAGGGCGTGGGGAATGCACCCGCCCTGG
>QGVD01000082.1 GCA_003242685.1 Pseudomonadota bacterium | reverse complement strand
CCCAAAAGTCGTGGGGGCGCGCGCCGGGCGGGGGACGACGTATTGCAGGGTGCGCTTCCCGAGCGGCTCGACGATCCGCTGCCGCGCGGCTACATGAAGATTCCGGCGGTGCTGGTGCGTCTGCTGCTGCCGATGGCGGGGATGGTCTCACTGTACTTCCTGTTCCGCGGTCACGACGCACCGGGTGGAGGATTCGTCGGCGGGCTCGTCATGGCGACCGCCGTGATCGTGCAGTACATGGTCGGCGGAACGATGTGGGTGGAGGCGCGGCTGCGCATCCATCCGCAGCTCTGGATCGCGCTGGGTCTGCTCGCAGCGGCGGCCGCGGGGCTCGGCGCCTGGACGGCGGGACTGCCGTTCCTCACGTCGCGGTCGCTCGACCTGCATCTCCCGCTGATCGGTGACGTGCACCTGTCGAGCGTCCTGCTGTTCGACCTCGGGGTCTACATGCTCGTCGTCGGTGCGACGATCCTGATGCTGGTCGCGCTCGCGCACCAGTCCCTGCGCAGCCCGCGCCGGGTCGTCACGCCGGTGGAGCACGAGGAGGCGGCGGAGCCTCGCAGCGCGGTGGTGAGCTGATGGAGATCGTCTACGCGCTCGCAATCGGAGTCCTGACGGCCTCGGGCGTGTGGCTGCTGCTGCGTCCACGCACCTTCCAGGTGCTCATGGGGCTCTCGCTCCTGTCCTACGCGACGAACATCTTCATCTTCGGCATGGGGCGGCTCGTGATGTATCGGCCGCCGATCATCGAGGAGGCCGGAGCAACCGATCCCTCGCTCTACGCAGATCCGGTGCCTCAGGCGCTCGTCCTGACCGCGATCGTCATCGGCTTCGCGACGACCGCGCTGACCCTCGTCGTTCTGCTCGCCCTGCGCGGCCTGACCGGCACTGACCACGTCGACGGAAGGGAGCCCGAATCGTGAGCGGATTGCTGCATCACCTTCCCGTCATGCCGATCGTCGTGCCGCTGCTGGCAGGCGCGCTGATGCTGTTCCTGTCGGAGGCACGGCGTGCGGCGCGGGCCACGATCGCCCTGACGTCCATGGTCGTGCAGCTCGCGGTCGGCGGGGCGCTGCTCTATCTCGCGAGCGATGCCGCGCCGCACGTCTGGTCCGAGGGCATCGGCGTCTACCGGATCGGCAACTGGCCTTCGCCGTTCGGCATCGTGCTCGTCGTCGATCGACTGTCGGCGCTCATGGTGACGCTCGGCGCCTCGCTCGGCTTCTGCGTGCTCGTGTACACGATCGCGCGCTGGGACCGCCCCGGGCAGCCGTTCCACTCGCTGCTGCAGTTCCTGATGATGGGGCTCAACGGCGCGTTCCTGACGGGCGACCTGTTCAATCTCTTCGTCTTCTTCGAAGTCCTGCTCGCCGCTTCCTACGGCCTGGTGCTGCGCGGTACAGGGGCCACGCGCGTGAAGGAGGGCCTGCACTACATCGTCGTCAATCTGGTCGCGTCGTTCATGTTCCTGATCGGCGTGTCGATGGTCTACGGCATTGCCGGCACGCTGAACATGGCGGAGCTCACGGGACGCGTGGCCGCGCTGTCTCCGGCCGATCGGGCGCTGTTCGACGTCGGCGGCGCCATTCTCGGTATCGCGTTCCTGGTCAAGGCCGGAAGCTGGCCGCTCAACCTGTGGCTGCCGGGGACCTACTCGGTGGCGCTCGCGCCCATCGCCGCGTCGTTCGCCATGCTCACCAAGGTCGGCGTCTACGCGGTGCTGCGCGTCGGGACGCTCATGAGCCATGACCAGGCGGCCGCGTCGCTGCTCGGCCCCGCGCTGTTCTACATCGGACTTGCGACGCTGGTGGCGGGCACCATCGGCATGCTCTCGGCGCTGCATCTCGCGCGGCTCGTGAGCCACTCCCTCATCGTGTCGACCGGCATCATGCTCGCGGCGCTCGGCCTCGGCATCGAGTCGCTCACACCGCCCGTCCTGTTCTATCTGATCGTCTCGGTGCTCACGAGCGGCGCCTTCTTCCTGCTGACGGGCATGACGGAGCGGACGCGGGCACGTGACTCGGCGATCGCCACGGCGATGCACGATGAGCCGCGCGAGACACCCGCGTTGCCGTACTACGTCGCGTTCGGCGTCAGGGAGCCCGACCCCTACGGAACCGACGAGGAAGTCGGTGTCGCGATTCCGGCCGCGATGGCGTTCCTCGGTCTGATGTTCGTGTGCTGCGTGCTGCTCGTCACCGGGTTGCCGCCTCTGCCGGGCTTCGTTGCGAAGTTCACGCTGCTGTCGACGGCGATAGGGGAGGCGGCCGCGGCGGGCATGACGAAGCCCGTCTGGGTGCTCACGGCCGCGGTGCTCGCCACGGGTCTCGCGGGAGCCATAGCGCTCACCCGCATCGGCATGAGTCTGTTCTGGACGGTCACGGAGCGCACGACGCCGAGGCTCCACGTGCTGGAAGCCGCTCCCGTCGCGCTGCTCGTGCTCGTATGCCTCACGCTGGGCGCCGCGGCGGGTCCCGTCATGGGCTATCTCGAATCGACGGCGCGCTCGCTGCACGATCCGCAGACGTACATCCGAACGGTGCTCGCTGCGGAGGCGCAGCTCGCCGAAGCGCATGGAGCGAGTCCATGAGGGCGCCGACCACCCGAAGACTGCCGCCAATGCTCGTCCTGGGTCTCACCGGGATGTGGCTGCTGCTCAATCAGACGCTCGCGCCGGGTCAGATCCTGCTCGGGTTCGTGCTCGCCGTCGGGCTGTCGTGGGCAGCCTCGACGCTGCGGCCCCTGCAGCCGCGGCCGCGCAACCTGCACGTGGCGGTGGGTCTCGTCTTCGTCGTGCTGCGGGACATCGTGCGCTCCAACATCGCGGTTGCGCGCATCGTTCTGGGGCTCGTCAGGGACCGCGACGTGCGCTCCGGGTTTCTCGAGATCCCGCTCGACATGCGCGATCCGCACGGTCTCGCCGCGCTCGCTGCGATCGTCACGGCGACGCCCGGCACCGTGTGGGTGGATCTCTCGCCGGACGGGAGCCGCCTCACGCTCCACGTCCTCGATCTGCAGGACGAGGCGGCATGGATCCGTCTCATCAAGGAGCGCTACGAGCGGCCGCTCATGAGGATCTTCGAATCATGAACACGGTGTTCAACTACGCGGTGACGTTCGCGTCGCTGTGCTTCGTGCTGGCGATGATCTTCGCGCTCATCCGGCTCTTCAGGGGGCCGGCGGCCCAGGATCGTGTGCTCGCACTCGATACCCTCTACATCAACGGCATGCTGACGCTGCTCATGCTGGGTATCCGGTCGACCTCCACGGTGTTCTTCGACATGGCGCTGCTCATCGCGCTCTTCGGGTTCGCGAGCTCCATCGCGCTCGCGAAGTTCCTGCTGCGCGGCGAGGTGATAGAGCCGTGACCGAGATCGAGCTGCCGCTCTGGGCCTCGGTGCCCGCGACCCTGCTGCTGATCTTCGGGGGTCTGCTCACCGTGATCGGCTCACTCGGGCTGCTGCGCCTGCCGGATTTCTACTCGCGCATGCATCCGCCGACGATGGGCACGACACTGGGAGCGGGCTGCGTGCTGATCGCATCGATGATCGTCTCCTCGGCGCTCATGCACCGGCCCGTCGTGCACGAGCTGCTGATCACACTGTTCGTCGTGATGACGGCGCCGGTCACGGCGATGCTGCTCATCCGGGCGGCGATTCACCGCGGCCGCCTGCGCAACCGCAAGTAGCCCCCTCCCGCCGACGATCGTTCCGGCACGGCGTTCCGCGGTCGCCGGCCTCGCCCCATGACTTCCAGAATCCCGAAATATGCGGGACAGTAATTCTAATGGACCTAATCGATGTTCCGGCCTAGAAAGGAGCAGGCGCCGGAAGTCGGCTCTGCATGGAGGAGGGCGGTGATGGGCAGGGTGGTGACGCTCAGGGATACGGAATCGCGGCACGAGCGCAATCTGACGCGCAGGTCCGACGCGCGGCCGTGGACGATTCTCTGTGCGGTCGATCGCTCACCCGGGTCGGATCGCGCCCTTCGCCGCGCGGCGCACCTTGCGCGGCAGCTGAACGCGCGGCTTTGCGTACTGCATCTGATCGACGTCGAGAAGCCGACGCCGCTCACGCCGGAGCACAGCGAAAGGACCGAGTCGCTCCTCACGGCCCGGCTCGAAACCGTGTCGCGAATCCTCGGAACCGCGCCTTCTCTTCTGGTACGGCGCGGCGATGCGGCAGATGCGATCGCCGCCGTCAGCGAAGAGATGGACGCCGACCTCCTCGTGCTGGGGCCGCAGCGGGCTCGGCACCATGTCTTCACGGCCGACACGCCTGCACGGCTGCTGCGTTCCGCGGGGCGGCCCGTGCTCATCGTGAATCGAGAGCCGAAGGGACCGTATCGCGATCTGCTGCTGGCCGTCGATCTGTGCGCGTCATCCGCACGGATGCTGCGCACGGTGAACGCGTTCGGTCTGCTCGAGGGGACGCGTGCGACGGTCATGCACGCGTTCCAGGTGCCCTACAGAGGGATGGTCGCGCAGGCCGGCATCGCGGAGACGCACGTCGAGCGCTACGCACTGGGCTGGAACGTCGCGCGCTTCCGCGAGCTGCTGGCTTACGTCGATGCTGCAGGCGTGGATGCCTCGCAGCTTCGCATCCTGCTCGAGGATGCCCGGCCGCTGCGTGCGGTGAGACGCTCGGTTCACCGCACGCGTCCGGATCTTCTGGTGCTGGGGACCAGAGCCCATACCGGCATCCGTCGCGCGCTGCTCGGAAGTCTGGCCGAAGACGTCATGCGTGAGATCTCGTGCGACGTTCTCGTGGTGCCGCCGCCAGTGCGCTCGAGCCCGGTCGGGGAGCACGCGGATCCCGCGCACGCGCCGGCCGCGCAGATCCACTGACGATCGCGACGGCGCCGCAGGCTGCGGCAGGCCGCAGCTTCGAGGCTATACTCCGCTCCCGGAGCGCGAGTCGGTGTGCGGATGGGGGCGTGAGTCGGACGCGATGACGGCGTCGTACGGCGTCAGAGACATCGAGCGGGTGCTGCGGCTGTCCCGCAATCAGATCCTCGGCCTCGTCAGGAGCGGCTTCGTTACCCCGTCGTGCGGTCCGCGGCGTGAGTATCGATTCACCTTCCAGGACCTCATCGTCCTGCGGCTCGCTCGCTCGCTGAGCGAGGCGCGCCTCACGCGGTCCAGGATCCGCGGCGCGCTTCGCGAGCTCAGGCGCAGACTCCCGGAGTCGGTTCCACTCTCGGGGCTGCGCATCTGCGCTCACGGCGACACGGTCGTCGTCCGTGACGGCAGAGGTCACTGGCGTGCCGATTCGGGCCAGTACCTGCTCGATCTCGAAGTCTCGGTGCAGGGTGGCGCGCTGCACGTGCTGGAGCGAAGCCCGGTCACCGAGCCGAAGCAACGCCATCGGCAGTCGCTCGTGCGGCAGGAAAGCGAAACTGCTGACGCGCGTGCGGAATGCGAGCGACGCGTCAGGGAGAACCCGGACGATGTCGGCGCATACGTGAGTCTCGGCCGCGTGCTCCACGGGATCGGCGACCTCGAAGCCGCGGAGCGCGTGTATCGCAAGGCGCGCGAGACGTGCCCGCCGGATGCGGATCTGCTTTTCAGTCTCGCCGTGCTCCTCGAGGAGCGAAGGCGCACCGCCGAGGCGCTGGAAACGTATCAGAAAGCGCTCTACGTGAACCCCCGTCTCGCCGAAGCGCACCTGAGACTCGCACAGCTCTACGAGCGGCTCGGCTACCCGGAGCACGCCGTCCACCACCGCGGCTGTTACCGCCGTCTCACGCAGAGCGAGGACGCATAGAGCCCTTCCGCGCCCGGCTGGCAGCGGTGCTCCGATCAGGATGTACCGTCCGCCAGCGGTTGCTTTTCGCAGCTCACGCGGGTGTTGAAGTCGGCGAAGGTGCCGAGCGGATTGTCCCGCCACGCCCACACGTGGATCTCGTAGAAGGCGGGCAGCCCGTAACGGTTCGGCTCACCCACGAAGTTCAGAAGATGTCCTTCGAGAACAGGTGCTCCTCCGTTCGGATTGCTCTGCTCCCACTCGTCCTTCAGGACGACGTACTCAACGCCGACGAGACGGTACTTGCCGTTGCCGATCGGCTCATAGATGAGGAGCTCCGGCTCGTCCGCCTTGAGCTGTCCGTCGCCGATGCGGCCGGGGAGCGTGAAGTGAATGCCCATCGCGCCGAGCATCGGACCGCTGACGCACGGCGTCGCCTGCACCCAGCCTTCGGACAGCGCGACGTTGATGTCGCGGTAGCGTGCCGTCGCCTTGCGCAGGAGCTCCACGAGCGGCGATTGTTCGACCTTCGGAGCCTGCTGCGCATGGTGGTGTTTCGCGACAGCTGCGTATTCCGAATCTCTGGCAGGCAGCGCACTGCTGGCGATGACGAGCGGCACGCAGAGCGCACAGGGGATCATCCAACGAGACGACGTGTTGTACACGGCCTTTCCCTCCCTGAGCTGGCACGTGCCGGCACTCGACCGCACACGACTGGATCGATTGGAACGAGCGAGAAGTTAGCGCGGCGTGCGTTCAATCGCATGCGTGAGCTTGAGCCGGAGGAACGTGTGGCCAGGGTGCATGTGTGGCGGTGCGCATCCATGAGCATGGGTTTCATACGATGCGGGAAGTTCCGTGCCGACCGATTGCTGCGCCGCAATCGGTCTTCGACCTCGACGCAGTGATCGACCACGAGAGCTCACTGGAGAACGTCGAGCGGTTCCTGGTTCCGGATGCGCTTCATCCGGAAGCGGTGGCAGCGCTCAAGGGTGCCCGGGAGCTCTGCGAGAGGGAGTTCTGCCGGAACGACGACTATCACGACCGACCGACTTCTACGCGAGGCAGTTCGCGGAGCGGCGCGGTCGCGCGCTGGCCGGCCATTCGGAATTGCTGTACTTCGTCAGCGATCACGTGATGAAGGAGTGCAGGCGCGCCGAGGAGGGCGAGCCGCGCGAGTGCGTTGCGCTCGACCGGATCGCCGTCAGGCCGCTGGCGCTCTCGGAGCAGGGAGCGCGGCCGTTCGTCCGGGTGGACTCCCTCGCCATCTCGTCCCTGTGCACCGGGGAGTGCCTCGACGCTGCTGCGGCCTTCGTAGCGCACGTCACGAGCGAGAGCGAGGTGCTTTCCGCGCTGCTTCCGCACGCACCGGGAAACCCGCCCCACTACCTGCTTCCGGCGCTTTCCTCGCTGTACGAGAACGAGGACCTCAGGGAGCAGGCGCCGCTCTACGGACTGCTCCTGTCGGCGCTCGAGGGTGCGGTTCCCGCGGAAGGGCGGGGGCTCAACCGTCGCCTGCGGGCGATCGGTGCCCATCTCGACCGCAACGTTCTGGGGCCGTGAGGTGATCTGCCGGCCAGCCCGCCATCCTGGAGCTTCCTACGGGGGCAGGCGTCGCCTGAGCCCCCGTAAGTCGTTGAAAATGTGGCGCTCCCTACGGGATTCGAACCCGTGTTACAGCCTTGAGAGGGCCGTGTCCTAGGCCTCTAGACGAAGGGAGCGCAGTTTCCGGCCTGATCCGGAGAGCGCGCTATTATATGGGGCTTCACTGCTTGCTCAAGTGTAGAAAGCTACGAGATTGAACGCCCCTACCGCGCAGGCCAATACACCAGCGCCCGGTCCACGGATCATTCCCCGGTCAGAGCACATCATTTCCCGCTCGGCAATCTCGCCGAACGCGTTGCGTGTGCTCTACCGGTTGCGGGACGCGGGCTATCAGGCCTTCCTGGTGGGTGGCTGCGTGCGTGACCTGCTTCTCGGGGTTCCACCGAAGGACTTCGACGTCGTCACGAACGCCCTGCCGGAGGAGATCAAGAAGCTCTTCCGCAACTGCCGTCTCGTCGGGCGCAGGTTCCGCCTTGCGCACGTCTACTTCGGACGCGAGATCGTCGAGGTGGCGACCTTCCGCGCCTCGAGCGCTCCCCTGCAGAGCGAAGAGCCGCTGCCGGATGCCGATCCCGAGGACGGAGAGGCGCCGGAGATCGACGAGCCTCTCGCGACGGAGCTCGAGGAGGATTCGGGAAACGGCGAGGAGCGGGTCCTGGACGAGCACGGCCGCATCCTGCGCGACAACGTCTACGGCACGATCGACGAGGACGTCTGGCGGCGCGATTTCACCGCGAACGCGCTCTACTACAACATCGCCGACTTCTCGGTGTGGGATTACGTCGGCGGGGTGGAGGACATCGCCGCACGGCGCCTGCGGCTCATCGGCGATCCGGAGACGCGCTATCGCGAGGACCCGGTGCGCATGCTGCGCGCCGCCCGCTTCGAAGCGAAGCTCGGTTTCACCGTCGACGAGGCGACGGCGGAGCCCATCCCGCGCCTGAAAGGGCTCCTCGCCGCAGTTCCCGCAGCGAGGCTCTTCGACGAGACGCTGAAGCTCTTCCTCACCGGACACGGTGCGCGCAGTCTCGAGGTTCTGCGCCGGCGCGGTCTGCTCGAGACGCTGCTGCCCACCGTCGCGGCGTATCTCGACGCGCATCCGGGAAGTCTCGTCGAGAAACTGGTCATGCAGGGACTGCGCAACACCGACTCGCGCGTGCTCGAAGGCAAGCCCGTCACGCCGACCTTCCTCTTCGCGGTCCTGCTCTACGGGCCGATAGCGCAGGCCATCGAGAGCGCGCCGCCCGAGCGCTGGCACGAGCAGGCGACGATTCTCGATGCGTGCGACCGTGCGATCCGCGAAGCGCAGGTGCACATCGCCATCCCGCGTCGCTTCACGCTCGGCGTGCGCGAGATGATCGCACTGCAGCCGCGGCTCGAGCATCCGCGCGGCCGGCGCGCGCTGCGCCTGCTCGAGCATCCGCGCTTCAGGGCCGCGTATGACCTCCTGCTCCTGCGCGCGGAGCAGGGGCTCGCTCCCGCCGAGATGGCGCAGTGGTGGACGCGCATCCAGGAGGTTTCCGCGGAAGAGCGAGTGCGGATGGCGGACGAGCTCGCAGGGCAGAAGAGCCGTCCGGAAGCGCCGCGGAAGCGCCGCCGGCGGCGCCGGCGGCGTCCCTCGAATCCCACCTGATCCGCGGACATGGCGACCTGGTTTCCCGCGTACGTGGGGATCGGCAGCAATCTCGGTGAGCCTGCCGCACGTGTCCTCGAGGCGCGCGAGCGGCTCGCGGCGCTGCCAGCGACGCGACTCGTCGCGATGTCGAGACTCTACGGATCGCGTCCTTTCGGCCCGGTGCCGCAGCCGGACTTCGTCAACGCGGTCGCAGGGCTCCTCACGCAGCTCGAGCCTCTGCGGCTCCTTCGGGAGCTGCGCGCCATCGAAGCGGAGTTCGGCCGACCCGAGCAACGCGAACGCTGGGGGCCGCGCGTGATCGATCTCGATCTGCTCGTGTACGGGCACGAGCGGCGCAACGAGCCGCAGCTCACATTGCCGCATCCCGGGATAGTGGAGCGGAACTTCGTTCTGTATCCTCTCGCCGAAATCGCTCCGGATCTCGACGTCCCCGGGCTCGGACGCGTTGCCGAGCTCGCAAGTCGCGTCGCACCCGACGGAATCTGGCTCCTTCAGGACCGCACGGCGCATTCATGACTGTCACCGACGAAGAGGCACCAGGCACCGACACCCGCGCGAGGGCCACGTCGGGAATCGGCGCCCGCGGCGGGGAGGTCGCGCACCGGTTCATCGTGGTCGAAGGTCCCATCGGCGTCGGCAAGACGAGTCTCGCGCGCCGTCTGGGTCGGAGCCTGTCCGCGGAGCTGGTTCTGGAGCAGGCCGAGCAGAACCCGTTCCTCGAACGCTTCTACCGCAATCCGCGTGCGGGAGCCTTCCCCGCGCAGCTCTATTTCCTGTTCCAGCGCGCGCAGCAGCTCTCGGCGCTGTCGCAGCAGGACCTCTTCGCGCCGGTGCGCGTGGCGGACTATCTCCTCGAGAAGGACCGTCTCTTCGCGCGCATCACGCTCGACGAGGCGGAGTACCAGCTCTACGAGCAGGTGTACGAGAAGCTCGGCATCAACGCGCCGAAGCCGGATCTCGTGGTCTACCTCCAGGCTCCGGTCGGCGTGCTGCTGGAGCGCATCAGCCGGCGCGGCATCGACTACGAGCAGAACATCGACCGCGGCTATCTCGAGCGGCTCAACGAGGCGTATGCGCGCTTCTTCCACGAGTACGACGACGCGCCGCTCCTCATCGTCAATGCGGCGTCCATCGACCCCATCAACAACGAGGCGGACTACGAAGAGCTTCTCGCCGCCATCACGCGGATGAGACGCGGCCGCTTGTACTACAATCCCATGCGTCACCGCTCGTTCTAGGCGGCGCAGGTTGAACGCGCGCGCCCGGTGCGTCATGCTTGCGGCGCCGGCGCCACAGGCAAAGCTATGTACACCCATCTGCAGCTCCGCGATTCCGCGCGACCGCCGGTAACCCTCGCCACCCTCGACGCCATGAAGCAGAGGGGCGAGAAGATCGCCTGCCTCACGTGCTACGACGCGAGTTTCGCGATCCTGGTCGACGAGGCGGACACGGACGTGGTCCTGGTCGGTGATTCCCTCGGCATGGTCATCCAGGGACACGACACGACCGTGCCCGTGACGATGGACCACATCGTCTACCACTGCCGCGCGGTCGCACGCGGTCTGCATCGGCCGTTCCTCATCGCGGACATGCCCTTCATGAGCTATCCGTCGAAGGAGCAGGCGCTGACGAACTCCGTGCGGCTCATGCAGGAGGGCGGCGCCAAGATGGTCAAGCTCGAGAGCGGGCCGGGTCAGGTGGAGATCGTCGAGTTCCTGGCGAACCACGACATCGCGGTGTGCGCGCACCTCGGACTCAAGCCCCAGTCGGTGCACAAGACCGGAGGATTCCGGGTGCAGGGGAGGGATCCGGACGCGGCGGAGCGGATGCTCCGCAACGCGCGCGAGCTCGAGGCCGCAGGCGCCGACATGGTGCTGCTCGAATGCGTTCCGGCACAGCTCGGGCAGGCGATCACGGCGGAGCTCGAGGTGCCCGTGATCGGTATCGGAGCGGGTCCGCACACGGACGGCCAGATCCTCGTGCTCTACGACGTCCTCGACATCACGCAGGGCCGCAAGCCGCGTTTCGTACGCAATTTCATGGAGGGCGCATCGAGCAACCTCGACGCGCTCAAACGCTACGTGCGGGCGGTGAAGTCGGGCGAGTACCCGGCTCCCGAGCACTGCTTCTGACCGAAAGCAGGCGCGCATGGACACCGTGACCACGATCGCGGCGGTTCGAGAGCGCGTGCGCGCATGGCGGCGTGCGGGCGAACGCGTCGCCTTCGTCCCCACGATGGGGAATCTCCACGCGGGTCATCTCAGTCTCATGGAGGTCGCGAGGCGCCGCGGAGACCGCTTCGTCGCGAGCATCTTCGTCAATCCGATGCAGTTCGGACCGAACGAGGACTTCGCGCATTACCCGCGTACGCCGCGCGAGGACGAGCGCATGCTCGAGGCCGCGGGCTGCGATCTCATGTTCATGCCCGACGTCGCGGAGATCTACCCGGCGGGCTACGAGAACTCGACGCGCGTGGAGGTGCCGAGGCTTTCGAAGATTCTGTGCGGCGAGTTCCGTCCCGGGCACTTCGAAGGCGTCGCCACGGTCGTGACGAAGCTGTTCAACATCGTTCAGCCCGACATCGCGGTGTTCGGCGAGAAGGACTATCAGCAGCTCACGATCATCCGCCGGCTCACTGCCGATCTGTGTCTGCCGATCGAGATCGTCAGCGCGCCCACCGTGCGCGAGCCCGACGGTCTCGCGCTGAGCTCGCGCAACCAGTACCTCACTGCAGAAGAGCGGCGCATCGCGCCTGCGATCCATCGCGCGCTGCGGGTCGCAGTCGATCGGCTGCTTCAGGGCAGCGACGATTACGCCGCGATCGAGCGCGAAGGTTACGAGACGCTCAAGCGCGTGGGCTTCAGGCCGGACTACTTCGCCGTCCGCACCGCGGACGATCTCTCGGAGCCGCAACCCGGGGCGCGCGAGCTCGTGGTGCTCACCGCCGCCCGCATCGGCAGGGCGCGCCTCATCGACAATCTGCGCGTCAGCCGCTGAAGCAGCGCTTCCCGCCGGGTGTCACGCAGCCGCACCGTGCTGCGCGAGCGCCCACGCGACGTGCTCGCGCACGAGCGGCGAAGGGTCGTCGCGCCGTGCAGCGAGCGCGGCGATCACGGCTTCGCTCGTGGGCGCATTGCCGAGAGCCGTTGCGATGTTGCGGGACCAGCGCTCGTAGCCGATGCGATGGATCGCGGAGCCGCGCGTGCGCTCGTCGAACTCGCTCTCGGTCCACGCGAAGAGCGCGACGAGACTCGCGCTGTCCAGGCGATTGCGTACCGCGAAGTCGGGATGTGTCGCCGCACGCGCGAACTTGTTCCACGGGCAGACGAGCTGGCAGTCGTCGCAGCCGTAGATGCGATTCCCGATCGCCTTGCGGTGCTCCACCGGAATGGACCCGTGGTGCTCGATGGTGAGGTACGAGATGCAGCGCCGTGCATCGAGGCGGTAGGGTGCGACGATCGCGCCGGTCGGACAGGCGTCGATGCACGCCCGGCACGTGCCGCAGTGCGCGCTTGCGGGCGCATCGATCGGCAGCGGCAGGTCGGTGAGTATCTCGCCGAGAAAGAAATACGAACCCGCGTCGCGCGCTATGAGGTTGGTGTGCTTGCCGATCCAGCCGAGTCCCGCGTTGCGTGCGAGCGCCTTCTCGAGCACCGGCGCGCTGTCCACGCACACCCGATAGCCGAAGGGTCCCACCTTCCCGCGCAGCTCCTCGGCGAGCTTCGCGAGCGCCCGCCGCATCACCTTGTGGTAGTCCCTGCCCATGGCGTATCGCGAGACATAGGCACGTGCACCGTCCGCGAGCACTTCACGCGCATCGGCGGCGTCCGCCGGCCAGTAGTTCATGCGCACGCTCACGACGCGCACCGTGCCGGGCGCGAGCTCCTGCGGCCGGCTGCGCATGACGCCATGGCGCTCCATGTAGCCCATCTCGCCGTGGAAGCCCGCGGCCAGCCAGTCGAGGAGATGCCGCTCGTCCTCGGGGAGATCGATTCCCGCCACGCCGACGGCATCGAAGCCGAGCGCGCGGGCGCGCTCGACGAGCTCGCGCTTGACTGCGGCGAGATCGAGCGTCGCACCCGATGCGACAGGATGTGTCATGGGCTCAGTATAATCAGGCAATGGCACTGCCGACGGTCGTGTATTCCACTGCGCAGGTGCGCGCCCTCGATGCTTACGCGATCGAGACGCTCGGCATTCCCGGCTACACGCTCATGAAGCGCGCGGGCGAGGCGGCGCTGCGTTTTCTGCGCATCCGCTGGCCTACCGCGTACAGCGTGGTGATCGTCTGCGGAGGCGGCAACAACGGCGGGGACGGATACGTGCTCGCGCGCTTCGCGCAGGCCGCAGGCTTCACTGTCACGGTGCTCGCTGCAGTGCCGCCCGAGAAGCTGCAGGGCGACGCGCGCCAGGCCTGCGAGGACTTTGCCTCGAGCGGCGGCCGCATCGTGCCTTTCTCGCCGGACCTCCTCGGCGAAGGCGAGGTGATCGTCGATGCGCTGCTCGGAACCGGACTGAAGAGCACCGTGCGCCCCGAAGCCGCGGAGGTGATCCGCGCCATCAACGCGGCACAGCGTCCCGTGTTCTCCATCGACGTGCCCTCCGGGCTCGACAGCGATGCAGGCGTCGCGCTCGGGGCGGCCGTGACCGCGGACTGCACCGTCACTTTCGTCGGTCTCAAGACCGGGCTCTTCATCGGCGACGGGCCCGTGCACGCCGGAACGGTGTTCTTCGACGATCTCGAGATCAGCGTTCCGCCGACGCCCGAGTTCGCGCCGCGTCTCGAGCGCATCACTGAAGCCGAGATCCATGCAGCGCTGCCGCGGCGTCCGCGTGGCGCACACAAGGGCGATTTCGGACGCGTGCTGATCGTCGGGAGCGGATACGGAATGCCAGGTGCGTCGCGGCTCGCCGGCGAGGCGTGCCTGCGCGTGGGAGCGGGGCTCGTCACGGTAGCGGTTGCGCCGGAGAACGTCGCGGCCATCGTGGCAGGCCGTCCGGAGCTCATCTGTCTCGGCGTGACGAAGCCGGACGAGATCGCCGAGGCGATCGATCGTGCCGATGTCATCGCGGCAGGACCCGGTCTCGGCCGCAGCGAGTGGGCGCGCGCGATGCTCGATGCCGTGCTCGGCTCCGGAAAGCCGCTCGTGCTCGACGCGGACGCGCTCAATCTGATCGCCGAGACCGGAACATCGCCGCGTGAGGACTGGATCCTGACGCCGCATCCGGGAGAGGCGGGCCGGCTCCTCGGCGTGCGCTCCGACGAGATACAGCGCGATCGACTCGCTGCGCTCGACAGGCTCGTCGCACGTTACGGTGGCGTCGTCGTCCTCAAGGGGGCCGGGCGCCTGGTCCGGGGCCCGGGCAGGACCCCGGGCTTGGTGAAACGGGGGAAACAGGGGGGAGGGAGGGCCGGAAAGGGGGCGGTGTGACGGGGG
>QGVD01000018.1 GCA_003242685.1 Pseudomonadota bacterium | reverse complement strand
TTGGGGTTTTGGACCCTTCTTTCGCTGCCCGGGGGCCTGGACTTGGGGGAAATGTCGCCCGGCCCCGGGGCGGCGGGCCCCCGCCGGCCTCGCGTCGCGAGATTCTCCGGCGCGGGCGAGCCGAAGCTCTCCGGCTCGGCGCCGCGCTCGTCGCGGTCGTCGATGAGGACGCCGAAGCGTTCCCCGACCATCGACAGCGGGACACGCAGCTCGACGCGATACCCCTCGTTCGTCGGCTGCCAGGCGCCTTCGATGCGCGGCTCGTCGACGACTTCCCGCCGGCCGAACTCGAGCTCCTCGATGCGTCTCGCACGTACAGTTCCAGGTCCCAGCGACGCGAGGAAGACCTGCCGCTCGAAGCCGTATGTATCGGTGAAGCCGAGCCAGATGCGGTCACCGAACGACTGCGGGTCGAGGAACCCTCCGCCCGGCGCGTCGAACACGAGCCGCGCGTCCTTCACGTCGAGCAGCACGAAGAGCATCCGCTCGTGCACGCCCGTGAGCACGCGCAGCCGATCGTTTCCCCGGGAGAACGTACGCCAGGCGTCGGGGCGATCCGGCCAGTCGTCCGCGTAGCCGTCGAGAAACGGTGCGCCGGAAAGTGGAAGGGGTTGCAGATCGAAAGGGCTCAGCGCACCCGGACCCACCCCGCCCCGATAGAGCAGCTCTTCACGCCCCTGGAGCGAAGCCGCGACGGCCTTCGCCATCGCCTGCAATGCCTGCTCCTCGCCCCGGCGCAGCACGCTCTCCATCTCGCGCACGTACTGGCAGCCCGCCCAGGGCAGCACGAAGGTCGCGAGCCCGAGAAGCAGGAGTTTGAGGCGCAGCGACACGGGTCAGCGCTTCACTCCATCCACCGGTAGCCCATCCCGTATACCGTCTGGATGGCGTCGAACTTCGGGTCGACCGCCTGGAACTTGCGGCGGATGCGCTTGATGTGCGACGTGATGGTGCTGTCGTCGAGCACGACGTTCGCCGCGTCCATGAGCTGCTGCCGGTTCTTCACGTGACCGGGATGACGCGCGAGCGCGTGCACGATCCAGAACTCGGTGAGCGACAGCGGGACGACCTTTCCGTCCCACTGCACCTGCATGCGCTCGGCATCGAGCGTGAGCGGCCCGCGGCGCAGGATCTGCTCGTCCTCGCGCGGCCGGCGCAGCGCGTCGACGCGGCGGAAGAGCGCGTTCACGCGCGCGAGCAGATGGGCGAGGCTGATGTCCTTGGTCAGGAAGTCGTCGGCGCCGAGCCTCAGGCCCGAGACGGCATCGAGCTCGCTGTCACGCGCGGTGAGAAAGATGATCGGCAGCTCGGGCGACATCGTCCGCAGCTCGCGGCACAGCTCGAAGCCCCCTTCCGGCTCGTCCTCGAGCGAGATGTCGATCACCGCGAGATCCGGCAGACGGCTCGAGAAGGCCGCGAGCGCCTCGCGCCGGTTGCCGTAAGTGCGCACCGCGTAGCCCTCGCGCATGAACGCCGCGGCGTAGTTGTCCCGGATGGCCGGCTCGTCCTCGACGATCGCGATGAGCTTTTTCATGCGCCACAGTTTACAGCCCGGTCAGCGGGCCGCACCTGCGCGCTGGACCCGTGTCATCAGCGGGACGCGCAGTCCGAAATGGACTGAGGGGACGGAGACAGCGCGAACGGAATCGATATCCATTCGGCTTTCGGATCTGTCAGTCGCACTTCATACGGCTGTCCATCGCGTTCCTCAACGTGCGGCGAGGGGCCCTCCGCGTGGTACCAGTAGACATCGCTGGATACGGATTGACGTTACGGACAAGTGCGTAAGCGGCGGACTGGCCCACTTCCGTTCGCAGTTCTGACGTTCGCTCGGAGATACCGGACGCGTCTCCGTTTCCCGGAAGGGATCGCACAGGGCGACTGGACATTGCCACAATTCGCCAGAATTGATCGGCGCCGCGCCATGATTCCGCCCGCCCGTCCGGCCCGATCGGAGCGCCCAATGTCCCCGTGTGAAGCAGCACGGGAGACGAGCGATGAGAAGACGCCATCGCGCATCGGGGGCGGCGCCGAGCGAGTTCAGCGCGCAGACGCTCGAGCGTCGAGGAACGGGACCCTCTCCATTTCCGATCAGACTCTCTCGCGCGCGACTGCTGTTTCTGCGCCGGCGTGAGCTCATCGCCAACTGGCTCGCGCTCGCCGTGCTGCTGTCGCTCGGCATCGTGTGGCCGCCGGCAGGCGTCACGGCCGCGGGCGGTGCGAGGGGGTCAGTACGCGTTGAAGCCGGTGAGCGCGCGGCCCACCGCGAGCTGGTGGATGGTTTCGGTGCCTTCGTAGGTGATGACGCTCTCGAGGTTGAGCATGTGCCGGATCGGCACGTACTCGGCGGAGATGCCCGCGCCGCCCAGCATGTCGCGGCAGTCGCGTGCGACGTCGAGCGCCATGCGGCAGTTGTTCCACTTCGCGAGCGAGACGTGCACGGGCGTCATCTCGCCGCGGTCCTTCATCCGCCCGAGCTGCAGCGACAGGAGCTGCGCCGTCGTGATCCGCCGCGCCATGTCGGCGAGGCGGATCTGGATGGCCTGGGTCTGCGCGAGTGGCCTGCCGAAGAGCACGCGGGTCTTCGTGTAGTCGAGCACCTGCGCGAGACAGGCCTGCGCCGCGCCGATGACGCCCCACGTGATGCCGTAGCGTGCCTGCGTCAGACATGACAGCGGCGCCTTGAGCCCCAGCGCCTCGGGCAGCACGTTCTCCTCGGGCACGACGACCTCGTCGAAGAAGAGCGCGGCGGTGATCGAAGCGCGCAGGGAGAACTTGCGCTCGATCTCGCGCGCCTCGAAGCCCTTCCATCCCTTCTCGACGAGAAAGCCCCGGATGCCTTCGTCGGTCCTCGCCCACACGACGGCGACGTCGGCGATCGTGCCGTTCGTGATCCACATTTTCGAGCCGGAAAGGACCCAGTCTCGACCTCTGCGCCGCGCATGCGTGCGCATGTTCGCGGGATCGGAGCCGCCGTGCGGCTCGGTCAGGCCGAAGCAGCCGATCAGCTCGCCGCGCGCCATGCGCGGCAGGAAGCGCTGCTTCTGCTCTTCGGAACCGAAGCGGTGGATGGGATACATGCAGAGGGACGTCTGCACGGAGACGAAGCTGCGCAGGCCCGAGTCACCGCGCTCGAGCTCCTGGCAGATGAGCCCGTAGCTCACGCCGTTGAGCCCGGCGCAGCCGTAGCCTTCCAGCGAGCATCCCAGGAGCCCGAGCGCCGCGAGCTCCGGCACGAGCTCACGTGGAAAGCGATGCTCCTCGAAGCAGCGCTGGATGATGGGCAGCACCTGCTCGTCGACGAAGCGCGCGACGGAGTCCTGGACCATGCGCTCGTCGTCCGAGAGCATGTTGCGCACGCCGTACAGATCGAGCGGATCGAGCTCGGGCGCGCGATCCTGCGAAGCAGATCCGGTGGAAGAAGCGGTCACGGGTGAGAGCTCCCGCGTTCCAGTCCCTGGCCAATGATAGACCGGAAGGCGCGGGCAGCGGACCGCATTCGCCGTCTCCTCCGTCGGTGTGACGTGCATGACTTGACGGACGGCAGCTCTCCGCCGCGATCATTGCCTCATGCCGGACGGCACCGTCCGGTGCCCGTGCATCGTCATCCATGCAGGTCAGCCATCATCCCGACTATTTCGTGCCGCTGCCCGAGGGACATCCGTTTCCCATGGCCAAGTACACGCTCGTGCGCGAGATCCTCGTCGAGCGCGGCGTGATCGCTCCGGGCGATGTGGTGCTCGTGCCTGCCGAGATCGATCGGGCGCACCTCGAGCGGGTGCACACGGCGGAGTACCTCGAGAAGCTCGAAACGGGCGGGCTGTCCGCGAACGAGCAGCGTCGCCTCGGCGTTCCGTGGTCGCCGGCGCTGTACCGCCGTTCCCGGCTCGCTGCGCAGGGCACCCTGGATGCCGCATGCCGGGCACTCGAAGTGGGGCTCAGCGGGAACCTCGCCGGCGGAACGCACCACGCGTTCGCCGACCGGGGTGAGGGATTCTGCCTGCTCAACGATGTCGCCATCGCCATCCGCGCGCTGCAGGCGCAGGGCGCCATCGAGAGGGCGCTGGTGGTGGACCTCGACGTGCATCAGGGCAACGGCACCGCCGCGATCTTCGAGGGTGATCCGTCGGTGTTCACGTTCTCGATGCATGGAGCCACCAACTATCCGGCCGTCAAGATGCGCTCGACGCTCGATATTGCACTTCCCGACGGCACCGACGACATCCGGTACCTCGATGCGCTACGCTCCGAGCTGCCCCGCATTCTCGACGGGTTCCGCTGCGAGCTGGTGTTCTACCTGGCCGGCGTGGACGTCGCACGGGGCGACCGTTATGGCAGACTCCTTCTCTCCGAGGAGGGCGTGCGCGCCCGCGACCGGTACGTCATCCGCGCGGTGCGCGAGCGTGGCCTGCCGCTCGTGCTGACGCTCGCCGGAGGATACGCCGCCACGGCACGGCGGACGGCGGAGCTGCATGCAATCGTGTTCGAAGAGGCCGTCCGCTTCTCCCGAGGGCATCGCTTCAGTTGAGATTCGTACCGTTTGCTTGAGACTCAGGGCCGTACGGTCGTGGCGGCCCGGATCGATTCATCCCCATGAAGATTCCCGAGATACTCATCGTCGAAACCGTTCATCAGCCGGGGAGCCTGGCGCGTGTGCTGCAGGTGATCGCCGACCACGGGCTCATCATCGAGCACATCAACGCCATCCGGCGCGAGAAGGGCAGAACCCTCTGGGAGATCACCCTGGAGATGGACGAGGAGGCGAACCGCGGCCTCTACGAGCGCATCGACCAGCTTCCCACTGCGCGCTTCATCGGCAAGTCGGACCGCGTCTTCAACCGTCACCGCGGCGGCAAGATCCGCTCCGTGGCGAGCATCCCGATCAACACTCAGCAGGTGCTGCGCGACATCTACACACCGGGCGTCGCGCGCGTGTGCCTCGCGATCGCTGCCGATCCGGAGAAGGTCCACGAATACACGGCCATCGACAACACCGTGGCGATCGTCACGAACGGAACCGCGATCCTGGGGCTCGGCCGCATCGGCGCGCTCGCGGGGCTGCCGGTGATGGAAGGCAAGGCCGCGCTGTTCGCCGAGCTCGTCGGCATCACGGGTGTGCCCATCCTGCTCAATGAAGCGGACCCCGATCGCGTGGTGGAGGCGATCTGTGCCATCGAGGCCTCCTTCGGTGCGATCCAGCTCGAGGACATCGCCGCACCCGAGTGCTTCGAGATCGAAGCGCGCCTGCGCGAGCGGCTCGACAAGCCCGTTCTCCACGACGATCAGCACGGTACGGCGGTCGTCACGCTCGCTGCGCTCATCAGTGCGGCGACGCGCACCGGGCGCGCGCTTCGCGGAGCGACGATCGGTCAGATCGGCCTCGGCGCTGCAGGCACCGGCATCGTGCGGCTGCTGCGTGCCTACGGCGTCGGGCGCGTGCTGGGCGCCGACCGCGATCCGCGCGCGATCGAGAGACTGCGCGCGATGGGCGGCGAGGGCGCGAGCGTCGAGGAAATAATGGCGCAGGCGGACATCGTCGTCGCCACGACGGGCGTGAAGGGACTCATCAATCCGGACTGGGTGCGACCCGGGCAGATCATCCTTGCGCTCTCGAATCCCGATCCGGAGATCGATCCGGTCGTCGCGATGCAGCGCGGTGCTGCCTTCGCGGCCGACGGCCGCGGCATCAACAACGTTCTCGCCTTTCCGGGGCTGTTCAAGGGTGCGCTCAGTGCGCGCACGAAGCATTTCTCGGATGCGATGCTCATGGCCGCTGCGGAGACGCTGGCCGAGCTCGCCGGAGGCGAGGAGCTCGTTCCCGATCCCCTCGACAAGAACGTGCACGAGCGCGTGACCGAGGCCGTGCGCGTCGCCGCGCTGGTCACGCGCCATCTGCAGTGATGGTGAGCCGCCCGGTCGCGCCGCACGCTCAGCGGTCGAGCGCGCGGCGCAGCGCCTCGCGATAGCGGGCGGTCACCGTTGCGCGTCGCACGTGCCGGCCGGCGGCGACGACTCTCGAGCCTCCACGCCATACGCGGTCTATGGCGGTGCCGGCAGCGGCGAAGATCCATCCGTCGAGAAGCCCGTCGCCGTCACGCTCGATGAGCGACGGATGATTCGCGTCGAGTGCGATCAGATCCGCTGACGCGCCGATCCGGATTCCGCATTCGACGCCGAGCGCACGCGCGCCACCTTCGAGCGCGTGCTCGAACAGCATGCGTCCCGTCGAGCGGCCGCCGTGATCGGCGAGCACGTTCCGCTCGCGCCGCGCGAGCCGCTGCCCGTACTCGAGGAGGCGCAGCTCCTCGGCAAGATCGATGCGCACGTTGGAGTCCGAGCCGATACCGAACGCGCCGCCCGCGCGGAGATACTCCGCCGCATTGAAGATCCCGTCGCCGAGATTGGCCTCGGTGATGGGGCACAGTCCGGCAACGGCGCCGCTTTGCGCGAGACGCATCGTTTCCCCGGATGTCATGTGCGTGGCATGCACCAGACACCAGCGCGCATCGACAGGCGCATGATCGAGCAGCCATTCGACGGGTCGTGCGCCGAGCGCGGCCAGACATTCCTCGACTTCTCTGACCTGCTCTGCGGCGTGGATGTGCACGGGCGCGCCGTCCGCGAGCTGCGCGATCGCATCCAGCTCTTCGGGGGTCACGGCACGCAGGCTGTGCGGCGCTACGCCGACGCGCGCATCGCCGAGCTTCGCGACGGCAGTCCTCGCGCCGTCGAGCAGTCGCGCGAAACGTTCGACGTCATTGAGAAAGCGCCGCTGGCCGGGATCCGGCGGCGCGCCTCCGAACCCTCCGTGCGCATAGAAGACGGGCAGCAGTGTGAGTCCGATGCCCGCCGTCGAGGCCGCCGCGGCGATGCGGCTCGACATCTCTGCGAGATCCGCATAAGGACGTCCGTCGGGCGCGTGATGCAGATAGTGGAACTCACCGACGCGCGTGAAGCCCGCTTCGAGCATCTCGACGTAAGCGAAAGCGGCAATCGCTTCGAGCTCTTCGGGCCCCAGGCGATCGACGAAGCGATACATCGCCTCGCGCCACGTCCAGAACGAATCTCCTTCGGAGCCGCGGCGCTCGGCGAGACCCGCCATCGCGCGCTGGAACGCGTGACTGTGGAGATTCGGCATGCCCGGCAGGCCGATCGCGGCACGCTCGTCTTCGGGCGCCGGGTCCGTATCGGTCGTTACGGCGGCGATGCGGCCATTCGATATTTCGACGCGCACGCGCTGCGCCCAGCCGCGCGGCAGCAGCGCGGTTGCAAACCAGATCGTGGTCTTTCGAGCGCGATCACTCTCAGCGATCACCCGCCGGCTCCAGGAAAGGCAGATCGAGGCGATACTTGCGTGCGCATTCGATTGCCTCTTCGTAGCCTGCGTCGGCGTGGCGCATGACGCCGCTTGCCGGATCGTTCCACAGCACCCGCTCGATGCGCCGCGCCGCCTGCGGCGTGCCGTCGCACACGATCACGAGGCCCGCGTGCTGCGAGTAGCCGATGCCGACGCCGCCGCCGTGGTGGAACGACACCCACGTGGCACCGCTCGCGGTGTTGAGGAGCGCATTGAGGATCGGCCAGTCGGAGACCGCATCCGACCCGTCGCGCATGCCTTCGGTCTCGCGGTTGGGACTTGCCACAGAGCCCGAGTCGAGATGGTCGCGGCCGATGACCACGGGCGCCTCGAGCTCGCCGCGCGCCACCATTTCGTTGAAGGCGAGACCGAGCCGGTGCCGGTCGCCGAGCCCGACCCAGCAGATGCGCGCCGGCAGCCCCTGGAAGCTGATGCGCGAGCGCGCCATGTCGAGCCAGCGGTGCAGGTGCACGGCATCGGGCAGGAGCTCCTTCACCTTCTCGTCGGTGCGGTAGATGTCCTCGGGGTTACCCGACAGCGCCGCCCAGCGGAAGGGCCCCACGCCGCGGCAGAAGAGCGGACGGATGTACGCGGGCACGAAGCCCGGGAAGGCGAAGGCGTCCTTGACGCCTTCGTCGTGCGCGACCTGACGGATGTTGTTGCCGTAGTCGAAGGTCGGAATGCCCTGGCGATGGAAGGCCAGCATCGCCTCGACGTGGATCGCGATCGAGCGGCGGGCGGCCTCGGCGACACCCCGCGGATCGCTCACACGCCGTTCGCGCCACTGCTCGAGCGTCCAGCCGATCGGCAGATAACCGTTGACCGGATCGTGCGCGGAGGTCTGGTCGGTCACGAGATCGGGCTTGACCCCGCGGCGCACGAGCTCGGGCAGCACCTGCGCCGCATTGCCGAGGAGCCCCACGGACACCGGCGTGCGCTTCTCGAGACTCTCGCGAATGATCGCGAGTGCCTCGTCGAGCGATTCGGTCTTGCGATCGAGATAGCGCGTGCGCAGGCGCATCGCGATGCGCGCCGGGTCGCACTCGACGGCAAGGAGCGAGGCGCCGGCCATGGTGGCCGCGAGCGGCTGCGCGCCGCCCATGCCGCCGAGGCCTGCCGTGAGGATCCAGCGGCCGGAGAGATTTCCCCCGTAGTGGCGCCGTCCCGCTTCGACGAAGGTCTCGTACGTGCCCTGCACGATGCCCTGCGAGCCGATGTAGATCCACGAGCCGGCGGTCATCTGCCCGAACATCATCAGACCCTTGCGGTCGAGCTCGTGGAAGTGCTCCCACGTGGCCCAGCGCGGCACGAGGTTGGAGTTGGCGATGAGCACGCGCGGGGCATCGGCGTGCGTGCGGAACACGCCCACGGGCTTGCCCGATTGCACGAGCAGCGTCTCTTCGTCCCCGAGTCGCTTCAGGGTGGCGACGATGCGCTCGTAGCACTCCCAGTTGCGGGCGGCGCGGCCGATGCCGCCGTAGACGACGAGCTCTGACGGATTCTCCGCCACGTCCGGATCGAGGTTGTTCATCAGCATGCGCAGCGGCGCCTCGGTCAGCCAGCTGCGCGCGTTCAACGTCCTGCCGCGCGGGGCGCGGATGGTCTTCGCTTTCATGTCCATGTCCGGTTCCTGTCGGTTCTGCGTTCCGTGCGTCGAGCCCAGTCGAGCAGCGCCGTGAAGATCTCGCGCAGCAGCCGGCGCATCGGCTCGGCACGCGCGGGATCGTACGGCCCGAAAGGCTGATCGTCGGTTTCGGCCATGTAGCTCGCGCGTGCAAGCTCCATCTGCAGCGCGTGAACGCCTTCCTGCGGCCGGCCGTAGTGCCGCGTGATCCAGCCGCCCTTGAAGCGGCCGTTCGTGACGCGCGTGAACGGCGAGCGGTCGCAGCAATCTTCGACGAGTCGCGTGATCTCCGGATCGCAGCTCCGTCCGTCGAAGGTGCCGATGTTGCAGTCGGGCAGGCGGCCTTCGAAGAGCCGCGGGATCACAGACCGGATCGAGTGACCGTCGTAGACGACGATGCGCTCGTGCTGCGCGCGCAGCCGCTCGATCTCGGCCCGCAGCGCTTCGTGATACGGTTCGAAGTACTCCCTGCGTCTTCGCGCGATCTCGTCGTCGTTCGGCTCGGCACCCGGGAGATACAGCGGCTCGCCGTCGAACGTCTCGGTCGGGCACAACCCCGTCGTCGTCTGACCCGGGTAGAGCGATGCGCCGCTCGGATCGCGATTGACGTCGATCACGGTGCGTGAGAGGAGCGTGCGCACGACCGTCACGCCGAGCTCGGGCGCGAAGTCGTAGAGCCTCTCGACCCAGCAGTCGGTGTCGACGCGTGCGAGCGTCGCCGAGCGCAGCCCGGCGCTGACCTCGTGCGGGATGTCCGTTCCGGTGTGCGGCAGGCTGAGGAGCAGCGGCGCGTCGCCGCGTGTCACCTGAAGCCACCGAGGCTCGCTGCTCATGTCAGGGGCTCCACACCTGGCAGCTCGACTGGTGCGACCGCTTCCCGAAGCGCGCCGCTGCGCACGAGCTGCGCTGCCGCCGCGATGTCGGGGGCGAGGAAACGGTCGTGGCCGAGCGTCGGCACCACTTCGCGCAGACGCGCGCGCACGGCTTCGAGCGCTGCGCTGGAGCGCATCGGTGCGTGCAGGTCGCAGCCCTGAGCGGCGACGAGCAGCTCGATCGCCACGATCTGCACGGCGTTCTCCGCCATCGCCGCGAGCCGCCGCGCACCATGCGCCGCCATCGAGACGTGGTCTTCCTGGTTCGCCGACGTCGGAATGGAGTCGACGCTCGCCGGAAAGGCGCGCTGCTTGTTCTCCGAGACGAGCGCGGCGGCTGTCACCTGGGGAATCATGAAACCGGAGTTGAGTCCCGGTTCGCGAGTGAGAAACGCCGGGAGTCCCGAGAGCGCCGGGTCGATCAGCATCGCGATGCGCCGCTCGGAGAGCGAGCCGATCTCGCACACGGCCATCGCCAGCATGTCGGCAGCGAAGGCGACGGGCTGCGCGTGGAAGTTGCCGCCCGAAAGCGCCTCGCCCGTGTCGGCGAAGACGAGCGGGTTGTCCGAGACGCCGTTCGCTTCGGTCACGAGTGTGGACGCGGCTTGCCGCATGAGATCGAGCACCGCGCCCATCACCTGCGGCTGACAGCGCAGGCAGTAGGGATCCTGAACCTTCCCGCAGTCGAGATGCGACTCGCGGATGCGGCTGCCTTCGAGGAGTCGCGCGAGAGCGGCGGCAACGTCTCGCTGCCCCCGATGACCGCGCAGCGCATGAATGCGCGCGTCGAACGGCGTACTGGAACCCTTCGCAGCATCGGTCGACAGCGCGCCGGTGACGAGCGCCGCAGCGAACACGGTCTCGATCGCGAACAGACCGTACAGCGCCTGCGCCGTGGAGAACTGCGTGCCGTTGAGGAGGGCGAGTCCTTCCTTCGGTCCGAGAACGATGGGCGAGAGCCCTGCGCGCTCGAGCGCGACGGCAGCCGGCAGGCGCTCGCCTCGATACCACGCTTCGCCGACTCCGATGAGCGTCGCCGCCAGGTGCGCGAGCGGCGCGAGATCGCCCGATGCACCTGCCGAACCCTGTTCCGGCACGTACGGCAGAACGTCCCGCTCGAGAAGCGATTCCAGCAGCGCAACCGTCTGCGGCCGAACGCCGGAGGCGCCATGGCCGAGGCTCGCGAGCTTGAGTGCGATCATCAGTCGCACGATCGGCGCCAGGGTCGCAGGTCCGACTCCGGCCGCATGCGAGACGACGAGATTGCGCTGAAGGGTTTCGAGATCCTCCGCCTCGATGCGCACGCTCGCGAGCCGGCCGAATCCGGTGTTGATGCCGTACACCGGTGCGCCCCGCGCGACGATGGACTGCACCGTGTCGGCGCTTGCGGCGATCGCGCCCGCCGTTCGCGGATGCAGACGCGCGGGCCGGCCCGCGGCAATCGCCCGCCAGTCGGAGAGCCGCACCTTTCCGGGCTCGAGTATCAGTGGGGCAGCCATCGTCCCTCGCGTACGCGTGCGTGTAGAGGATTGAGGCCGAGGCGATAGACGAGCTCGGCTGGTGTCTCGACGTCCCAGACCGCGAGATCGCAGCGCTTGCCCGGCTCGAGCGTTCCGCAGCGGTCGAGTCGGCCCAGCGCGCGCGCCGCCTCGCGAGTGAACCCGGCGATCACTTCCGGGATCGTGAGCCCGAACAGCACTGCGGCCATGTTCATCGCGAGAAGCGGCGAGGTGAGCGGAGACGTGCCGGGATTGCAGTCGGTCGCGATCGCGATCGGCACGCGATGCCGCCGCAGCGACTCTACGGGAGGCGCGCGGGTTTCACGCAGCATGTAGTACGCACCCGGCAGCAGCACTGCGACCGTGCCCGCACGCGCGAGCGCCGCAACGCCTTCCTCGCTGCTGTACTCCAGATGATCGGCGGAGAGCGCGCCGAAGCGCGCCGCGAGCAGGGCTCCGCCCGAGTCGGAGAGCTGGTCGGCATGAAGCTTGACGGGCAGTCCCGCGGCGCGCGCGGCATCGAACACGCGCGTCACCTGCTCCGCGGAGAATGCGATGTGCTCGCAGAACGCATCGACGGCATCGGCGAGACCGGCGGAAGCCGCTTCGGGGATCGTCTCGCGACACAGGTGATCGACGTATGCATCCGGATGCTGCCGGTACTCGGGCGGCACGGCATGAGCGGCGAGAAGCGTCGTCGCGACATCGACGTCGTGTGTCTCCGCGAGCCGCCGCGCGATGGTGAGCTGTCGCAGCTCGTTGCGCGTATCGAGCCCGTAGCCGGACTTGATCTCGACGAGAGTCACGCCTTCCGCGATCAGCGCAGCGAGCCGCGCGCCGGACTCGCGCAACAGCGTCGCGTCGTCGGCCTCGCGCGTCGCGCGCACCGTGGAACCGATGCCGCCTCCTGCCGCCGCGATCTCCGCGTAGGATCTGCCGGCGAGGCGCTGCTCGAACTCGGCTGCGCGCGATCCGGCATACACGAGATGCGTGTGGCAGTCGACGAGTCCCGGTGTGACGAGGCGGCCGCTCAGATCGATCTCCTGCGGCGCTTCGAAGCGCGACAGGATCTCGCGCGAAGGACCGACGGCGAGGATCCGCCCGTCGCGCATCGCCAGCGCACCGTCTTCCACGATTCCGAGCCCGCCACCGGCCGTCGCAAGCGTCGCGAAGCGACCGTTGCTCAAGATGCAGTCCGCGGGATCACGAGTACGGGCCACGAGCATCCCTACGCCCGGGAAAGCGCACTATGTACAGCCCATTGCGCGCGCTGTCACCCGCAGGATGACGCGGGCTTCAGTACGCGAGCCCCAGCCGGCGGTAGAGCGTGGCGATGAGCCACAGCGGCCCGATGAGCAGGAACTGCACGTCCTTGAAGAACGACGGCTTCTTGCCCTCGATCGCGTGCCCTGCGAACTGGCCGATCCAGGCCACCACGAAGATGACGAGACACGTCATCCACAGCGGCCACGGCAGCGTGTCGAGCCAGGCGACGACGGTGAGCAGGACCGCGAACGCGAGCAGCGCGCCGAGCGCAAGTGACGGTGAAAGAACCACGTAGTACACGAGCGCAAGCAGGGCACCGATCGTCGCCCAGTTGAGCCATCCGGAGATCCCGGCGAAGGCCGCGGGCGTCGGAAGCGCCCAGAGGAAGCCCATCACCGAGAGCACGATGGGCGGCACGCAGATCCAGTGCAGGAGCTTGTTGGTGGGATTCTCGTGACTCGAGCCGTATTCGCTGAGCCATTCGGTAACGGTGCGCATGGTGTAACCTCCCGCGCGAATGCCGCCAAAGCTACGCCGCAGCTTCCGAGGTCGCAACGGGCCCCGACGCTGCGCTTCGCCGCCCCACGAACAGATGAGCTCGAACGGACCCGGCTTCTTTCAGAACTTCATCGGCTACGTTGCCGAGAAGCGCCTGCTGAGCGACAGGCGCCTGCTCGAATGGTATCCGCCGTTCTGGATGATGCGGATCAGGGTGCTGGAGCTCGCGGACGAATGGCGGCGGGTCCGCATCCGGCTTCCGCTCAACTCGATCTCGCGCAATCCGGGCGGCGTGATGTTCGGCGGTTTTCAGGCCTCGCTCGCCGATCCGATTCCCGCGCTCGCGTGTGGCCGGATCTTCCCCGGCTATTCCGTGTGGACGCGCTCGATGCACATCGAATTCGAGCTCGGCGGCAGGACGGATCTCGAGCTGCGCTTCGAATTTCCGCCCGAGCTCGAAGCGGCAGTGCGTCACGAGCTCGAGACGACCGGAAGATCGAGCCCCACCTTCCAGTACGGCTATTACCTGGAGGACGGTACCCGGTGCACCGTGGTGCGGACCACGGTGGCCATCCGCCCGAAGGGCTACAGCCGCGAAGCGCGCGGACGTCAGGGACGCACGTCCGGTGGAACACACGTGGCGTGAATATTGCTACGTCCGAGCCGGATCCGGTTCGCGCACGGTTCGGGCGGCCCCGCGTCGGCCTGCCGGAAAGGGAAAAGGAGGAGAGCGATGCGTTTCGGAAATGTGGTCCGCAGGGGGTTGATCGTGGGGCTCGCCGCAGTGATCGCGGCCGGTTGTCAGACGCTCGACCCGTACACGGGGCAGGAACGGGTCAGCAAGACCGCGAAGGGTGCAGGCATCGGTGCCGTCGCGGGCGCGGTAGCCGGCATTCTGACCGGAGACGACTCCCGCGAGCGCCGCAAGCGTGCGCTCATCGGCGCGGGTGTGGGTGCGCTCGCAGGCGGCGCAGTCGGTCAGTACATGGACCGGCAGGAGGCGAAGCTGCGTGCCCAGCTCGAGGGGACGGGCGTGAGAGTCGTGCGCGACGGCAACAACATCACGCTCAGCATGCCGGGCAACATCACCTTCGCGACGGACAGCGCGGACCTGCGCCCGGACTTCTTCGACGTGCTCAACTCCGTGGCACTCGTGCTCAAGGAATACGACAAGACGCTCATCGAAGTGGCGGGTCACACGGACAGCACGGGCTCGGATCAGTACAACCAGGTTCTCTCCGAGCGGCGTGCCGCGTCGGTCGCTCAGTACCTGCAGTCGCAGGGCGTCAATCCGCAGCGGATCATCACCGTCGGCGCGGGAGAGAAATACCCCATCGCGCCGAACGACACGCCGGAAGGCCGGCAGGCCAACCGCCGCGTCGAGCTTTCGCTGGAGCCGATCACCGCCACCTGATCCTCGATGTGAAAAACCCTCTCTCCCGCGGGGGAGAGAGGGTTTTCGAACGCTCGAAGGAGCGAGAGAGGGGAAGCTTTACGCCACCGCCATCATGCCGCGCAGCTTGGTGAGCGCGTTGGCCTCGATCTGGCGGATGCGCTCCGCGGAGACGCCGTACTTGTCGGCCAGCTCGTGGAGCGTCGCCTTGTCTTCGGTCATCCAGCGGCGCTGCACGATGTCGCGGCTGCGCTCGTCCAGCCGCTGCAGAGCCGAGTGGAGTCGATCCGAGGAGTCGGCTTCCCATTCCTGAGCCTCGACCTGCTCGGCCGGGTCCGCATTCGGCGCCGGCAGATAGGCGGCCGGGCTGAAGGCAGCCTCTTCCTCGTCGGCATCGGGCGTCGGGTCGAAGGACAGGTCACGACCCGCGAGCCGCTGCTCCATTTCCTTCACTTCCGCCGGGCTGACGCCGAGGTCGCGCGCGACCGCACGGGTCTCGTCCGGGGTCAGCCAGGCGAGGTTCTTCTTCAGACGGCGCAGGTTGAAGAACAGCTTCCGCTGGGCCTTCGTCGTGGCGATCTTCACCAGCCGCCAGTTGCGCAGCACGTATTCGTGGATCTCGGCGCGGATCCAGTGCACGGCGAAGGAAACCAGGCGGACGTTGAGCGCGGGGTCGAAGCGCTTGACGGCCTTCATGAGGCCGACGTTGCCTTCCTGGATCAGGTCGCCGAGCGGCAGGCCATAGCCCGCGTAGCCCCGCGCGATGTGAACGACGAACCGCAGGTGCGAGAGCACGAGCTGGCGGGCAGCCGCCAGGTCGTTGTGCCGGCGGAAGCGCTCGGCAAGCTCACGCTCCTCCTCGCGCGAGAGCACCGGGATACGGCTGACACGCTCGAGGTACGCATCGAGGCTCCCGACCGGACCGGCAAGGACCAGGTCGGCGTTACGAGTCACCAGAGCAGTTCCTGCGGTCATTGGTTTAGAGGCCTCCACTGGTTGTCGTTGATATTAGCACTCGAACCCTTAGAGTGCTAAAAGCTGGGAAAGTTTCGTGACGGAGTGCAAATAATTCAAGTAGATACAAAGGTTTAGACCCTCCTCGAGGGACCCTTCCGGGCCCGGGGCGCGGGGGACCGGACGGCCGGCCCGGAGGCGTTCCGGGACCCTCCGGACGAGCCCTGCCGGGTTCGGGGCCCGGGGCGCAGGCGGGCATGAACAGTGCTGTTACCGGTCCTTCAGGGAGGATCGCGATGGAACCCGACGCCCTGCTGCTCGCGCGGATTCAGTTCGCGTTCACGGTCAGCTTCCACATCGTCTTCCCTGCCTTCACGATCGGCCTGTCGGCCTTCATCGCGACGCTCCTCGTGCTCTGGCGCCGCACGGGCCAGGACCACTTCCATCGCCTCGCCCGCTTCTGGACCAAGATCTTCGCGGTCTCCTTCGCGATGGGCGTGGTCTCGGGAATCCCGATGTCCTACCAGTTCGGCTCGAACTGGAGCCGCTTCTCGGAGGTGGTGGGGAACGTCATTGGACCACTGATCGGCTACGAAGTGCTGACCGCCTTCTTCCTGGAGGCGACTTTTCTCGGCGTGATGCTCTTCGGCTGGCGGCGGGTACCGCCGTGGCTGCACGTGACCTCCGCGATTCTCGTGGCGCTCGGCACCGCGATCTCGGGTTTCTGGATCCTCTCGGCCAACAGCTGGATGCACACGCCGGCCGGGCACGAGGTGCGCGGCGGGATCGCCTGGCCGGTCGACTGGCTCGCGGTCATCTTCAACCCGAGCTTCCCCTACCGCTTCGTCCACATGATGAACGCGGCGTATCTGACGACCTCCGTGGTCGTCCTGGCGCTGGGGGCCCGCTACCTGCGCCGCGGCGAGTACCCGTCCGAGGCCCGCACGATGATGCGCATGGGCGCCGGCATGCTCGCGATCCTTGCCCCGCTCCAGCTCCTGTTCGGCGACCTGCACGGGCTCAACACGCTGGAGCACCAGCCGGTCAAGGTCGCGGCGATGGAAGGCCACTGGGAGGACACCGGGCCCGCACCGGTGGTCATCTTCGGCATCCCGGACGAGGAGCGCGAGACGAACCGGGCCGAGATCGCGATTCCGAAGCTCGGCAGTCTCATCCTCACTCACGAGTGGGACGGCAGATACCCTGGCCTCAAGGACTTCCCGCCGGAGGAGCGACCGCCGGTCACCATCGTGTTCTACGCCTTCCGCGTCATGGTGATCCTCGGCGTCGCGCTCATCTTTCTCGGGCTGGCGGGTGCTTATCTCTGGTGGCGCGGCCGGCTCTTCGACACGCCGTGGTATCTCAGGCTCGCTGACCGCTCCTGGTGGATCGGCTTCGTCGCGATCCTTGCGGGGTGGATCACGACCGAGAGCGGCCGGCAGCCCTACATCGTGCAGGGACTGCTGCGCACGGCGGACGCAGTGTCTCCGGTGTCGGCCTACGCGGTGGCAACGTCGCTCGCCGCATTCGTGGTCGTCTATTGCGTCGTCTTCACCATCGGCATCCACTACATCCGCGTGCTGATGCGCCGCGGACCGACGGGCGCCGCGCTCGAGCCACCACCCGCGCCTGAGGGTCTGCCGAACCGTCCGCTCTCGGCAGCTCAGGATTCCGCGCACGAGTCGGTGCGGGAGGCTGCGCCGTGAGTGGCGTCGACACGCCGGACGGGCTCGCCTTCTGGCTGCCGCTCGTCCTCGCGTGCGTGATTGCAGTCGGCGTGGCGCTGTACGTCATTCTCGACGGCTTCGATCTCGGCGTCGGCATCCTCTTCCCGTTCTTCCGTGAAGAGGGCGAGCGCGACCAGATGATGAACTCCGTCGCGCCGTTCTGGGACGGCAACGAGACGTGGCTGGTCCTCGGCGGCAACGGACTGTTCGTTGCCTTTCCGCTCGCCTACTCGATCATCATGCCGGCGCTCTACATCCCGCTGATCCTCATGCTGCTCGCGCTCGTGTTCCGCGGCGTGGCGTTCGAGTTCCGCTGGGTGGCGAAACCGCGGCACCGCAAGTGGGACATCGCGTTCGCGACGGGTTCCATGGTCGCGGGCTTCGCGCAGGGCGTGATGCTGGGAGGTCTTCTCGATGGCATCACCGTCGAGAACGGCAGGTTCGCCGGCGCAACGTTCGACTTCCTCACGCCGTTCAGCGTCATGTGCGGACTCGGGCTCGTCGTCGGCTATGCGCTGATCGGTGCATGCTGGCTCATCATGAAGACCGCCGGTCCGCTCGAGCAGCAGGCGCGCCGCTACGCACGGCCGCTGCTCCTCGGCCTCCTCGCCTTCATCGCGCTCGTGAGCCTGTGGACGCCGCTCGAGTACGAGCGGATCGCGGAGCGGTGGTTCAGCTTTCCGAATCTCCTCTATCTCTCGCCCGTGCCGATCGTCACGGCGCTGCTCGCGTACAGCTGCTGGCGCGGCATCACGGGTCCATACACGTCGCGGGCGTTCTACAGCGCGGTCGGCCTCTTCATCGTGTCGTTCATCGGCCTCATGATCTCGGTGCTGCCGTACCTCGTGCCGTTCTCGGTCACGCTGTGGGACGCCGCAGGCGCTCCGGCGGCTCAGATCTTCATACTCGTCGGCATCGTGATCCTGATGCCTTTCATCCTCGGCTACACGGTGTTCGTGTACTACACGTTCCGCGGCAAGGTGCGGCCGGGCGAGGGTTATCACTAGGGAGGCAGGCGGTCGCGTGCGACCGCCACGTTCCGGCGACGGTGCGCTCCGATTCGCTCAGCGCTCGCGAATGACGATCTCGTCGCCTCCGGTCTCATCGACGATGAGCGTTCCGTCGCGCGTGAGGAACTGCAGCAGAGACATCGGATCGTCGGCGTCGAACACGCCCGTGAGGCGCCTCGCACGCAAGGCGTCGCCTTCGAGACGTATCTGCAGCTCGTTGTAGCGGTTGAACTCCCGTACCACGTCTTCGAGCGGATCGCCGCGGAACACGAGCCGCCGTTCGCGCCATGCGACGACGCGCGCGAGATCGGGCACGGCTTCCTTCACGATCTCGCCCTCGAGGGATACCCGCGCCTGCTCGCCTGCTGCGACGCGCTCCGCCACGACGGACACCGGCCGCACCTGCGGCTGCGCGTCCGATCGAGGCGGCGGTGCTGCACGCGCGGAAAGCGCAGGCGGTATCGTCGGCGAGATCTCCACGATGCCTTCCACGACGGACACCGTCGTGCCCGCATCGGTGCGATAGACGTTGAACCGCGTGCCGATCGCTTCGATGACCGTCGGTCCCGCGATGACCCTGAAGGGCCGTGCGGGATCGTGTTCCACGTTGAAGAGCGCTTCACCCTCGAGGAGGCGAATGCTGCGCTCCATCCGCGTGAACTCCACCTCCACGCGGGACTGTGTGTTGAGGTGAACGACCGAGCCGTCCGCGAGCCGGAACGCCCGCTGCTCGCCGCGCGACGTCGCATAGACATCGGGAGCGGTCGCCATCACCAGCCAGATCGCGATTCCGGCGACGAGCGCCGCTGCAGCAGCCACGATGCCGAGCACGCGGCGCCTGGCACGGGAAGGCCCGGATGACTCGTCTGAGATCTCGCGCATCGCTTCCGGCACGAGCGGCCGGACGTTACTCCTCGCTTCTTCGACGAGCCGCTGGACGTCGATGCGCCGCGCGGCGTCGAGGCCGTCGAGCTCTTTCCAGACGGCCGACGCGAGGAGGAACTCTTCCACGTGCCGCGGCGAGGCTTCGAGCCACGCGGCGAACTCGCGCAGCACCCGCGGCGTCGGCTCCTCGAGCTCGACGACCCACTGGGCCGCCTCTTCGGCGAGCGGGTGAGTTTCTCGACGCGCCGCGCTCATGATCGGATCATCACCACTCAGGACTCACGCACGGCGGAGCGGCACTGCGCGACCGCCCGGGCGAGATACTTCTTCACCGTGTGCACGGATATGTCGAGCGTGCGCGCGATCTCGGAGTAGGAGAGACCGTCGCGCTTGCGGAGCACCAGCACGGCTCTGTAGAGCGGCGGCAGACCCGTGAGCATCGACTCGACCTGCTGCTCCGCGCTGAGGCGTTCGCTCGCCTCGTATGCGAAAGGCTCACGCGGATTCTCCGCCGCCTGATCCAGTGCCTCCGAATCGAATACCACCGGATCGTTCCGCTCGCGCAGCTTGAACTCGTACACGAGATTCGAAGCGATACGGTACAGATAAGCCTGCGGCTTGTTCACGAACTCGCCACGCTCGAGGCGCAGCAGTCGCAGATAGGCTTCCTGGGCCAGATCCTGGGCGTCCTGTGCACTGCGCAACCGCCGCACCAGGAAATTCTGCAGTGCGGTGTGGTATAGATCGTAGGCGGTCGAGGCAAGGCTCGACTGACGGCGCGCGGGCTTTGCAGGTCGGTCCGGCAGACCCATGAGATCTCGTACCTGGCTGTCGCGTTCTCGTTCTCTATAGACGCCTTCCGGAGGCGACTCGGGGTACGCGCCGTCACCCAAAGTACCCCATTTCGCGGCCGGAAGCAGTCTATGCGGATACGGGCGCCCACGATCGCGCGCCCGAAAGGGGGATGGCCGACATGAGAACACCGCCAAGGGCCGTGCGCGTCGCCGTCGTGCTCGCCCTCGCCGCCGCAGCGGCGGCAGGCGCTGCCGAACCGCAGGTGTCCCGCACGGTTGCACTGGACATCGAGCGTCAGCCGATCGGCGATGCCTTGAACGAGCTCGCCCGCCAGTCGGGACTGCAGATCGTGCTCTATTCGGAGCTGGGAGAAGGCATCTCTTCGCCGCCGCTGGTCGGTACCTTCACGGTCCACAACGCGCTGGAGAAGCTCCTCGACGGAACGCCTCTCGAGTACGAGTTCATCAACGAGCGCACCGTCGCCATCGAGGCGAAGCCCGCGGCGGACGAGGATTCTCCGGCTCGGCCTTCGTCGAGCGCTGCCAGGGGAAGCGAGCGCCCTTTGAGACTCGCCCAGGCTCAGGAGACGACTCCGGGGAATCCTCCGGAAAGCCCGAGCGCGAGTCGTGACCACCGCGCAGGGCAGAGCGCTGGGCGTGCTTCGCGGCAGGAAGGCGCCGATGCGGGCCGCAACGGCCTGGCACTCGACGAGATCACGGTGACGGCCCGCCGGCGCGAGGAGAGCCTGCAGTCGACGCCGGTTGCGGTCACGGCGCTCACGGGCGAGGCGCTCGAAGTGCGTGCCGCGGAAACGGTCGATGCCGTCTCGCAGTTCGTGCCGAACGTGCAGTTCGACGGCGCCGCGGCGCTGAGCGGCGGCGCCTACAACGCCACCGTCTTCATCCGGGGAATGGGTCAGAACGACTTCGCGATCTTCAGTGACCCGGGTGTCGCGATGTACGTCGACGGCGTGTATCTCGGCCGCTCCATCGGCGGAATCATGGATGCCGTGGGACTCGAGCGCGTCGAGGTGCTGCGCGGTCCGCAGGGCACGCTGTTCGGCCGTAACACGATCGGCGGCGCGATCAACATCATCTCCGCACAGCCCACGAGGGAGCTGGAAGGAGAGCTGTCGGTCACCTTCGGACGCTTCGATCGCTTCGATGCGCGCGGCGTGCTCAATCTGCCGATCAGCGAGAACTTCCTGACGCGCTGGACCGCGGCGCGGGTGAGCCGCGACGGCTATGCGCGCCGGCTGACGGACGGCGCCGACCTGGGCGACAGAGACGGTCTCATCGGCCGCGTGCAGGCCCAGTGGATCGCTTCGGACACCGTCGACGTCTCGCTGGCGATCGACGCCACTCGCGTGCGGCAGAACTCCGCGCCGCTCACGCTCGTCGACGTCACGCCGACCGGCACGCCCTTCCTCAATCTCTACAACGCGCTCGTCGCGCCGAATCTCGGCATCACCGCGCCGAACGGCGAGAGCACCGTGAACGCCTCCTGGATCACGGGCGACATCGACACCACCTACGCAGGCGCGCCGAGCGTCAACGATCTCGATACGAGAGGTGTGGCGCTGACCATCAACTGGGACGCCGGACCCGTTTCCGTGAAGTCCATTACCGCGTACCGAGAGCTCGAAGCGCTCTTCATCCGCGACGGCGACAACACGCCGTTCACCTACCGCGAGACGGTGAACGACGACGACCAGGATCAGTTCAGCCAGGAGCTGCAGCTCTCCGGCACGGCCTTCAACGACCGGCTGAACTGGCTCGTGGGCGCGTACTACTTCGACGAGGATGCCGTCGAGTTCGGCAAGGCGAATCTCGCCATCGGCACCTTCGCCGCGCTCGAGTCGCTGGTGCTGCCGGCCGGTACGACGTGGTGCGGTCTTCCGGGCCCGAACCCGCGTCCCGTCGCCGAATGTCCTCCGCCTCTGCGCTTCGGCGGCGCGGGCAATCCGAACAACGTCGGCGTCGACGTCGGCGTGGATCTGTTCACGCGCGTGGCGAACGAATCCATCGCGCTGTTCGGCCAGGCCACTCTGCAGCTCACCGACAGATTGAGCGCGACCTTCGGACTGCGGTGGACCGAGGACCGCAAGACTCTGCAGCTCATTCACCGGCGTGAGGCGAGCGGTGCGTACGTCGTGGGCGCGCCGGGCACGCAGGACACGTTCCGCGACGACTGGTCGGAGCTCACGCCGAAGCTGGGGCTCGAGTTCCAGGCGACGCCGGATGCGCTGCTCTACGCCTCGTACGCGCGAGGCTTCAAGAGCGGAGGCTTCAACGGACGTCCACTCACGAGCATCGAGGAAGTGCTGACGCCGTACGACCCGGAGATCGTCGACAGCTACGAGATCGGCGCGAAGACGCGCTGGTTCGGCCGGCGCATGACGGCAAACCTGGCGCTGTTCTTCAACGACTACAAGGACATGCAGCTCACGATCAACGCGACGCCCCAGAACTTCGTCCGCAATGCCGGCGAGGCGGAGATCAAGGGCGGCGAGCTCGAGATCGTGAGCCTCCTGGCGCCGGGCCTCGAGTTCAACTTCGCCGCAGGCTATCTGGATGCCAAGTACACGGAGCTCGATCCGCAGCTCGCGACGCTCAATCCGCCGCTGACCCTGGACAAGGAGCTGGTGAAGGCGCCGGAGTGGACGCTGTCGGCCGGGCTGCAGTACTCCTTCCCGGTCGGTGGAGCGGGAACGATGACGCTGCGCGGCGACTGGTCGTACAAGAGCCGGGTGCACCACGATGTGTTCAACGATCCGCGGCTCGTGCAGCCGGCATTCGACATCGTGAACGCGTACGTGGCGTTCGAGACCGCGGATTCCCGCTGGAACATCGCGCTGTACGGCACGAACCTGACGGACGAGCGCTACCGGATCTCGGGAAACTCGAGCCTCGGATTCGGTCTCGCCGAGAGCACGTTCGCCGCGCCGCGCGAGTGGGCGATCGCCGTCAAGTACAACTTCTGATGCTCGACTGAAGCGACGCGCATCCCGATCTGCCGATCCCCTCTCTCTGCACCGCGGAGAGAGGGGATCGAAGAGATGCATCACGCGCGCGGCTCGATGTCCCTGAGGTGCCGGGCGGCGGCGATCCACGCGCCGATCCAGCCGAGGAGCACGCCGCCGGCAAGGAGCGCGCCGACGTCCTCCCGCGCGGGACCCGTCAGTGTGTACTCGCTGCCATAGCTCTGAGCGAGCGTCGCAACCGGACCTTCGAGCGCGACGACCGCCGCGACGACGATGCCGAGCGCGAGCAGCGCGCCGCCGAGTCCGTAGAGCGCGCCGGTGTAGAGGAACGGCCGGCGCACGAAGGCGTTGGAACCGCCCACGAGCTTGGTGACCTCGATCTCGGCGCGGCGATTGAGGATCTCCAGGCGGATCGTATTGCCGACCACGGCGAGCACGCCGACGGCGAGCACGAGCGCCGCGATCGCGAGGAACCTGCGCAGCAGCTCGAGAATCGCGTTGAAGCGCAGCACCCACTCGGTGTCGAGCTGCACGATCTCCACCTCCGGCCACGCGGCGAAGTAGCGCCGCAGCGTCTCGATGGCGGCGGGCGAGCTCGATTCGCGCGTCGGCCGCACGTGCAGCACGTGCGGCAGGGGATTCTCCTGCAGCACCTGGAGCGCCGCCGCGAAACCCGAATGCTCCCTGAACTCGGCGAGCGCCTGATCGGCCGGAATGAGCGTGACCTCGGCGACGTCCGGCCGCTCGCGGGCGCTGCGTGCGAGCTGCTCCGCCTTCTCGAGAGACACGTCGGTGCGCAGGTACACGGAGATGTCGAGCGCGTTGGCGAAGTCGCCCGTCGCGGCGCGCGCGTTGGTCACGAAGATCTTGAGGCCGAGCGGCAGTGCCAGCGCGAGCGCGATCACCACGAGCGTGAGCATCGTGGCGAGAGGATTGCGCGCGAGCCTTCCCAGCGAGCCGAGGAAGGCCTGCACGTGACGCGCGACATAGGCGACCGGTCTGAAGCTCATCGGGTGGCGATCACGCTGGGAAGATCGTCGGATTCCTGCGGGTTCACCACGCGCCCGTTGTCGAGAACGATCTCGCGCTGGCCGAACTCGCGCACGAGATTGAGATCGTGCGTCGCGATGACGACGGTCACGCCAACGTCGCTGAACCGCTTGAAGAGCCGCATCACTTCGAGCGAGAGCTCGGGATCGAGGTTGCCCGTCGGCTCGTCGGCGATGAGCAGCGGCGGCTTGCTCACTACGGCACGTGCGATGCCGACGCGCTGCTGCTCGCCCACCGAGAGCTCCAGCGGCAGAGCGTTCTCCTTGCCGCGCAGGCCCACCTGATCGAGTGCCGCGCGCACGCGGCGATCGATCTCCTTGAGCGGCGTGTCCGCCACGATGAGCGGCAGCGCCACGTTGTCGTACACCGGCCTGTCGGCCAGGAGTCTGTGATCCTGGAACACGACGCCGATGTTGCGCCGGAAGGCGGGAACGTGCCGTGGCTTGAGCGCGCCGGTGTTCTTGCCGTTGACGAGCACCGTGCCGCGCGTCGGGCGCTCGAGCAGCGCGATGAGCTTGAGCACGGTGCTCTTGCCGGCGCCGGAGCGTCCGGTGAGGAACACCATCTCACCGGCGTCGATACGGAAGGTGACGCCACTCAGCGCCTCGCGGCCGTTCGGATAGCGCTTGACGACATGATCGAAGACGATCATGTCCCTTCGCCCGGCTGCGCCGCCCTGTCGCCCGCCTCCGGCCCGGAAGAGGACAGGGTGCGGGGATCGCCCACGAGCGCGGTCGCGAAGGCGCGCGCGTCGAACTCGCCGAAGTCTTCCGGCTGCTCGCCGATGCCGATGAAACGGATCGGCAGTCCCAGTCGGCGCGCGATCGCGATGACGATGCCGCCTTTCGCCGTTCCGTCGAGCTTGGTGAGCACGAGTCCGGTCACGCCGATCGCCTCGTGGAACTGCACGGCCTGAGTGAGCGCGTTCTGACCCTGGTTCGCGTCGAGCACGAGCAGCACCTCGTGCGGTGCCGTCGGGTCGACGCGCTGTATGACGCGCTTGACCTTCTTCAGCTCCTCCATGAGGTGCGACTGGCTGTGCAGCCTTCCCGCCGTGTCGGCGAGGAGCACGTCGATGCCGCGCGCGCGTGCGGCCTGCATCGCGTCGAACACCACGGCGCCGGGATCCGCGCCTGCCTGCTGCGCGACGAACGCGGAGCCGGTGCGCTCGGCCCACACCCCGACCTGCCCGTCCCGGGCCCCGCGGAGCGTGTCTCCCGCGGCGAGCATCACGCTGCGCCCTTCATCGCGCAGCCGGCGCGCGAGCTTGCCGATGGTCGTCGTCTTGCCCGAGCCGTTGACGCCCACCACGAGCACGACGAACGGCCGGTGCGCCGTATCGATCACGAGCGGCTTCGCGCAGGGCTCGAGGATCTCGACGACGGCCTCGCGCAGCGCCTCGATGAGCGCCTGCACGTCGCGCAGCTCCTTGCGCGCGACGCGCCGGTTGAGCCCGGAGAGGATGTGCTCGGTGGCTTCCACGCCGACATCCGCGGTGAGCAGCCGCGTCTCGAGCTCCTCCAGGATCGCGGCATCGATCTCGCGGCCGCGGAAGAGATCCGCGAGGTCGTACGTGAGCCACGAGTTGCCGCGGTTGAGTCGCGCGCGCAGGCGCCTGAAGAAGCCCAGTTTCGGCTGCGCTTCGGCGGCGGAGCCGTTCTCCTCGCGCGGCTCCTCGGTCTTGTCCGTCTTGCGTCTGAAGAACATGGAGTGATTTCCGTTGGCGGCTATTGTAGCGGTGTGCACGGAGGCAGACCGCCGGAGCACGCCGCAGTTCGCGCGATGCGGGCCGGAGGCTTGTGACCTGCACCGGCTGAGTTAGGCTTGAGCGGCCACGACCGACAGATCCCGAGGCGGTGCATCAGGTGATTCGCGAGCGCAGATCGAAGCGGCCGCCGCGGGCGGTCGCGGCAGGCCGCGGAGCGCGGTCCCGCGTGCTGCGCATCATCGGAGGCACATGGCGCGGCCGCCGGCTTAGATTCCCGCCGCTCCCTGAAATCCGCCCCACGCCCGACCGGGTGCGCGAAACGCTCTTCAACTGGCTCGGAACGCGAATCGTCGGCGCGCGCTGTCTCGATCTGTTCGCTGGCAGCGGCGCGCTCGGCCTCGAAGCGCTCTCGCGCGGCGCAGCCCGCGTCGTGTTCGTCGAGCGCGAGCCGGCCGCCGTGCGTGAGCTGCGCACGCGCCTCGCGGAATGGGGCGCGAGCGGGGCGCGCGTCGAGCAGACGGATGCGCTGCGTTTCGTGGGAGGACCGGGCGAGGCTTTCGATGTCGTCTTTCTCGATCCGCCGTTCGGGACGGATCTGCTCGGCCGCGCCGCGGAAAGACTCGAGACGCACGGATGGCTCGCGCCGGGCGCGCTCATTTATGTAGAAGCGCCCGCCCGTGAGCCTCTGCCGGCTTTGCCCGCAACGTGGCGGCCGCTCAAGGCGAAGAAGGCGGGGGAGGTCGGGTATCATCTGTTCGAGCGAACCTGACGCGGGAGCCCCCCGAGAATGAAGCGTCATGCCGTCTATCCCGGCACCTTCGATCCCATCACCAACGGCCACCAGGATCTGGTGCGGCGTGCCGCGAGCATCTTCGAGCGAGTCGTGGTCGCGGTGGCGGCCAACCCGCAGAAGGCTCCCATGTTTCCGCTCGAGAAGCGAGTGGATCTGTGCAAGCGGGTGCTCGAGGACCTGCCGAACGTCGAGGTCAAGGGCTACTCGGGCCTCACCGTCGAGTTCGCCCGGCAGAACGGCTGCACGGTCATCGTACGCGGGCTGCGCGCGGTGTCGGACTTCGAGTTCGAGTTCCAGCTCGCGAACATGAGCCGGCACCTCTCCCGCGACATCGAAACCGTGTTCCTCACGCCGCAGGAGCAGTTCACGTTCATCTCGTCCACGCTGGTGCGGGAGATCGCGGTGCTCGGCGGCGACGTCAACGAGTTCGTGCACCCCATCGTGGCGGCCGAGCTCGCGAAGTACAGGCGAGCGACGACGTGAGATTTCTGCAGAAATCCGGGCGCATACGACTGCTCTCCTTCATCTTCTTCGGTGCGAAGCCGATCGCGCTCGACACGCGCGGCGGAACCCCCGTGCGTACGGCGCTGGGCGCGGCGTTCCTCGCGCTCGCCCTCTCGTTCTCGACAGCCTTCGCGTCGGATCGCACGCCGGGGCAGGCGGCGATCGCGAGCGCGCATCCCCTTGCGACCGAAGCCGGCATGACCATCCTCGAGCAGGGTGGCAATGCCTTCGACGCGGCCGTCGCCGTCGCGGCGGCGCTCGCGGTGGTGGAGCCGACCGGCTCCGGTCTGGGCGGCGGCGGATTCTTCCTTCTGCATCGAGCGAGCGACTCGCTCTACACGATGATCGACGCGCGCGAGAAGGCGCCGCTCGCCGCCTCGCGCGACATGTTCCTCGACGAGAAGGGCGATCCGGTCCGCGGACTTTCGACCGAGACCGCGCTCGCCGCGGGAATCCCGGGAGAGCCCGCGGCGCTCGGCTATCTCGCCGAGAAATACGGCCGGCTGCCGCTCTCGAAGAGCCTCGCGCCGGCGATCCGTCTCGCACGCGAGGGCTTTCCGCTCTATCCGCGCCTCCAGGCCGGTATCCGCTTCAAGAAGGACGACTTCAGGAAATCGCCCGACACGGCACGCGTCTTTCTCGTGAAGGGTGAGGTTCCGCCGCTCGGCCACGTGATCCGTCAGCCCGAGCTCGCGCGCACGCTCGAGCTGCTCGCGCGCGAGGGCGCGCAGGCCTTCTATGAAGGCCCGTTCGCGCGCCGGCTCGTCGCCGGTGTGCGCAAGCTCGGCGGCATCTGGAGCGAGGAGGATCTCAGGCAGTACCGCGTCGTGGAGCGCGAGCCGATCGTGGGCGAGTACCGGGGTGCGCGCATCATCTCGGCCTCGCCGCCCGCATCGGGCGGAATCGCGCTCGTCAACGCGCTCAACATTCTCGAAGGCTTCGATCTCGAGTCGCTCGATCCCGCGACCCGCATCCACGTGATCGTGGAGGCGATGCGGCGCGTCCATCGCGACCGGGCGATCTATCTCGGCGATCCCGATTTCGTGAAGGTTCCGACCGAGATGCTGACGAGCCAGTTCTACGCCGACGGGCAGCGCGCCTCGCTGCGGCTCGACCGGGCGACGCCGAGCGCGAGCCTGCCCGGCATCGAATCCATCGGCGCGCAGGGCACGCACACGACGCATTTCTCGGTGATCGACAGCGAAGGCAATCGCGTCGCCGCGACGATCACGCTCAACCTGTGGTTCGGCACGGGACTCATGGTTCCGGGCACGGGCATTCTGCTCAACAACCAGATGGACGACTTCGTCATCAAGCCGGGCACGCCGAACGCGTATCAGCTCATCGGTGCCGAAGCGAACGCCATCGCGCCCGGCAAGCGCATGCTCTCTTCGTCCACACCCACGTTCGTCGAATCCGAGCGCGGCGTGATGATCGCGGGCACGCCCGGCGGCAGCCGCATCATCGGCATGGTGCTGCTCGCGGTGCTCGACTTCATGGCGGGAAGGAGCGCTTCGGAGATCGTGAGCGCTCCGCGCTTCCATCATCAGTACTTCCCCGACGTGCTCCTGTTCGAGCCCGGTGCGTTCGACCAGGAACTGCAGCAGGCACTGCGTCAGCGCGGCCACGAGCTGCGCGAGGGCCGCGAGCGCTGGGGCAATCTGCAGGTCGTCGTCTGGGACTACGCCAGCGGCCGGGTCGAAGCCGCCTCGGACCCGCGGGGCCAGAGCGGAGAAGACGTCTATTGATGAACCCTGCTGCAGGCGAAGCCCTCGAAGGCACCTGGGTTCCGGTCGCGGCGAGCGTCTCGGGGCAGGAGCTCGCGGTCGCGGAGCTGCGCGTGGCGCGCTTCGTGCTCGAGCAGGGCGAGTACCGCATCATCGATCGCGACGACCAGGTCGTCGACAGCGGCAATTACACGATCGACGAGTCGGTCCTCCCGCGACAGATGGACATCATCGGTGTCGCGGGCCCGAACTCGGGGCGGGTGATGCTGGCGATCTTCGAGCTCGAGGGCGATCGCCTCACCGTCTGCTACGACCTCGAGCGCAACGAGCGGCCCGCGGACATGCAGGCGAAAGAGGATCAGCTCCTCCTCAGCATCACTTACGCGCGCGCTTCTTCCGTGCTGTCCTGAGCTGCTCGAGGCGCGCTGCGACCTTCCGGCGCACACGAAGCAGGCGAGGCAGGCGGATCTTCTCAGCCGGTGGAGGCAGCCGGCCTTCACGCGCGAGCTCCACCGCACGCCAGAGATACCACGAGGCGACGCTGCGATACGGCCGCCAGCGCTCACCGTATGCGGCGAGCGCGCGCGGTGCGGGCATTTCCTTGAGGCCGTAGGCGAGCCGGAAGCCGTTGCGCACGCCGAAGTCGTCCACGGGCAGCACGTCGGGCCGGCCGAGCTGGAACATCAGCATCATCTCCACCGTCCAGCGTCCCACGCCGCGCACCTGCGTCACGCGCTCGATGATCTCCGCATCCGACAGGCGCTCGAGCTCCCTGCGTGACGGCACGACGCCCTGGATGCACTTCTCCGCGAGGTCGCGCAGCGCCGCGATCTTCGCGTAAGAGAAGCCGATGGCGCGCAGCTCGGATTCGGGAATCGCGAGAAGCCGCTGCGGCGTCGGGAAGCTCCCGCGGCCGCACGTGCTCACGAGCCGCGCAAGGATCGACTTTGCCGCCGTGCCGTGGAGCTGCTGATGTGCGATGGCGCGTGCGAGCGCCCGGAAGGGCGTGCAATCGAGATCGGGCAAGAGGCCGTACGGACCGACGACGTCCATGAGCCGTGCCATCACGACATCCGTCGTCGCGAAGTGCGCGCGTGCGGCGGTGCCGATGTCCACGTGCACGTCGTTCATTTCTGGCACGACGGGCAGTAGTAGGTCGAACGCTGACCCTGTGCGATCTGGCGGATCGCGGTATGGCACCTGCGGCAGGGCCTGCCCGTGCGCTCGTAGACATAGAGTTTCTGGCGGAAGTAGCCGGGCGAGCCGTCCGCACCGACGAAGTCGCGCAACGTCGTGCCGCCTGCGCGGATGGCGAGCCTGAGCACCGTGCGGATCGCGCGCGCGAGACGTGCCGCTTCCGCTCGCGTGAGCGACCCAGCGCGGCGCCGTGGACGCACGCCTGCGCGGAAGAGCGCCTCGTTCGCGTAGATGTTCCCGACTCCCACGACGCGCCGGCCGTCCATCAGGAACTGCTTGATCGAGACGCGCTTGCCGCGCGTCGCGCGCCAGAGATATTCGCCGTCGAATCGCGGATCGAAGGGCTCCGGCGCGAGATGCGCGAGGAGCGGATGCTGCAGCGGATCGCCGGTCGTGTAGTGGAGGCTGCCGAAGCGGCGGGGATCGTTGAAGCGCAGTGCGTAGCCGGAGTCGAGCACGATGTCGACGTGGTCGTGCGGCCGGCGCGGCGCATCCGCCGGAAGAAGGCGCAGGCTGCCCGACATGCCGAGGTGAATGAGGAGCGTGCCGGTCTCGAGCGTGAGGAGGAGGTACTTTGCGCGCCGCCCGGTCGCGAGGATCCGCTGCCCGGTGACGAGCGAGGGAAGATCGCCAGGAACGCGCCAGCGAAGCCGCGGCTCGTACACGACGAGCGCGACGATCCGCCGTCCGACGACGTGCGGCTCGATGCCGCGGCGGGTGGTCTCGACCTCGGGAAGCTCGGGCATGTGTCAAGGACAAGTCTACCGGCCGCCGCTTGCCGCCGAATACGAAAAGGCCCGGCGTCCTCTCGAACGCCGGGCCTTCCGATTCCCTGATCCGTAAGCCGCGGGCTTACTTGATCTTGGTTTCCTTGTACACCACGTGCTTGCGCGCGATGGGGTCGTACTTGCGCACTTCCATCTTCTCGGGATGCAGGCGCTTGTTCTTCGTGGTGACGTAGAAGTGTCCGGTACCGGCCGACGACAGCAGCTTGATCTTCTCGCGCATGGCGGATTCCTCCTGACCTGCCCCGCGTCAGATCTTCACGCCCTGGGCGCGCAGATCGGCGAGCACGGCCTCGATGCCCTTCTTCTCGATGGTGCGCAGGCCGCGGGTGGAAACGCGCAGGCTCACCCAGCGCTTCTCGGACTCGACCCAGAACCGCTGCGTATGCAGGTTCGGCAGGAAGCGGCGCCGCCGCTTGTTATTGGCGTGGGACACCTTGTTGCCGACGGCAGGACGCTTGCCGGTGATCTCGCAGACGCGGGACATACTCAAAAGTCCTTGATTCAAAACCGAAAAATTAGCAGCCCCCGCGGGGCCGCGCTTCGGGCGGAGCGCGGCTTTATACCCGCCGGAAGGGTTCAAGTCAATGCAACTCCCCGTCGTCCCGGTGTCTTCCGTGAGCTCGACTGCCGGGACGCGGGCTAGAGCAGGCCCTGCTCGGCGAACGACAGGCACCGTCCGTCGCCCACGATAACGTGATCGAGGACCCTCACGTCCACGAGCGCGAGCGCGTCCCTGAGCCTGTGCGTGATGAGCTCGTCCGCCTGGCTTGGCTCTGCGACTCCCGACGGGTGGTTATGGGCGAAGATCACCGCGGCCGAGTTGTGGCTCAGGGTCTGCCGGACGACTTCCCTCGGGTGCACGCTCGCCCCGTCGATGGTGCCGCGGAAGAGCTCCTCGAACGCGATGAGCCGGTGACGGTTGTCGAGGTGAAGGCAGCAGAACACCTCGTACGGCCGGTCGCGGAGCTGCGCGAGCAGAAACGCTCGCGTGGCCTCGGGTGCCGTGAGCGCAGGCCCGACCCGCAGCGTTTCCCGGTAGTGACGCCGCGCGAGCTCGAGAGCTGCCTGGAGGATGCTGTAGCGCGCCGGCCCCAGACCCGACTGCCCGAGGCAGCGGGCGCGGTCGGCGCTCAGGAGCTCGCGCAGCGAGCCGAACTCGACCAGAAGCTCCCTCGCGAGCTCGACGGCGGACATGCCGCGCCGGCCCGAGCCGAGCAGCACGGCGAGCAGCTCCGCATCGGACAGCGCCTGGGCCCCGCGCTCGATGAGCTTCTCCCGCGGTCGCTCGGATCGGGGCCAGTGGCGGATGCTCGTGCTCATATGCGGTGCGTCGTGCCGGTGGAGGGCACGAGAGTCTGCGGGGACGGGCACACCCCGGCGACCGGAGAAACGGACGTGGATCACGGGAAAAACCGACGGGCTCGTTTGCCTGCGCGCCGAGGGCGGCCGGATAATGCGCCCATGCACGGCAAACGTATCCTCCTCGGCGTCAGCGGCGGCATCGCTGCCTACAAGAGTCCCGATCTCGTGAGACGGCTGCGCGAGCGCGGCGCCGAGGTGCAGGTGGTCATGACGGAGGCGGCGCAGAAGTTCGTCACGCCGATGACGTTCCAGGCCGTCTCCGGCCGGCCCGTGCGCACCGATCTCTGGGACGAGGCGGCCGAGAGCGCGATGGGTCACATCGAGCTCGCGCGCTGGGCGAACCTCATTCTCGTCGCCCCCGCGACGGCGGATTTCCTCGCGCGGCTCGCCAACGGTCTCGCGGACAACCTGCTCACGACGCTGTGTCTCGCGAGTGAAGCGCCGATCGCCGTTGCGCCCGCGATGAACCAGGCGATGTGGCGTCACGCCGCCACGCGCGCGAACGTCGAGGTGCTCACCCGCCGCGGCGTGCACGTGCTCGGGCCTGCCGAAGGCGAGCAGGCGTGCGGCGAGTTCGGCGCGGGCCGCATGCTCGAGCCGCTCGAGATCGTCGAGCGCCTCGTGCCCATTCTTTCGCCCGGCGGTCCGCTGCGCGGCAGGCGCGTGCTCATCACCGCGGGACCGACGCGCGAGCGCATCGATCCCGTGCGCTTCATCAGCAATCGCAGCTCCGGAAGGATGGGCTTCGCAGTCGCCGAGGCCGCGCGCGATGCGGGCGCCGAAGTCGTGCTGGTAGCCGGTCCCGTCTCACTCCCGACGCCTTCCGGCGTGCGGCGCGTGGATGTCGAGAGCGCCGCCGAGATGTACGAGGCCGTGATGCGCGAGGTCGGCAACGCCGACATCTACATTTCTACCGCCGCCGTCGCGGATTACCGTCCCGCGCGCCCGGCGGATCAGAAGATCAAGAAGACGTCCGACCGGCTCGGCATCGACATGGAGCGCACCACGGACATCCTGGCTGCGGTCGCCGCGCTTCCCCGCCGGCCCTTCGTCGTGGGATTCGCCGCGGAGACCGAATCCGTCGAGCAGAACGCGCGTGCGAAGCTCGTGAAGAAGAACCTCGACATGATCGCGGCCAACGAGGTGGGTCACGACAAGGCGTTCGACTGCCCCGACAACGAGCTGTTCGTGCTCTGGCGCGGCGGCCGGCGCGATCTGGGACACGGTCCGAAGACCGCCCTGGCGCGCTCGCTGATCGCCGTCATCGCCGAAGCGTACGCACAGCGTGAAGAAGGCGCGGCGGTCTGCGACGGTGCGGCGGCCCACGACGGCGCAAGGGTCACGAGCGCATGAGCGCGGCCGCACGCCGCGCTCTCAAGGTGCGGATCCTCGACGAGCGCGTCGGGCGCGACTTTCCCCTGCCGGCATACGCGACGGAAGGCTCCGCCGGGCTCGATCTGCGCGCGTGTCTCGACAAGCCGCTCACGCTCGATCCCGGCCGCGCGGAGCTCATTCCGACCGGGCTCGCGATCCACCTCGAGGATCCAGGCCTCGCGGCGGTGATCCTTCCCCGCTCGGGACTCGGCCACAGGCACGGCATCGTCCTCGGCAATCTCGTCGGACTGATCGACTCGGATTACCAGGGACAGCTCATGGTCTCGTGCTGGAACCGCGGTCGGGAGCCGTACACCGTGCAGCCGGGAGAACGGATCGCGCAGCTCGTCGTCGTGCCGGTCGTGCAGGTCGAGCTCGAAGTGGTCGAGGAGTTCACCGCCTCGGCGCGAGGCGCCGGCGGTTTCGGGCATTCCGGGAAGAGCTGAGCGCCCGGCTCAGTTCGGCCGCGCGTTCTGCGCGGTGCGCAGCTCGCGGTAGCGATCGATGTCCGCCTGGAACTGAGCGCGCACCGCGACTTCCTCTTCCTGCTTCGCGGCGAGGAGATTGCGCTGCGTGCGCAGCTCGTTGAGCGTGCGCACGAGATCGGCCGCGAGGTCGTCCGGCATGCGCCGCGCTTCCGTGCGCGGACTGTAGGGCCTGAAGTTCATGGCGCGCGTCTGCAGCGCGGCGAGACGCGAATTCAGCGTCTCGATGTACAGCTCCGCCGCGCGCTGCTGACCGCGGATCTGCTCGAGGCGCAGATCGCGGAGGTGCTCGATGTCGCTCACCGACGTGTAGGTCGTGAGCAGGAAGGCGTCGTGCTGTTTTCTCCTGAGCTGCTCCTGACGGTGGCGTTCTTCCTCCGCGAGCTGCTCGGGAGTCTTCTGTGCCTCGAGCCGTCCGACCTCGACGCCCTGGCTGTTGAGAATCGCGCGCTCCTTCTTTGCGTACTCGGGCGGCACGCGGTCCCCGTAATGGACCACGCCGTGCTCGTCCACCCAGCGATAGGCGACGCCTTCGTCCTTCCTGCTCTTGTTGCTGGCGGCAGCGCAGGCCAGGCCTGCATGCAGCAGCATCAGGCCGACGGCGAGAATGCGCGCCCAACCGGGCATATGACCCACCCTGCGATTTATGTGAGATCGGACGACGGGCATATTCTGACCGACATGCCCGTGCCCGCAAGCTTCATCCTACGCCGAATCGGTCGCGGTAGGCCCGCAGCGATGTGAGCTGTTCCTCAGAAACGCGCGATCGTCCATCGGTGGGCCGGGACAGCGCCTCGATGAGGTCCGCGAGCGTGATGATGCTCACACAACGCAGGCCGTAGGTCGATTCGACTTCCTGCACCGCGGAGAGCGCGCCCTGTCCTCGCTCCTGGCGATCGAGGGCGAGGGTCACCGCGACGGGCTGTGCGCCTGCGGCCCGGATGAGCTCCACCGATTCGCGCACGGCCGTGCCGGCGGTGATCACGTCGTCCACGATCACGACCCGGCCGCGCAGAGGACTTCCGACGATGCTGCCGCCTTCACCGTGATCCTTCGCCTCCTTGCGGTTGAAGGCGAATGGAACGCTGCGTCCGTGCCGATCCGCGAGCGCGATCGCCGTCGCCGTCACCAGCGGTATGCCCTTGTAGGCGGGGCCGAACAGCATGTCGAACTCGACGCCGGAGGCGACGAGCGCCGCCGCGTAGCAGCGGCCGAGGACTGCCGCCGCCTCGCCGTCGCTGAACAGACCGGCATTGAAGAAGTAGGGACTCTCGCGGCCCGACTTGAGCGTGAAGCGTCCGAACCGCAGTGCATCGCGTGCGAGGGCGAGCTCGATGAACGTAAGCTGATGGTCCTGCATGGCGTGAGGATCGCGAAAAAGTGGAAAGGGTGAAACCCGGGCCGCCGGCGGCCGGTGCCTATTGTCCACTTTCCGGGCCGCGAGGTGTCGTGGATCGGGCCCGGCCCTTCCCGCTCGCGACGGCCGCCCGCGTTCGAAGAGTCACAGCCGCTATCATTGACCGATGCGAATCATCACGATGAACGTCTGCGGCATCCGATCGGCCGCAAAGAAGGGTCTCTTCAGGTGGCTCGCGAAGCAGGACGCGGATTTCATCTGCCTGCAGGAGACGCGCTGCCACGCTCACCAGCTCGCCGGGCACGACGTGGAGATCCCCGGCTACAGGGCCTACTTCTTCGACGCGAAGCGCAAGGGTTACGCAGGGGTCGCTCTCTACACGCGCCACGAGCCGGACAAGATCATCAGAGGCTTCGGCGTGCCCGAGTTCGACGACGAGGGCCGCTATCTCGAAGCGCAGGTCGGTGATCTGTCGGTCGTTTCCGTGTATCTGCCTTCGGGCTCCGCGGGACCCGAGCGGCAGGCGTCCAAGTTCCGCTTCCTCGACGCCTTCATGCCCTATCTCGAGCGGCTGCGGCGCCGCCGCCGACGCTACATCCTGTGCGGCGACTGGAACATCGCCCACAAGCCGATCGACCTCAAGAACTGGAAGTCGAACCAGAAGAACTCGGGCTTCCTGCCCGAGGAGCGCGCCTGGATGGACCGCCTGTTCGGTCCGGCCGGCTACGTCGACGCCTTCCGCGTCGTGAATCCGCATCCCGACCAGTACACCTGGTGGTCGAACCGCGGGCAGGCCCGCGCGAAGAATGTGGGGTGGCGCATCGACTATCAGGTCATCAGCCGGAGCCTGGCCGAGCGCGTCCGGTCGGCATCCATTTACAAAGACGAGTGGTTCTCGGATCACGCGCCGCTCACGATCGACTACGATCTCTAGACCATGTCGCGCGGATGGCGCCAGTACCTGCCTCCGGCAGTGCGCCCCTACACCGAGAAGGCGCCCGTCGCCGCGCTGTTTCTCGGCATCTCTTCCGGTGCGCCGTACGCCATGATCGCCGCGACGCTCACGACGCGTCTCGCGCAGGACGGCATCGAGAAGCGCGCCGTGACCGCCTTCGCGCTCGCGTTCCTGGTCTACAACCTCAAGTGGCTGTGGGCGTGGGTGGTCGACGGAATCCGTCTGCCCCTCATCGGGCATCTCGGCCAGCGCGTCTCGTGGCTGCTGGTGGTGGGCATCGGCGTCATCGCAGCGATCGTCAACCTGGCGCTCGTGGACCCGAAGGCGGATCTGATGGCGACCGCCTGGGCCGCGATACTCGTCGCGTTCGCCGGCGCGACGTACGACATCGTCATCGACGCCTATCGCATCGAGTCGCTCGAGCCGCATCAGCTCGGCGTCGGCTCGGGAATGTCACAGTACGGCTGGCGCATCGGCTCGGTCGCCGCGGGCGCACTCGCGCTGGTGATCGCCTCTCACGCCGGCTGGGAAGCCGCCTACATCGCCTGCGCGGCGTTCGCGCTGCCCGCGATGGCAGTGGGGCTCCTCCTCGGCGAGCCGGCGCGTCATCAGGTGGTCGCCGTGCGCCAGAGCCTCGCCACGGTCGTGCAGTCGATCGTCGGCCCGCTCACGGAGTTCTTCCGCAGGAGCGGTGCGTGGCTGGTGCTGCTCTTCGTGCTGCTGCACAAGATCGGCGACACGCTCGCGAATCTCACGCTGCGCCTGCTCTTCGACGATCTCCGGTTCACCAACGAAGAGATCGCGATCTACGACGTGGGCTTCGGCTTCTGGGCCTACCTCGTCGGAATCTTCCTCGGCGGCATTCTCTACTCGCGCATGGGACTGCAGCGCTCCGTGCTGCTGAGTCTCGTCCTGATGGCCGTTTCGAACCTCAGCTTCGCGGGGCTCGCGGCGATCGGCCATTCCAACTGGGCGATGGCCGGCGCGATCGGATTCGAGAACATCGCGAGCGGCATCGGCGGAGTGACGATCGTCGCCTACTTCTCCGCGCTCTGCGACCTGCGCTTCACGGCGAGTCAGTACGCGCTCATTTCCGCTGCAGCGAGTGTTGCGGGGCGCGTGCTCACGGGCACGACCGCGGGCTGGCTCATCGAGCTCCTCGGCTACGTGAACTTCTACGTGCTCACCACCATCGCGGCGCTGCCGGGCATCGTGCTCTTCTGGCTGATGATCCGCAGCGGGCTCGCGGATTCCTCGGTGGGCACGGCGGCTACGGTTCCCGCGAGCGAGCCCGCGGCAGGGCGATGAAGCAGGAAATCGACATCGCGCGCGTGCTCTGCGCGCTCGAGGATCTTCCCGACGGCGGCTGTCGCGGCTTCACGGCAGGCGAGGGCGACTGGCCCTTGCGCGGGCTGCTGGTACGCGTCGGCGACGAAGTGCGCGGCTATGTGAACCGCTGTCCTCACGCGGGCCATCCGCTCGATCTGCTGCCGGGCCGCTTCCTCTCTCCCGACGGCGCACTGATCCTGTGTTCGTCGCACGGTGCGCTCTTCGACAAGCTGACCGGCAGCTGCATCGCCGGACCGTGCGCGGGCAGGAGCCTGCGCGCCGTGCCGTTACGGATCGTCGACGGATACGTCATGCTCGCCGACGACGTGGACGTGACGGCGCTCGCGGAAGACAGGCTCTAGCCGAAGCCGGACAACTCTCGCGCCGCAGGAGGGGCGGCGCTACTCGAACAGATCGATCCCGTCGAGCGGGCTCGCCCGCAGGTCGTTCTCGCCGTCGTAGGAATCGCGGTGCGGCCGATCTTCGTCGGGCTCCACGTCGACGGAGCCGCTCCAGTCCTCGGGTGGTTCGGCCGCCTCGAGCGAACCGTCCTCCCACTGCGCTTCCCAGTCTTCGAAGTCCATTTCCTCGACGGTGCCGTCGAAGTACTGGATGTCGATGGTGCCGTCGTCTTCATCGACCGCGACGACCTCGAACAGGTCGCCGCCGGCGAGGCGATACCACTCCCCGATAGCTGGTTGAGGGGCAGTCATCTCCAGACCTCCGTACGCCGAGCCTCCCTTCGGTGTTGGTGGCGCGCGGGGCGTGTGGCGATGCGGCTTCGCTGACGCTGCGCCGCACTGCTATGCTGCCGCACGCCTGCACGAGCGCGCTTTGATGTTGCGCCTCGTCCGAGGCGCTTTCAAGGCCGGTTTTCCGGCGTATCGGTTCAGCGGTCGGGTCATGCTCGAGCAGCTTCTGAAGTTCTTCATCGTGTTCTTCGTGGTGGTCGAGCCGCTCTCGCTCGTGCCGGTCTTCTCGAGTCTCACGGCGGGCGCGAGCGAAGGCTACCGGCGCGTGATGGCATTCAAGGCGGTCGTGATCGCCGGCGTGATCCTCGTGCTGTTCGCGCTCGGCGGCGCGCACTTCCTCAACGTGATGGGCATCAGCATCGAGGCGTTCCGCATCTTCGGCGGTCTGCTGCTCTTCCTCATCGCCCTCGAGATGGTGTTCGCGCGCGAGTCGGGCACGAGGACTTCGTCGGAGGAGCGTGCGGAGAGCGCACGGCGCGCGGACATCTCCGTCTTCCCGCTCGCCTTTCCGCTCATCGCAGGACCGGGTGCGCTGGTCACGATCCTCCTGTGGTTCGGCCCCGTCCACATCGCGGAGCGGCCGCTGCTCTTCATCGGTCTCGTCGCATGCGTCGCCCTCGTGCTCGCGGTCACGCTCGTGCTGATGCTGCTCTCTTCTTCGGTGATGCGCGCGCTCGGCGTCACGGGCGCGAACGTCGCAAACCGGCTGTTCGGCGTGATCCTCGGAGCGCTCGCGGTGCAGTTCGTCATCGACGGACTGCGCGCGAGCTTCGGCGGCGTGAGCCCCGTCGGCTGAGACTCAGATGCGGCGGAACGCGAGGTCCCAGACGCGGTGACCGAGGCGTTCGCCCCGCTTCTCGAAGCGCGTCGGCACGCGCTCGGCGGGGCGGGGTACGAAAGTGCCGTCGGGCGAGAGATTCTGGAGGCGCGGGCAGGCGTTGAGCGTCTCGAGGATCGACTGAGCGTAGTTCTCCCAGTCGGTCGCGATGCGCAGAACTCCGCCGGGCCTGAGCCGCGAGGCCATGAGCTCGACGAACGGCGTCTGGATGAGCCGGCGCTTCTGATGGCGCTTCTTCGGCCAGGGATCGGGAAAGAGCACCAGGATCTCGTCGATCGATTCCGGCGCGAGCTGGTACTCGAAGACTTCGACGGCGTCGTGGCAGATCACGCGCAGGTTCGCGAGTCCGTGCGCCTGCGCGGCGAGCAGCGCGCGTCCGACGCCGGGTCTGTGCACCTCGATGCCGAGGTAGTCGCGTCCGGGATTCGCGTGCGCCAGCGCGATGAGGTTGTCGCCGTTGCCGAAGCCGATCTCGACGGTGCGCGCCGCGCTGCGGCCGAACACGCGATCGAGATCGAGCACCTCCGCGGAGTACTCGAGACCGTAGCGCGGCCACAGCTCCTCGAGCGCGCGGCGCTGGGCGTCGGTCATGCGCCCCTGCCGCAGCACGAAGCTGCGCACCGTGCGGCGCGGGCGCTCGGAATCTGAACGTTCGGCGGCTGTCATGGCGAGAATTTAGCAAATGGCGCGGGCCGGCCGCGCGAGCACGGGGCCCGGGCTTCGACTATCCTTGCGCGAACACGAAGGGGCGTGCGCCGCGCGGCCGGGCGGACGCACGGCGCCGCATCCATCAGAAGATGCGTCACCTTGGGGGATTCATGCGAAACGTCTCGATCGTGATTCTCGGCGGGCTGCTGCTCGCGGCCTGTGGGTTCCGGGAGCAGCAGGGAGAACCCGTGCGGGCGACCGTCGCCGCGGTCGATCACGCGCGCCTGCTCGCAGCGGACGAGGAGCCCGGCAACTGGATGACGTACGGGCGTACGTACGACGAGCAGCGCTTCAGCCCGCTGAAGCAGATCAACGACGCGAACGTCGGTCAGCTCGGGCTCGCGTGGTACTTCGACCTCAGGACGCATCGGGGTGTGGAAGCCACGCCGCTCGTGATCGACGGCGTCATGTACAACGTCAGTGCGTGGAACATCACCTATGCGCTCGACGCGAAGACCGGCAGAGAGCTGTGGCGCTACGACCCGCAGGTCGACCGCTCGCGCGGCCGCTACGCCTGCTGCGACGCCGTGAGCCGCGGGCTCGCGGCCTGGAACGGCAAGATCATCATCGCGACGCTCGACGGCCGCCTCATCGCGCTCGATGCGAAGACCGGCAAGCCCGTGTGGGAGGTGGACACCTTCGGCGAGTACCGCGACAAGTGGCCGTACACCATCACCGGCGCACCGCGCGCCTTCGACGGCAAGGTCATCATCGGTAACGCCGGCGCGGAATCCGGCGTGCGCGGCTACGTGACGGCGTACGATGCTGAGACCGGCAGGCAGCTCTGGCGCTTCTACACGGTGCCCGGCGAGCCGGGCAAGAAGGACGGCGCGGCTTCGGACGAAGTGCTGGAGAAGATCGCGCGGCCCACGTGGAACGGCGAGTGGTGGAAGTACGGCGGCGGCGGTACTGCGTGGGACTCCATCGTCTACGACCCGGATTTCGACGTCGTGTACATCGGCGTCGGCAACGGCTCGCCGCACCCGCAGGAGTACCGCAGCCCCGGCGGCGGAGACAATCTGTTCCTCGCGTCCATCGTCGCGGTGAAGGCCGACACGGGTGAGTACGTCTGGCACTTCCAGCAGGTGCCGGGCGACAGCTGGGACTTCACGTCGACGCAGCCGATGATGCTCGCCGATCTCGAGATCGACGGGCAGAAGCGCAAGGTGCTGATGCACGCGCCGAAGAACGGCTTCTTCTACGTCATCGACCGCACGAACGGGAAGCTCATCTCCGCCGAGAAGTTCGCGCCCAACGTCTGGGCGACGCACATCGACATGGAGACCGGCCGGCCCGTGCTCACGAAGCAGGCGAAGTACGGCAAGGAGCCGGTGCTCCTCACGCCTTCCGTCGCCGGTGCGCACAACTGGCAGCCGATGGCCTACAGCCCGCTCACGGGCCTCGTGTACTTCCCCGCTCAGGAGCACTGGTGGGTCTTCTCTCTCGATCCGAACTTCGAAGCCACCGTCGCACAGCGCCTGAGCAATCCGGGTATCCGCACGATTCCCGTCGGAACCGGCGGCCCGATGGACGCGAAGCGCCGCAAGCTGTTCGAGATCGCGCAGTCGCGCGAGAAGGGCTGGCTCACGGCGTGGGATCCCGTCGCGCAGAAGGAGGTGTGGCGCATCGAGTATCCGCGCGCCGGCAGCGGCGGAACGCTCGTGACGGCGGGGAATCTCCTGATCCAGGGCACGAGCCGCATGACCGTGGCGATCTATCGCGCGGACAACGGGCAGCTCCTGTGGGAGATGCCGGTGCAGACGATCCCCGTCGCGCCGCCGATCACCTACATGGTCGACGGCGAGCAGTACATCGCGATCAACGCGGGCTGGGGCGGCGGCATGGCGATGGCCGAGCTGCGCGCGGGCCGCGGCATGCATCGTGCCGACGCGCGCGTGCTCGCGTTCAAGCTCGGCGGCACGGCGCAGCTCCCGCCGCTGCCCGAGCGCGATCCCATCCCGCTGCCGCCGCCGTCCACGGCGTCGCGTGAGGTGATCGAGAAGGGCGCGGAGCTCTACGACCGCACCTGCGCGCGCTGCCACGGACCGCAGGCGATCGGCGGCGGCGTCATCAAGGATCTGCGGCACATGAAGCCGGAGACTCATGCCGCGTTCAAGGACATCGTCCTCAAGGGCACGCTGGTCGGCCTCGGCATGGGCAGCTTCGCGAACGAGCTGTCCGAGGAGGATGTCGAAGCGATTCACGCTTATCTGATCGAGCGCGCGAACCAGGACTGGGGCGACAGATCGCTGGAAGCGACGCAGTCGCCCTCTCAGTCTCAGGCGGGCGGCAGCGCCGAGTAGCGGAGCCGCGAGCTCATCGGGAGATCGGTGGTGACGCAGGGCATGAAACCCGACGTTCACGGCACGAAGATGAAACGTCGCACGGTGGTCGCAGGCGGCGCGGCCGCGGTCGCGAGCATTTCCATTCCGGGTCTGCGGGCCGGCGCGCGCGCATCGACCGAGCCGGTGGTCGAGACGACCTGCGGCAAGGTGCGTGGCGCCACCGTCAACGGCGTCCACGTCTTCAAGGGCATCCGCTACGGCGCACCGACAGGCGGCGAGAATCGCTTCCGGCCCCCGCGCAAGCCGCAGCCGTGGGCAGGCATCGTGGATGCGCTCGAGTACGGGAACGTCGCGCCTCAGCGCGATCCTCAGCCGCCGCCCGGTCCACCGCCCGTGATACTTCCGCGCATCTACGCGCAGTCCGGTGGCGGTGGCGCCGCGCCGTCACCGCCGGAGAGCGAGGACTGTCTGTTCCTCAACGTCTGGACCGCGGGTCTCGATTCGCGCCGCCGTCCCGTGATGGTGTGGCTGCATGGCGGTTTCTTCTACACGGGCTCCGGTGCGACGGGTGACGGCGAGAATCTCGCGCGGCGCGGCGACGTCGTCGTCGTGAGTCTCAACCACCGTCTCAACGTCTTCGGCTTCAGCCATCTGGCCGACATCGGCGGCTCCGAGTTCGAGCACTCGGGAAACGCCGGCATGCTCGACATCATCGCGGCGCTCGAGTGGGTGCGCGACAACATCGAGCGCTTCGGCGGCGATCCGAAGCGCGTGATGGTGTTCGGCGAATCGGGCGGCGGCATGAAGGCCTCGTTCCTCATGGCCTCGCCTCGCGCGAAGGGGCTCCTGCACCGCGCGGCGGTGCAGAGCGGTCCGGGCCTCAGGATGATGGAACGCGACCGCGCGACGCGCATCACGGAGGAGCTGCTGTACGAGGTGGGCGTGCGGCCGAAGGAGCTCGGGAAGCTCCGCGACGTGCCCGTCGAGCGTCTCCTGCGCGCGTACTACAAGCTGCAGTCGCGCAATCCGGGGGCCGAGTTCCGCGTGCTCTCCGGCTTCGCGCCGGTGATCGATCCGCAGGTGCTGCCGCAGCATCCGTTCGATCCCACGGCCTCGCCGCTCTCTGCCGAAGTTCCGCTGCTCATCGGCTGGAACGAGACCGAGATGACCTTCTTCATGGGCGCGGACGACGAAGGCTTCGCGCTCGACGAGGCCGGATTGCGGCGGCGCGTGACCAATCTCGTCGGAAGCGCGGCGGAGCGCGTGCTCGCCGTGTACCGCAAGGTTCATCCGAAGGCCACGCCGTCCGAGCTCTTCATCCGGATCTGGTCCGACTGGGCGATCATGGATGGGACGCTGAAACAGGCCGAGCGCAAGGCCGCGCAGCCCGCGCCCGTGTATGTCTACCGCTTCGACTGGCGCACGCAGGTGCTCGGCGGAGTGCTCGGCAGCATGCACACGCTCGAGAACCCCTTCGTGTTCGACAACACCGAGCGGGCGAAGGCGCTCACCGGCGGCGGGCCGCGTGCGCAGGCACTGGCGGCACGCATGAGCGCGGCCTGGGTGAGCTTCGCGGCGACGGGCGATCCGAACGCGGCGGCTGCGGGTCTGCCGGACTGGCCTGCTTATGATGCGAAGCGGCGCGCGACGATGATCTTCGACGACGAGAGCCGCGTCGCCGACGATCCGACGCGCGAGGAACGCATCGTGCTTGCAGAGCTCACGCAGGACATCTGAGATATCTGAGAGAGCCGTGCCGGACAGGCGCGGCCGACCGGGCGGTCTGCCGCGCGTGAGCGCAGGCGAAAGTCGCACGCTTTCACGCTTCCTGGAGGGCGGAGCATGCGATGCAATTGGATGCGAGCCTGGACGCTGGCGTTTCTCGCCCTGGCCGGCATGGGATCGGCAGGCGCTGCGCAGGAGCAGGTGCTCGAGGCGCGGCACTGTGATCGGGAGTGCCTGCGCAGCACCGTCGATCGCTATCTCGCGGCGATGCTCGCGCGCCAGCCTTCGCGCGCGCCGTTCGCGCCCGACATCAAGTTCACGGAGAACACCGCCATCCTCTCGCTCACCGATGGTCTGTGGGCGACGGCGATCGGTTTCGAGCCGGGCTACGCGCTCTACGTGCCGGACGAGAGCACGCAGCAGATCGGATTCATCGGCATCGTGCGCGAGACCGCCGGACCCGCTCTGCTCGCGCTGCGCCTCAAGGTGATGAACCGCACGATCACCGAAGCCGAGTCCATCGTGGTTCGGGATCTCGAGTCGCTGCAGGGTTTCAAGGCGCCGCATCCGGCGCTGCTCGAGGAGCTCGCGCCGGAGGAGCGTGTGCCGCGCGAAGAGATGCTGCGCGCCGTCCGCAGCTACTTCGAGGGCATCGAACGCGGCTCGGGCGCGGACGTGCCTTTCGATCCGGAGTGTCTGCGCAGGGAGAACGGCAGGCAGGTGACCCGCACGACGGCCGTGCCCGACTATCCGTTCCTCACGCGGGGGCGCGCGCCACTCGACTTCCAGCGCATGAGCTGCAGGGAGCAGTTCGATTCGGGCATCTTCAGCTACATCACGTCAATCGAGCGCCGCCGCGATCCGCTCGTCGACGAGCGGACGGGAAACGTCTTCGGTTTCTTCATATTCCGCCATCGCGGCGACGTGACGACCATCGAGGTGCCCGGCCACGGCAAGGTGTCGATGCCGCTCGCCGGACGGCCGTGGGACACGGCGACGGCTGCGCTCTTCAAGCTTCGCGGCGGGAGAATCTGGCTCGTGGAGACCATGGGAACACGGATGCCCTACGGCCTGCCGAACGGCTGGCATCCCGGCCAGGGCCGCGTGTCCGTCGTGAGCCCCGCGAGCGACGAACGCGGCCCCATTCCGGAAGTCTGCGATCGCGCGTGTCTCAACGGGCTGGTCGACCGCTTTCTCGAGTCGATCGTCGCTCACGATCCTTCGCGTCTGCCGCTCGCACGCAACGTGAAGTACACGGAGAACGGGCAGGTGATGTCGCCCGGCGACGGTCTCTGGGGCACGGCGAACGCCCGCGGCCGTTACTCGCACTATGTCGCCGATCCGGAAGGCGGCGCGGTCGGTTTCGTGGGCACGATCGAGGAGGGCGGACAGCTCTCGATCCTGTCCGTGCGAATGAAGATCGAGTACGGCTGGATCACCGAGATCGAGGCCCTGGTGCAGCGGGGCCAGGCGAGCGCGCCCGGCGGGCCTGCCGCGCTCGACGCCATGACGCGCAAGAGCGTCTGGGACGAGCCGCTCGCGCCCGAGGAGCGTGTGCCGCGCGCGAAGATGATCGAGATCGCGAACGCCTACTTCGACAAGATCGAGCGCGGCCGCGGAAATCATCCCGTGCCGTTCGATCCGGAATGCAACCGCACGGAAAACGGGCTGCAGACGACCAACAATCCGCAGCTCGGCGGCATGGCTGCGCTCGGCTGCGAGGAGCAGATCGCGACCGGCATGTTCGTGTTCGACACGGAGCTGCGCGACCGGCGCTTCGTGGTGATCGACGAGGAAATGGGCGTCGTGTACGCCCACGTGTTCTTCGACCACGCGGGCACCGTGAAGGAGTGGACCCACCTGCAGACGGGAGAGCGTCATCCCGTGAGCAAGTGGCTGTTGCGCCCGTCCGCGTGGGAGATTCACGAGCTCTTCAAGATCAGGAACGGGCGCATCCGCGAGATCGAGGCCGTGCTCGTGGACGTGCCGTACAGGATGCGTTCGAACTGGGAGCAGTGACGGGCGGGCGCCATCCGGCGCCTGCCGTCCTCCATTCGCCGGAGATACAGAAAATGGCAGTCAATTTCTCGAACGATCCCACTGCGGTGGGCTTCTTCGCACCGACGCGCTTCGAAGCCGACGTTCTCGAGTGCGAGGTGATAAAGGGCGAAGTGCCGAAGGAGATCGACGGGGCGTTCTACCGCCTCGGATGGGACTGGTTCTATCCGCCGCGACTCCCCAACGACGCGGGTCCCTTCAGCGGCGACGGCTACATGGGGATGTTCCGCATCAGGAACGGCCGCGTGTCCTACCGCGGCCGCTACGTGCGCACGCCGCGCTTTCTCGCGAACCTCGAGGCGGGACGGCAGCTCTTCGGCGTGTACCGCAATCGCGCAACGGACGATCCCTCGGTACGCCACATCAATCGCACGGTCGCGAACACTGCGCCCTTCGTCCACGCGGGCAGGCTCTTCGCGCTCAAGGAGGACGCGCTGCCCGTCGAGATGGATCCCAACACGCTCGAGACCAGGGGCTTCTGGGACTTCAACGGCAAGTACCGTGCTCAGACCTTCACCGCGCATCCGAAGCCCGACATGGAGACGGGCGAGATGATCTGCTACGGCTATCAGGCCACGGGCGATCTCTCGCGCGACGTGTTCGTGTACTTCGTCGACCGCAACGGCGAGGTGACGCGCGAGGTGCGCTTCCAGGCGCCGATCGTCAGCATGATGCACGACATCGCCATCACGCCGAAGCACATCGTCTTCAACACCTCGGGGTTCGTCACGAACCCGGAATGGATGAAGGCAGGCAACGTGATGTGGGGCTGGGACCCGTCGGCGCCCACTTACGTCGCCATCCTGCCGCGCGACGGCGAGGGCAAGGACGTGCGCTGGTTCAAGGGACCGACGCGGGCCGCGGTCCACCTGCTCACTGCCGAGACGGTCGGCAACAAGGTGATCGTCGAGACGCCCGTCTCGGACGGCAATCCGTTCCCGTTCTTCCCGCAGATGGACGGCTCGCCGTGGAATCCGAAGCTCGCGGTCACGACGCTGCGGCGCTGGACTTTCGATCTCTCCTCGAAGAAGGACACCTGGGAGGAGGAGATCGTGTTCCCGAACGCGCCGGGCGCGCTCCCCCGCATCGACGACCGCTTCTACGGCCTGCCGTATCGCTACGGCTTCATGGGCTACGCGGATCCCTCACGGCCTTTCGACGAGAAGCGTGCAGGCAACGTGGGCGGCAGAGTGACGAACGTCTACGGCCGCTTCGATCTGCGCACCGGCCGCATCGTCGGAAACTACTTCGTGGGCGAGGTCGGGAGCCTGCAGGAGTGCCAGTTCATCCCGCGCAGCCGCAACGCGCCGGAGGGCGACGGCTGGCTGATCGGCGTGGCATCGAACTATGCCGAGATGCACTCGGAGCTCGTGATCGCCGATGCGCAGCGGCTCGACGAGGGCGACGTCGCACGCATCCGGCTGCCGTTCCGTCTCAACTCGCAGGTGCACGGCTGGTGGGCGAACGCCGATCAGCTCCCGCTCGTCTGAGAACCGCGGCGCACCGCCGGGCGGTGCGCCGCGCGGCTCAGGACTTCAGGGCGAAGACCTGCTCCGCGTTGGTCTGGAACAGCTTCGTCTTGTCCTCGAGGCTGATCGGGAACTCATCCGTCAGCGTGACTTCCTCGATGTCGTACTGGTAGGGGTAGTCCATCGCGTAGAGCACGCGGTCCACGCCGAGCACCGACTGCGCCATGGTGATCGCCGGCGCCCAGGCGAGCCCGCTCGTCGTGATGTAGATGTTCTCGCGCATGTACTCGCTGGGCAGGCGCTTCGCGAACTGCGGCCGGGTCCGCGGACCCCTGCGGTGCATGTAGTCGATGCGATAGAGCATGTAGGGCAGCCCTTCGCCGCCGTGGCCGATCACGAGCCTGAGCCGCGGGAAGCGGTCGAAGACGCCGGCCTCGATGATGGCCAGAGTGTGGAACGCCACTTCGTGCGCGAAGCCCAGGATCGCGCGCTCGAAGCCGCGCGAGAGATAGGGCTGGAGCATGCCCGGGCCCGGCGTCTGCGGATGCAGGTAGATCGGTGCGTTGAACGCCTCCGCGGCTTCGAAGAGCTCCCAGAACTTCTGGTCGTCGAGGTACTCGCCCTGCGTGTGGGAGTTGATGATCACGCCCTTGAGGCCGAGCCGGGTCATCGCGCGCTCGATCTCCTTCGCGGCGCCCGACGGGTCCTGAGGTGCCACGGCGGCGAGCCCCGCGTAGCGCGTGGGGTACTTGCGGATCGCCTCGACGAGCTGATCGTTGCTCAGGGCCGCGAGCCGCGTCGCCGTCTGGGGATCGAAGACCTGCACGCCCGGTGCGGTGAGCGAGAGGATCTGCATGTCGATGCCGGCGGCGTCCATGTCCGCGATCCGCGGCTCGCCGAGCTCGATCAGCTTCCCGGCGATGCGCGAGCCCTCTATCCCACCGCGCAGGCTCCCCCACTGCGCCTCGAACCCCGGGTCCACCGGGCCGCTCGCGAGGAGCTTGCGGTACTCCTCGAAGATTTCCCTGGAAGCCCAGGCTTCTTCCGTCGCGATCCGCTTGTAGGGAACCTTCGCGGGCGCCCTCGGTCGGTCCTGTGCCGTGGATGCCGGCGCGGCGGAAGGGCGCTGCTGCGCAGCGGCTGCGGCGGTTTTCCCGAGAAGCGCGGCACCGAAGGGCGCGGCGAGACCGTGCTTGATGAACGATCGGCGATCTGTGCTCACGAAGTTCTCCTGCAGGCAAACGAGCGGCCCGGGCGCGATGTTGCCCGGTTCCGCATCGGACCGACAGGGCTTCCTTTCCCGTGATGATTGATATGATGCACCGGATGATTCGAGAGGCGCGAAGGGGACGGTCCGGTTCCTCCGCGCCGTGGAGTGATTCGATGAGATTCAAGCCGTTGAAACTGCTCGTGCTGGGGGCTCTGCTGTCGGCAGCGACCGCCGCGCTGGCACACCATTCCTTCGCGGTGTTCTTCGATTCCGAGAAGACCGTGACGGTGTCGGGCGTCGTCACCGAGTTCCAGTTCCGCAATCCGCACGGTCTGATCCGTCTGACGGTGAAGAACGAGAAGGGCGCCGAGGAGCAGTGGAAGATCGAGACGAACTCGCCGTCCGTGCTCCGCCGCCGCGGCTGGAACAGCGACAGCCTCAAGGTCGGCGACGAGGTGACGGTCGAGGGCTGGCCCGCGCGCGACGGCTCGAAGTACCTGCGCATGCGCAAGGTCACGCGTCCCGACGGCACTCAGGTCGGCATGACCTTCGGCTTCTACGAGGATTGAGCGCCACATGAAGCGTCTGCATGCACTGTTGTTCACTCTTGCGCTCCTGCCGTTCGCCGCCTGCGCACAGCAGAGCGCACCGGCGCAGACGAAGCGGCCGGATCTTTCCGGCTTCTGGGATCTCGCGCCCGACGTGAAGCCGGACGAGAAGCTGATGAGCCTGCTCGCGCCGAATACCGTGGTGCTGCAGGACACGGGAGCGGTCGAGCTGCCGGCGAAGGACTTCGGCGGGCTCAAGGTGAAGCCGAAGGCGCTCGAGGCCGCGCTCGCGTGGAAGCCGCTCGACGACATGACGATCAGCAAGGTCTGCCAGCCGCCGTCGATCGTCTACGCGATGCAGGGCCCGTTCCCCATGGAGATCTACCAGGGCACGGAGCTCATCGTCTTCAAGCTCGAGTACTACGACATGGTGCGCATCGTGTTCATGGACGGGCGCGGTCATCCTCCGCCCGATGCACCGCATTCGAAGACGGGGCATTCCATCGGCCGCTGGGAAGGCGACATCCTCGTCGTCGAGACGACCCACCTCTCGCCCGCGACGATCACCAACAACGGGCTCGAGCACAGCGACAAGGTACGTGTGATCGAGCGCTTCCGGCTGAGCGAGGACGGAAAGACGCTGCTCGCCACGCAGGAGTTCGAGGATCCCGAGGTGCTCGAGAACCGCGGTGCGCGCTTCATCGCGTGGCGGAAGCACGAGGGACAGTACGTGTACCCGTACGAGTGCGATCCCGCCTTCGCGGAGGAGTACCACAGGTAGAGCGGGTCGCGGCCCCGACGTGAGCGGCGGCCGCGAGCTCGCTGCGACCCATGAAGAAAGGCGCCGCGCACCCGCCAGGGTACGCGGCGCCTTCGCGTCTTCAGTGTGCAGCTCGCATCAGAAGCGATACAGGAAGGAGAGCTGCAGGATCGGCCAGTACTTGAAATCCCTGGCTTCCTCCTCGACGCGCAGCTCCTCGCGCCTCAACTCGGCGAGCAGCGCGGGATCGTTCGAGAGCAGTCCGCCGGTCGAGCGCAGGTTCTCGATCTTCGGCGAGCCCTGCAGCATCACGCCGACCTCGAACGACATCGTGAACCCGGGCTTGAGCTTCCCGCCCCAGCCGAGCGTGAGAGCCGGCGCGAAGCTGTCCGTGGTGATCGTGCCGCTCAGCGAGCCGACCTCCGCGGGCGTGAAGACGACATCGCCGACCGTCACGTTCGTGGCCGGCGTGGCGTGCACGGCGATCTCGTTGTCGTTGAAGCGGCCGCCGGCCGAGATGCGGAAACGGCCGCCGAGCGGATACCAGTCGAGCATGAGCCCGAAGGAGTTGAGGTCGAGCTCACCGTCGTAGCCGATGTCGTCGACGTCCACTTCGTGGTCGTACGAGAAGAATCCGCCGTTCACGCGCAGACCGAAGCGCTCCGCAGGGCGGAAGCCGAGCTCCGCGCCGGCGCCGTAGGTGCCGGCAGTGACACCGAAGGACCACGCACCGTCCGCGGCCATCGCAGGCGTCGTGAGCGCCACGAAAGCAAGCGCCGGGGCGAGCTTCATCATCTTCATGAGAGATACCTTTGCCTTGTGAGATCGAACGCTGACCCCGGGCGGGATCCGCGCGGGGCGAGCCATTTTTCGGCACGGCGTCCGCTACATTGAGTGATGCAGTCGACGCCGGGTGGAAAGACGCACTCCGGCTGTCGAACGCGTCACATCCGATATGTGACGGAACGCGCGCCGGCAAGGGGAAGCCCGGCACGAACCGGGCGTTGGTTCACACGCTGTCCGAACACTTCGAGCGCGCGCTCAGCACAGCCAGCGCGCGGCCCTCAGGCGCTCGACGGCGAAATCGACGAAGGCGCGCACCTTCGCCGCCGCACGGCGCCCTTCGGGATGAACGACGCTCACGGGAAGCGGTGGCGGCTCGAACTCGGAGAGCACGATCTTCAGGCGGCCGGCGCGCACCTCCGGACCGATCATGTAGGAGAGAACACGCGTGAGGCCGCGCCCCGCGACGGCCGCAGCGATCGCGACGTCCGAGGTGTTCACGGTCAGCAGCGGCTCGAAAGTGACGGTCTGCACCTTCCGGCCGCGGCCGAAAGTCCATCGCACGCGCGTCGCATCCTGCGAGAAGGCGATCGTCGGAAAGCGCGAGAGGTCCGCCGGCGTACGCGGCGTGCCGTGCTGGGCGAGGAACTCCGGTGAGGCGCACACCACGCGCCGCACCGAGCCGACGCGGATCGCGGTGAGCGTGGAGTCCGGCAGATGGGCGATACGCACGGCGACGTCCATGCCTTCCTCGAGGAGGTCCACGATGCGATCGGCGAACAGCGTGCGCGCCGTGACGTGTGGATGTGCCGCCAGGAAGTCGAGCACCACCGGTGCGACGTACATCCTCCCGAACATGTACGGCGCCGTGATCGCGATGTGCCCGCGCGGCTCGGCATGACTGCCGGCAGCCGAGCGTTCGGCTTCCTCGACCTCGCTCAGGATGCGCCGGCAGTCCGCGAGGAAACGCGTGCCCGCTTCGGTGAGACGCACCACGCGCGTCGTGCGCGTGAGCAGCCGCGCGCCGATTCGCGCTTCGAGAGCGGCGACGGCTCGCGTCACCGCGGCCGGAGACATGGCGAGGCGCCGCGCCGCCGCCGCGAAACCTCCGGTTTCCGCCACCGCGACGAACACCCGCATCGACTCGAGCCGGTCCATGCCGGTATTCCGTGCGGCGCAATGATCCTTTGTCAATGGCGGTGATTCTCTCCGGGCGCCGGAGGGGTTAGCGTTCGCGCATCTCGTCGCGGAGAACGCTGCATGAGCGCGATACGACTCTACGGTCATCCTCTGTCGGGACATTCACACCGCGTGGCGCTGTTCCTCTCTCTGCTGAAACTGCCTTACGAGTACGTCACCGTGAACGTGATGGCAGGGGAGCACAGGCAGCCGCCCTTCCTCGCGAAGAACCCGTTCGGGCAGATACCGGTGATCGAGGACGGAGACGTCACGCTGGCGGACAGTAACGCGATCCTCGTGTATCTCGCCCTGCGCTACGACGCCTCCGGCCGCTGGTATCCACGCGAGCCGGTCGCGGCCGCACTCGTGCAACGGTGGCTGTCGGTCGCGGCAGGCGAGCTCTGCTCCGGACCCGGCAGAGCGCGCCTCATCAAGCTGTTCGGCGCGAAGCTCGACTACGAGCTCGCGGCATCCATCGCGAACCGCCTGCTCGGCCTCCTCGATGCACACCTCGCCTCGCGCCAGTTCCTCGTCGGCGAAGCACCGACCCTCGCGGACGTCGCGATCTACACCTACACCGCTCTTGCGCCCGAAGGCGGTATTTCACTCGAGCCGTACGCCGGCGTGCGCGCGTGGCTCGCGCGCGTGGAGGCGCTGGACGGCTTCGTGCCGATGCAGCAAAGCGGGCCGTCCGCCTGATCGAGGCGAAGGGACTCATCATGGGAAACCAGCCTGGCGAAGTCCGCTCACCGGCGCCGAAGCCGGCGCTGCCGGGCTGGCCGCGCACCGAGTCCCCGTTCCATCCCGGTGAGCGTGCGGTGCAGGAGCGGCTCGGCGTGCGCGAGCGCGTCGAGCGGATCGGGCGGCGCGTCATCCGCGACTTCATGCCCGATCAGCATCGCGAGCTCTTCGAGCAGTTGCCGTTCCTGCTCGTCGGCAGCCTCGACGAGGAGGGCCGCCCGTGGGCGTCGATCCTCACCGGGGCTCCAGGCTTCATCCGTTCGCCGGATCCGCGCAGGCTCAGGATCGATGCGATGCCCGTCGAGGACGATCCGCTCGGCCGGAGCCTCGTGCCAGGCGCACCCGTCGCGCTGCTCGGCATCCAGCTCGAAACGCGCAGGCGCAACCGCATGAATGGCACCGTCACGCGTCTCGACAAGCGCGGGTTCGAGGTACGCGTGGGCCAGAGCTTCGGTAACTGTCCCCAGTACATCCAGGCGCGCACGCCGTACTTCATCGAGCGGCCGGGTCATAATCGAGAGGTCCGTGCGCGAGCGCTCGGGCCCGAGCTGCCGGATGAGGTGCGTGAGCTCGTCCGGGGAGCGGACACCTTCTTCATTGCCACCGCCGCGCCGGGTGCACGCGAAGGCGATCCCGTCCGCGGAGTCGACATCTCGCACCGCGGGGGGCGGCCCGGCTTCGTCCGTGTGACGATCGAAGAGGGACGCACGGTACTCACCGCGCCGGACTTCCGCGGCAACGCGCACTTCAACACCCTGGGAAATCTCGAGCTCGAGCCTCGCGCGGGTCTCCTGTTCGTGGACTTCGACTCCGGCAGCGTGCTCGCCCTGACCGGCGAGGCGGCCGTCGAGTGGGACGGGCCGCTGGTGCGGGCGTTCGCCGGGGCCGAGCGGCTCCTGCGCTTCCGCGTGACCGATGGCCTCTGGTTCGAGGCCGCGCTGCCCCTGCGCTGGTCGGCGCCTCAGCCCGCGCGGCAGCTCGAGGCGACGGGGACGTGGAACGAGGCGGAGCGCGCGATTGCACCCGGCGACGGCACGTCCTTAGAATGAAATCGGCGAGCGGGTGTAGTTCAATGGTAGAACCTCAGCTTCCCAAGCTGATGACGTGGGTTCGATTCCCATCACCCGCTCCACTTCACTGCGCTCCTTCACCTCTCGAGCCGCGCATCGATTCCCGCGTTCCGGCGTCTCGCAGAGCAGTCGGCTGCTGGCTTCCCGGCAGCCGTTGAGATCCTCCGGGTGCGGAGAGCGCCAGCCCCGAGTCTGCAGCGATGATGGGCGCTGCGGACTTACCCGCACGGCCCCGCATCGCTCGACCGGAACGCGAGCGACAACTCCTCCGGGCTGACTGAGCCGACAGGTTTTCCCCTGCCCCAGACCACCATTTTCAA